>DQNS01000097.1 GCA_015659035.1 Acidobacteriota bacterium | reverse complement strand
GTGGTGCCGCGCGCCTCACCGTTCACCACCACCCGCACACCGGGGGGCGTGGACCGCACCAGCAGTCGCCCGTTCGCCGTCGGTGGCGCCGGCGCCGGGACCGGTGCGAGGGGCGCCGGAGCGACCGGTGCCCCTCCAGCCGACGCCGGATCCTCAGGCTCTTCCGGTGCGAACGCCGGGGCCGGCGGAGTTGGCGAGGCTGGCGGCGTCTCCACCCGTGCTTCGACGGGCACCTCGGCCACCGGCGAGCTTGCGACGGTCGCCTCGCTGAACTCCCGGCTCACCTGCGGCGCGGGCTCGGCCGCCGCCGGCGCGTCGGAGGGGTCGGCGACACCGCCAGCCACCACCGCAACGGCCGCCGACGGCTCATCCGTCACGACGTCACCGCCGCCGGCCATCCATTTGAACCCCACCACGAACAGGACGACGGTGAGCACCACCCCAATCAGCACCAGCGGCACCACAGGCAACCGGCGGATGCGGTCGGCCCAACCCGACGCGACGAGCCCTGCCTGGAGATCGTCGTGCCGATAGCGGTCGTCGTCGTCCTCGGTGTCGAACTCGAACATCAACGTCCGGTCGACACGACCGTCCGCATCGTCGTCCCGTGCTTCCGGCCCGGCCGGCAGATCCGTACCCAGATCTGCAGCGTCGTCTGAGTCGCCCTCAGGCGCACCGACCGTGTCCTCCAGCCGGTCCTGCAGGTCGCTGAGCGTGATCGCCTCGTAGACACCCGCCGCCTGGCTGTCCGGGGCATCGCTCGGCGGCTCGGAGCTGTCGTCGAGTGGCCGGTGCCGGCCCTGGGTGACACTGAGATCCGCATCGTCGTCACCATCGTCATCGAAGACCGGGACCGGCGCCGCTCCGTCGTGGAGCTCGGCATCGTCTCCCTCGTCCGGCTGGTCGAACAACAATCCGGTACTGGGCAGGGGCGCCGCCCCGTCGCCCGGAGGGCTCTCGAGCACGGCATCGATATGGTCGGAATCCGGGACGGCGCCGGGCGGGCGCGGTTCATAGGCCTCGGGCGCGCGGAGCTCGTCCGACTCACCGCGCTCCAGCTTGCGCTCGGTCCAGTCGAGCGCGGGTTCCGGCGTGCTCTCCCGTCTGGTTCTTTCCATGTCCAGAGCCGCCTCCTCGGTTCCGGTCGTCTCGGCACCCGCGGACGCTGGTGCCGAGACGCCGGCCACGGCGATCACCGGCGCATCATCCGACACGTGATGCTCCGGGTCACCCGCTTCACTGCCCATCGCGACTAGGGCCTCGCGGACCGCATCCGCCCCGGTCCACCCGACCGCGTCCGCTAGCTCATCGGCGAATTGCCGGGCCGACGCAGGTCGCGTCCCGGGCGTGTCAGCCAGCGCGACCGCGAAGAGCCGTGTCAAGCTCGTCACGTCGCGCACGCCAGCCATCTCGGCGAGGCGGTCCGTGACCTGCTCGCCGGTGCCCGCCAAGCGCTTCCCCGTCAGCAACTCGTAGGCGATCGCCGCCAACGCGAAGCGATCGGCTGCGGGCCCCCACTCGGCGCCCGCGATCTGTTCGGGCGCCGTGTAGGGCCGCCGCAACGGTCCACGCACCCGCACCCGGTCGAGCGCCGACACGACGCCGAACCCGGTGACCCGCGCGAGTTCGGGCGTCACGAAGACGTCGCGCAGGTGCAACGCACCGTGGGACAGCCCCCCCGCATGTGCGGTATCGAGCGCCTCGGCCAGTTGCACCACGAACGGGAGCGCCGTCCCAACCGCCTCCGGCGCATATTGACGAGTGGCCACATCCAACGACTCGGCGACCACATATTCCATCGCAAGGTAGGCCACGCCATCCGAGAGCCCGGCGCCGACCGGAGTCACGAGGCAGGGATGCACCACGCCCGCCTGCACGATTCCGTTCAGTGCGGCGGCGAGCGTGCCGGCCTGTTCCGGCGTGATGTCGAGCTGAAAGGCCTTGAGCGCCACCAACCGGTCGTCGTCCGGGTGGTAGGTGCGGAAGACCGGTCCGAGGACGCCCACCCCGATCTGGTGCATCACCCGATAGGGACCGAATGCACCAGGGGCGGCAAACGAGCTCGAATCTTCGTGTGTCAGGGGGGTGCTACCTCCAATTGGGTCCACAGAATAGCACGGAAGTGCACGATTTTTCAACGCGATAGAACGGATCGGCAGCACTCGAAGCAGCGCCGGCGCCGACGCTCATGACGTCGGCCCGCCGGGGCGCGACGACCTTGACACTCCCCAACACCCTCTGCGACAGTGATGGTCCGTGTCTCCGGAGCACCCCGTCATCACCTTCCCAGAATCTCTTGCCGTCGACGTCCGACGGTTTCCCGGCGTCAAGCGATTGGCCGCCGAGTACACGACCCGTTTCGCCGCGCTCGAGCCGTTCTTCGCCGGCGACCCTGCCGACGAGACCGCCTGGCGCGACGCCATTGCCGCACGCGCGCGTCCAGCCGGCACCACAACGGCGCTTGCGACGCTTCTGCAGGCGCAGCAACGGGCCCGCGGCGCCCCCGCCGCGGCGGTCGCAGCGGCCGGACGACTCGATGATCCGCGTTCGGTGGCGGTCGTGACCGGGCAACAGGCTGGACTGTTCGGGGGACCGCTCTATACCCTGCTCAAGGCGATCTCGGCCATCCGCCTGACGCGACAGGTCGAGCAGACTCACGGCGTACCGGCCGTGGCCGTATTCTGGGTGGACGCGGAGGACCACGACCTCGATGAGATCCGGAGCTGCGGCATCCTCGACGCGGACCAGCGGCTCGAGCGCGTGTCGCTGTCGATCGCCGCGCCGACCGGCACCCCAGCCGCGGCCGTTCGACTGGGAGACGAGGTCACCGCTGTCGTCGACGCGCTGGCGGTCACACTGCCGCACACCGATTTCACGGCCGACCTGATCGCCGACCTGCGTGGCGCGTATACGACCGGCCGTGGCCTGGTTGACGCGTTCGCGGTCTGGCTCGAGCGGCTGCTCGGCGACCTCGGTCTGGTCGTCTTCGATCCCTCCGACCCGGCGGCCAAGCCGCTGGTCGCGGAGCTGTTCGAACGCGAGATCACGAGCGCCGGGACGACGACGTCGTTCGCGCGAGCGGCGGGCGACGAGTTGCGCCAGGCGGGGTTCCATGCGCAGGTCGAGCCCCAGCCCGACACCGTGGCCCTGTTCCTGCTGGGTGACACCCGGCGCGTCATCCGGCAGGCCGGCGACAGGCTGCGCGTCGGCGATGAGCTGGTCGACCGCACGGAGTTGCTGGACCGGCTTCGGGAGAACGCCGCCTGTCTGGGTCCCAACGTCCTGCTGCGCCCAATCGTACAGGACCGGCTGTTTCCGACCGTCTGCTATGTCGCCGGACCGAACGAGCTGGCCTACCTGGCGCAGCTCAAGCGCGTCTTCAAGCACTTCGACGTCCCGATGCCCCTCGTGGCCCCGCGCATCAGCGCCACGCTCGTGGACGCGGCGGTCCTCAAGTTCCTGCGGCGCCACGACATCGCGGTCGAGACCCTCCAGCCACAGGACGAGTCGGAGCTGAACCGGTTGCTCAAAGCCCAATTGCCCGAGACCGTGGACCAGGCGATGCGGGCTGCCGCAGACACCATCCGGGACCGGATGCAGTCGGTCAGGGCGGCCGTCGCCGATGTGGATCCGACGTTGAGCGGCGCCGCCGACTCGACGCTGGGCCGCATGGAACGCGACCTGCGGAACCTTCAGAACAAGGTCGTCCAGGCCGCCAAACGGCAAGACCAGACGCTGCGGCGGCAGTTCGCGCGGGCGCAGACGCAGATCTTTCCCCAGGGCAGCCCCCAGGAGCGGGCCGTCGGCATGGTCTATTTCCTGAACCGATACGGCCCCGCCTTGATCGACCGGCTCGTCAGCGATCCGACACTCGACGCAAGTCATCACTGGGTGATTGCGATCTAAAGGATCCCGAAGGAGTCAGAAGTCAGGAGTCAAGAGGAAGCCGGAGGGTTTCGCCGTCTTCTGTCTCAGCGACGCCTCCGAGAACGACGGCCCTCAAGGGCCTTGCTACCAATTCCGCGGAAGGCCACGAAGAATTCGTCCGATACGTTGGGCGTGAGTGCCACTCCCAGGCGGGGGACCCGGGGGAAGCCCCGACGCCCGACCACGCGACGTCGCCGGGGGCGGCGACGACCGAGACGCGCGCGGTCCGGGATCGATCGCGCCGGGCTCTGTTTCGCGGTCCTCATCGTCGCGCTCCTCGTGACCGGGACCGTCTTGTACCAGGCGCTCTCCCGGCAGATCGACGAACGGCTGGCCACCGGCTGGACACTCCCAGCCACGCGGCTGTTCGCCGCCGCGCTCGAGCTCTCTCCGGGCCTGGCGCTGCATCGCGACACGCTGGTCGACTGGCTGAACGACCTGGGTTACACCCAGCGGGATCGGGCGCGGGGAGCCGGGGAGTTCGCCGTCGAGAGTCGCGCGATTACCCTCGTCGAGCAGGATGGCCCACAGCGCGGTCGCACCCTTCGTGTCAGGTTCGATCGGGACCCCAGCGGCACCGACCAGGTCTCGGCGATCGAGATCCCACCCGGGGGACGCACCGAACGGTTGGTGCTCGGCGCGCCGCTGCTCTCGACCCTCCAGGCGGGCGAGCGTCGCAAACGGCGCGTCACGCCGCTATCCCAGATTCCCCGACAGGTGATACAGGCGGTGCTGTCCGCCGAGGACCACCGGTTCTTCGGACACCACGGTGTCGATGCCGTCCGGATCGCCGGAGCCACCGTGACGAATCTGACGGGCAATCGCCGCTATCTCGTCGGGGCGAGCACTCTGACCCAGCAACTGATCAAGAACACGCTGCTGCACCCTGCACAAACGATGTCCCGAAAACTGCGAGAGCAGGCGCTGGCGATGCTCCTCGAACAACGGCTGTCGAAGGCGCGCATCCTGGAGCTGTATCTGAACGAGGTCTACCTGGGCCAGCACGGCTCGTTCGCGATCCACGGGGTCGCCCAGGGGGCGCGCTCGCTCTTCGGCAAGGATCTTGGCAACCTCACCCTCGGTGAGGCGGCCACCATCGCGGGCATCATCCAGGCACCGCAGTTGCACGCGCCAGACCGTCATCCCGACCGGGCACGCACGCGGCGCAACGGCGTGCTGCTCGCGATGGTGGAGCACGGGTTCGTGACACCGGACAGGGCACTGGCGGCGATCCGCGAGCCAATCCGGGCGATCGCCGACACCGCCGACGTCGAAGCGCCCTACTTCGTCGACCTGGTCGACCGACGGCTGACACAGGCGCTGGCTCACCACAACGGTGGAAGCGCCGGTCTGCGGATCGACACAACGCTCGACCTGCACCTGCAGCGGCTGGCGGAGACCGCGGTGCACGAGGGGCTCCGCCGGATCGCCGGCGGGCGCACCGAGGCGACCGGAGCGCCGCCACAGGCGGCGTTGATCGCTGTCGACCCGCGGAACGGCGCGATCAGGGCGCTCGTCGGTGGCGGCTCCTATCGCGACTCCCAGTTCAATCGCGTGGACCGGGCGCGACGACAGCCCGGGTCGATCGTCAAACCGTTTGTCTACCTGGCGGCGCTCGAACGCGCCGGGCGTGACCCGACGTTCCCCTTCACCGCCTCGTCGCTGATCGACGACACGCCGACCACGTTCGTCTTCGACCGACGCAACTGGCAACCGGCCAACTACGGGGGGGTGTACGACGGCCCCATCACCGCGCGGATGGCCCTCGCCCGATCTCGCAACGTGGCCGCCGTCAAGGTCGCCGAGCAGACAGGGTTCCAGCAGGTCGCGGACCTGTGGGCCGCCGCGTCCGGCGGCGTCACCCCGCCGGCCTATCCAGCGCTCGCACTCGGGGTATTCGAGGCCACACCGCTGCAGGTGGCCGCGGCCTACACGGTCCTGGCCAACGGCGGCGTCCGGATGCCACTCCAGGCCATCACGCGGGTCACCGATGAGGAACGGACCATCGACCTGCCGGCCGACCCCCCGCGACGTGTCGCGGCGACCGACAGCGCGTTTCTCGTCACCCGGATGCTCGAGAGCGTACTCGACAGCGGCACCGGGGCCGCAGCCCGCCGCCAGGGGTTCCTGCACGTGGCCGCCGGCAAGACAGGCACGACAGATGACCTGCGCGACGCCTGGTTCGCGGGGTTTACGCCGTCCCTGCTGACCGTGGTGTGGGTCGGCATGGACGACGGTAGCTCGCTTGGGTTGACGGGCGCCCAGGCGGCCTTGCCCATGTGGAGCAACTTCATGCGCCGCGCCCTCGCCGGTCGCGAGTCGCCCGCGTTCAGCTCGCCCCCCGGGATCACCGTCGTCGACGTGGACCCCGAGACCGGTCTTCTGGCGACACCACGGTGTCCCGACACGATCCAGGAGTCGTTTCGACACGGGACCGAGCCACGCACGATGTGTCCGCTGCACTAGTGGGTATAATCAGCTGATGCGACACCGGTGCCACAGCCGCCGCGGGATGTGGCTGCCACTCGTGGTGGTGATCGGCTGCGGCACCGGTGGACTCGAGACACCGGCGGATCCGGCAGGCACCCTCGAGTTGCTGAACCTGTCGGCGGCCGATCGGGTGCCGGAAAAGCTGCCCGCGATCGTGGCCCGGGTCAACACACCATCACCAGCGACATCGAGATCCTGATCTAGCGGGATTAGACAGGGACACCATGCGGAACGAGGATGTGTTCGAGGCAGTCGCGGAGGCGCTGAGGCGCGGGGAACCGGCGGCCCTCGTGACGATCATCCGTGCGCAGGGCTCGACCCCACAGCGGGTTGGTGCCAAGATGCTGGTGTTTCCAGACGGGCGAATCGTGGGCACGATCGGGGGCGGCTGCTATGAGAACGAGGCGTTCTGGAAGGCGCGCAACGCCATCGAGACCCGGCAACCGGTGATCGCCAAGTACGAGCTGGCGGACGACATCGCTGAGGATTCCGGGCTGATCTGTGGAGGTCAGATGGAAGTCTACATCGAGCCACTCGAACCGGCGCCGGCACTCTACCTGGTCGGGGCGGGTCATGTGTCGTATCACCTCGCCCAGGCCGCCCACACGGTCGGTTTCAAGCTCCATGTCATCGACGACCGCGAGAAGTTCGCCAACACCGAGCGGTTTCCGGACGCGGAGGAAATCGTGGTGGATGCGATCCCCGAGTGGCTGACACAGGCCGAGCTGCCGGCCCATGCGTTCGCTGTCATCCTGACCCGCGGCCACCGGCACGACCTCGACGCCCTCCGCGCGCTGGCGCCGAAGGAGTTGCGGTACCTCGGGTTGATCGGCAGCCGAGCCAAAGTGGCGCGGATCTACGAAGCGCTCGAAGCCGAGGGGATCACACCCGAACAGCTCCGGAAGGTCCATGCCCCGGTCGGGCTGGACCTGGGTGCGGTCACCCCCCAGGAGATCGCGGTGAGTATCTTGGCCGAGATGATTGGGGTGAAATACGGCAAGGTCGACGCGAGCGGGACATCGACCACCGAAGGGTCAGCCCAGTCGCTGCGCTGGACCCCGGGGAACGCCGCCAAGGCAACGGTCGGCGAGTAGGCGGAGCCGCGCTAGAATCCTTGAACGAAGTTTATCGTGACGATGGAGTCAAGTTTTGATCGTGTTTTTTTCGCTTTCACCACGACTGTCTCCGTTCAAGGAGTCTAGCCCCCGCGTCGCGGGGCTGTGAGACAGGCTCAGCTAGCGAGGCGAAGCCTCGCTAGCCATACGGTATACTGGCAGGTGTGATGTCCCGGCAGGCCGTCTCACAAGGAAAAGTCGGCGCAGACCTTCCCGAACGCACCCGCCGACTCCTGGCCACGTTGACCCAGGAATACGTCGACCACGGTTCCCCCGTGTCCTCGCGCTGGCTCGCGGCCCATGGCGGGTTCGGGCTCTCCTCGGCAACAGTGCGACACATCCTGGCAAACCTCGAGGAGGCCGGATATGTGTCACAGCCGCACACGTCGGCCGGGCGGATCCCGACGGACCTCGGGTACCGGTGCTACGTAGACCTGCTACTCGGGCACCATCGCGCAGCCCGCTCGACGACGGCGGTCGAGGCCCGTTTGCGCCAGGCCGGGTCGGTCAACGGCGTCCTGTCGAACGTGTCTCACGAGCTGTCCCGTGTGTCGCACCACCTCGGGTTCGTGCTGGCGCCGACAAACGAGGTCGCGGGCTTCGAGCACATCGAGTTCGTCCCGCTCGAAGGCACTCGTATCCTCGTGCTGGTCACGGCCCACGGACAACAGGTGTGCCACAAGGTCATCGACATCGGCGAACGGGTGCGACGGAGCGAGCTGGAACAGGGTGCCAATTACCTGAACCGGGAGTTCTGCGGCTTGACACTCGGTGAAGTGCGCGCGTCGGTGGTCGAACGCCTGCGTCAGGAGCAGGTGTTGTACGACGAGCTGCTGTCACGTTCGCTTCGCCTGGTGAGCTCGACCCTCGAGGACATGGTCCCGCATGAGAGCGTGTTCGTCGATGGCGCGACGTTCTTGTTCGACGAGGTCTTGGACGACGACGGTCCCGTGCCACTCGCCACGATGCGAGCGCTGCTGGCGATGATGCAGGAAAAGCATCGGCTCGTGCGGCTGCTCAGCGAATATCTCGGCACCGACGGGCTGACCGTGGTCATCGGCACCGAACACTCGGCGGTCGACCTGCGCCCCTTCAGCCTGATCATCTCCACCTACTTCGATGGCCGACAGACTGGCACCGTCGGCGTGATCGGTCCACGTCGAATGCGCTACTCACGGACCATCGCGGCGGTCGACAACATGTCGCAAGCCGTCAGCCGCGTCCTCGTGAACCACGCTCCGCCGCCGTCCGACGATGCACGACGAACACAACACGGAGCGGTCTGAGGACACGGCGCCGCCGGACGAGACGGCGCCCCCGCTGGACGACGGGCGACCGGCTGAGGGCGCCGGGGCGGACCGGTCCGAAGCGGACGACGAGCAACCGGCTGACGGCGCCGGGACGGACCGGTCCGAAGCGGACGACGGGCGACCGGCTGACGGCACCGGGGCGGACCGGTCCGAAGCGGACGACGAGCAACCGGCTGACGGCACCGGGACGGACCGGTCCAAAGCGGACGACATCGACCGGCTGCAACGCGAGCGCGACGAGTACTACGAGCGGCTTCTCCGCACGACCGCCGACTTCGATAACTATCGCAAGCGCACCGATCGCGAGCGGCGCGAGCTGGCCGAACACGCCGCCCTCGCGCTGCTAACCGACCTGTTGCTGCTTGTCGACGATTTCGAGCGCGCGCTGGCAGCCGACACCCAGGACGTGGACGTCGATCGCCGCGGCGTCGAGATCATCTACAAACAGCTGCTCGACCTCTTGGCCGCACGCGGGGTCGCGCCCATCGAGGCACTCGGAGCCGACTTCGACCCGAATCTGCACCAAGCGGTGGCCCACGAGCCGAGCGAGGCACACCGCGACGGCGAGGTCATCGAGGAGTTGCGCCGGGGCTACACCCTGCGCGACCGGCTGCTCCGGGCGTCGATGGTCAAGGTAGCCAAGGCGTGACGACACGCGACTATTACGAGACCCTCGGCCTGCCGCGGACGGCGGACGAGGCAGCCATCAAGAGCGCCTACCGCAAGATGGCGCTCAAGTATCATCCCGACCGGAACCCGGACGACACGACGGCCGAAGAGCGGTTCAAGGAAGCCGCGGAGGCCTATGCGACACTGGCCGACCCGGAGAAGCGCAGCCGCTACGACCGGTTCGGACATGCGGGCGTCGGCGGAAGCGCCGGAGGCGCCGGTGGCTTCGACCCGACGATCTTCGCCGACTTCGGTGACATTCTCGGCGGACTGGGCGACCTGTTCGGGGTTGGCGGCGGCACGCGCCGGGGTGGGGTCCGACGCGGGGCCGACCTGCGCTACGACCTGGAGATCTCGTTCGAGGAAGCGGCCGCCGGCACCGAGACAACGCTCCAGATCCCACGTGAGGAGCCGTGTGACACCTGTAGCGGGTCGGGGGCGGCGCGCGGGACCACGCCCCAGACATGCAGCCACTGTCGGGGCCGCGGCCAGGTCCACTTCCAACAGGGGTTCTTTACCGTGGCCCGGACCTGCCCGCACTGCGGCGGGGTCGGCCGGGTCATTACGAATCCGTGTCAGACCTGCCACGGCAATGGCCGAGTCGCGCGCGAACGCAAGCTGACGGTGAAGATCCCGGCTGGCATTGCGACGGCCCAGCGGCTTCGTCTCTCCGCGGAAGGCGAGCACGGCAGTCGAGGTGGACCGCCCGGCGACCTGTACGTGGTCGTTCACGTCCATGACCACCCGTTCTTCCACCGCGACGGTGACGACCTGTTGTGCGATTTGCCGGTCACCTACCCAACGCTGGCGCTCGGGGGAGAAATCGAAGTGCCCACCCTGGGGGAGCCGACCACCATCCAGATCCCGAAGGGCACCCAACCGGACACACGCTTCAGGTTGCGGGGCAAGGGCATGCCCAACGTCAGCGGGCGGGGGAACGGCGACCTCTACGTGGCCGTGAAAGTCGCCGTGCCGCGCAAGCTGAGCCTGGAGCAGAGGACCCTTATCGAAACACTCGACGCGACGATGCCGAAACGGGTGTTCGACCCGCCGACCACCGACACCGCCGACACCGCCGAAGACCGGCCCTTCTTCGAGCGCGTCAAGGACATCTTTGGCTAGCCGTCCGGCGTTCGACGTCTTGGCGGTCCGTGGTGAAAGTCCTGCGTTGCACCGAGACCGGTGATGCGCCCGATTGGGAAGGCGTGTATGGCCCCGTTGGGAATTGATCGAACGGATCGGGCCTCCGTCATCGGCAGATCGCGCCGTCCACTGCCTGTCGTAGCTGATTCTGGAAGGCGTCCGGTCGCTCGGCGGCGCGGCAGGCGGCGGTCGGGCCCCTTCTGTGCACACCTTGCCGCCAGTGGGTGACCCATGCGCGCCGGCGCCCGCGCGGTACAGCTAGGCCGCCTGCGGGAGCAGGAGCCGGCGCGCCTCATCCAGGAACGCGACGGTGAGTCAGGTCGTCTGCGTGGTGGGCCGGCCGGCCCACCACGTGTGTCAGGTCTTTCAGAATCCGGCAACGGCCATTGTCCAGGTGGCCGTTCACAAGACGTTCGAGGTCCTCAACACCGTACCTCATGTCCTGACATGCGTCGGCCTGCTGTCGATCCATCCCTTCGTGTTAATCCCGAGCACCGTATCGAGGTCTAGCTGGAACCGGATCGTCAGTCCCAGCGACGCCGCTGGCAGGTATCAGCTGCTTGAGCAAGAGGCGTTTGCGCTGGACACCCACCTGCATCGTCGGTAGACACGAACGGGCCGCCCGTCAGAGATCGCCCCACACGTACTGGAGCACCGACACGGCGCAGACGACGACCGCGTCGGCCCGTAGCGTCCGCCGGCCAAGCGTGACCGGCATGAACCCCGCCGCCGTGGCGGCGGCCACCTCGTCCGCGCTCCAGCCGCCTTCCGGGCCGACCGCGAGGGTCGCGGTGGCTGGCGGAGAACGGTCCTGCAACAACCGGAGTGCGCCGGCCGCGCCGGCCGTTCCCGGCTCGACCAGCAACAGCCGCAGGTCGGACCGGTCGTCGTCGAGCAGGGATCGGAACGGCCCCGGTGCCCTGACCGCGGGCACGACGGCTCGACGACACTGCTTCGCCGAGGCAACGGCGATCCTGATCCATCGACCGGTATCGCGTGCCCGGGCCTCGGTCCGCGCGGTCAGCAGCGGCTGAATCGCGACGGCGCCAACCATCGTCACGTCGCGCACAACGTCATCGAACGTGCGTCCCTTCAGCAGCGCCTGCGCCACGGTCAACGCCACCACCGGCTCGGGCGGGGGTGCGACGGACTGATAAGGCCGCACGACGACCCGTCCCGGCGGCGCCTGCTCGACACGGGCCAGATACTCGACACCCCGCCCGTCGAATACCGAGACCGTGTCGCCGGCCCCCAATCGTAGAACCCGTGTCAGGTGTCGGGCCTCCTCATCCGGCAACTCGACCGGCTCATTCGGCCCCGCCAGGTCCGGCACGTAGAACCGCGGTGGCATCGCCGAATTATAGTGGTCGCCGCCGATCAGGCGGTCTTTGACCTTACAGCTGGCGCGGCCCTCCCGCCTGCGCCAAGGCTTCGGCGGGCAGGGTGGTGTTGTCGAAGGACGCTCATCCTGAGCAAAGCATGAGAGTGCTGTTGTCGAAGGCCTGACTCCTGAGAGCGGTCCTCCGAGTCGGCTATACTTCCGCTCTTCATGTTGTTCACCGACAACACGCTCGGGAAATACAAGATCCTGTCCGCGCTGGGAAGCGGGGGCTTCGGAACGGTCTATCTCGCCGAAGATACCTGGATCAACAAGAAGGTCGCGCTGAAGGTCCCGCACCGCCAGAACCTGAACTTCAGCGAACTGCTGCGGGAACCACGCCTGCTGGCTGCACTCGACCATCCCAACATCGTCTCGATCACGACGGCGGAGAAGCAGGACAACATCTTCTTCATCGTGATGGAGTACGTCCCGGGCGAGACCCTCGAGACGGTCATCGCAACCGACGGGCGGCTCGAGATCGATCGGGCGCTCGACTATACGGTCCAGATCACCCGAGCGGTGGAGCACGCGCACGCGCACGGCGTCATCCACCGGGATCTCCGGCCGGCCAACGTGTTGGTGTCAGAGTCGGGAACGCTGAAGGTCGCCGACTTCGGCACGTCGCGCTTTCTCGAGATTGCGGCCCACGGCACGACGATCATCGGCAGCCCGCCCTATATGGCGCCGGAGCAGTTCCGCGGCGAGGCGGTCTTTGCGTCCGATCTGTACTCGCTCGGCATCACCGTCTACCAGATGCTGACCGGCGTCCTACCCTACGACACACCGGCGCCCGGCGATCTCGAGAAACTGCGGCGCGGCGAGCTAGTGCGACCACCGCGCCTGCTGAACACCGTCATCCCCAAAAGACTCGACGACGTCGTGATGAAGGCGCTGTCGCCCGAGGTGACCGATCGCTATCAGCGCGCCGGAGAGTTGCTGGCCGACCTGGACGAGATCCGGGCCCAGAGGCGTATCACGCCGGCGTCCGCCTCCCCGGCCTCCCCCGACGGGCTCGAGCGGAACAGCGCGTCTCGCGAGACGCTGCGCGGCATCCGTGCCCGTCTGCGGTCACGGACGACGCCACCCGCCGGCTTCTGCTGGCACTGCCGCAAGCCGCTGCACGCCAGGGCCGATCGCTGCCCCTTCTGCGGCGAAGCACAGTAGCAAGGACCCGGCCCGGAAATAGTGTTGCGCCGCGGCGGCGCGGAACACTACACTTCAGCAAGGACCTCGGCGGGAATACGTGTCCCATTCTGGTCGCCGATGCATCCCGCCCGGCTGCGGCAGCCGCCGCCCGGTCCGTTCATTGTCCGGGCTATGGTCAGGTTTCGCCGAAGCGCTGGCGAAGGCGGATTGCTCGTCGCTTACATACTCCCGGTACGCGCGCTCCTCGCGCCTTCCCGGACGAGCGCCTCGACGCCAGAAGTTGGACACGTATTCCCGCCCGGGTCCTAAGTGTTTGGTACGATGGCGGATCGGTGGATCTGGCAATGAGCTTTGGCAGCGGCAAGATCTGGATGAACGGCGCCCTCGTGGACTGGGCGGACGCACAGATCCACATCGGGTCGCACGTCATCCACTATGGCAGCGGCGTTTTCGAGGGGGCGCGGTGCTACGACACCCCGAAGGGGTCGGCCTGCTTCCGGCTCGACACCCATCTGCGCCGTCTGTACGACTCGGCGAAGGTCTATCGGATGGCTTACGACCTCGATCTGCCGGGGTTGCACGACGCGGTGCTCGACACGATCCGCGCCAACGGGTACACCGCCTGCTATATCCGACCGCTGCTCTATCGCGGGTATCACGAGCTTGGGGTCAGCCCGTTCGAATGTCCGGTCGACGCGGCCATCCTCGTGTGGGAGTGGCCCGCGTATCTGGGCGAGGACGCGCTCGAGGAGGGCGTCGACGTGCAGGTCAGCTCCTGGGCACGGAGCGCGCCGAACACGTTCCCGGCGATGGCCAAGTCGACCGCCAACTACGCCAACTCGCAGCTCATCAAGATGGAGGCGACCCTGAACGGGTACAGCGAAGGCATCGCCCTCGACCCGGCGGGGTTGGTAAGCGAGGGCAGCGGTCAGAACATCTTCGTCGTTCGTGACGGCATCCTTTTCACACCACCGACAGGCGGGTCGGTGCTCCCGGGCATCACACGCGACGTCGTCATAACCCTGGCGCGGGATCTCAACGTGCCGGTGCGCGAGCAGCCGATCCCGCGCGAGATGCTCTACGTCGCGGACGAAGTCTTCTTCACCGGCACCGCGTCCGAGGTCTCCCCGATCCGAAGCATCGACAAGATCACGATCGGGGATGGCAGGCGTGGTCCGGTGACCGCCGCCATACAGCACCGGTTCTTCGACGTCATCAACGGCATCATCCCGGACACGCACGGCTGGCTCATCTACGTCTACCCGGCGCGCGCCGCGACGCTCAAACCGGTCGCGACCGTCAAGACCACCTGAGCGCCGCCGGCGGTATGGACATCACCGAGTTCCTCACCGCGGCGGTGCAGGCCGGAGCGTCCGACTTCCACCTCAAGAGCGGCAACTATCCGATGATGCGCGTTCACGCCGAGCTACGGGCGATTGTCGAGGACCGCCGTCTCGATCCGCCCACAATGGACGCGCTGGCAACCGAGCTGGTGCCGGCGGCGCTCCAGCCGCACCTGGCGCGCAAGCACGAGGTGGATTTCGCCCACGGCGTCGCCGGGCATCCTCCTGACCGGCACCACCGGCAGCGGCAAGAGCACCACGCTCGCCGCGCTGGTCGACCACGTCAACCCCCCGCGCGCCGCGCACATCATGACGGTGGAGGACCCCATCGAGTATCTCCACCAGGACGACCGGTCGATCATCAACCAGCGGGAGGTGGAGGTCGACACGCCCTTCGTGCGCGACTGTATCGTGGACCCCGAACGCACGTACGTCAGCCAAGACGCGATCGCCGCGGGGACGTCGCAATACGGGATGCAGACGTTCGACCAATCGCTCTACGGGCTGTATCAGGGCGGCCGGATCTCCTACGACACGGCGCTTCGGTGGGCGAGCAACCCGGACGAGTTCAAGATGCGTGTCCAGGGTGTAACCTCGACCGCGGCCGAGCGCGCGACGAGATGGCCCACCCCCGGCCGAACAACGAGCGTGAGCCGCCCCCCGTCACCCGCTTCGGTGACTGACGAGACCCCTCGAGGAGACAGAGACAGGAGAGGCCGGATGGCTGCGCCAGCTTCTGGCTCAGGACAACCGACGATCAACCGAGCACACATCACAGACGCCCACCACCACGTGTCCCGAATCCCAGAAACGTATACCTGTGGTGACCCAGCCCCGAGCTCCGAGCACCTACCAGGTTGCACTCCGGCTGCTCGCCCGCCGGGAGTTGTCGACGGGCCAGCTACGTGATCGACTGACGCGGCGGGAGCTCCCCCCGTCCGAGATCGAGGCGGCGATCACCCGGCTCACACGCGAGCGGGCGGTCGACGACGCCCGAACGGCGCTCGCCTACGCCCGCCGGGCGGCCGAAGTGAAGCTCCGCGGCCAGAGCCGGACCCGCCGGGAGATCGAAGCACTGGGCATCGACCCGGCGACCGCCCGTCGCGCGGTCGCCGAGGTGTTCGACGAGGTCGACGAGGCGTCGGTGCTTGAACGGGCCATCGCGAAGCGACTGGACGGCCCGATTCGCGACCGCGCTCAGTTCCGGCGGTTGTATCAGGCGCTGCTACGACAAGGATTCCTGCCCGATCGCGTCGCAGCTGCGCTCGTGGTCCACTCTCAGGGAAACGTCATGATGTCGGGTTTCCCCGATGGGGACCCCTAGACATCTCCCATGGGCCAGATCGTCATGTTTGGATCAACTTTTTCGTCGCCGCCGGAGATGTCTAGTGGCGCGCGCCGGGGGCAACACGCTTTTATGGAAGAATAGCCGGATGAGGTCCAGCGAGGTTCGCCAGAGCTTTCTCGACTACTTCGCCCGCCACGGCCACCAGATCGTCCGAAGCGCGTCGCTCGTACCGGCGGATGACCCGACCCTGTTGTTCACCAACGCGGGGATGAACCAGTTCAAGGACGCGTTCCTCGGTCGCGAACGGCGGTCCTATGCGCGCGCCACCACGTCCCAGAAGTGCATGCGGGTCAGCGGGAAGCACAACGACCTCGACAACGTCGGCCCCTCCTGGTGTCACCATACGTTCTTCGAAATGCTCGGAAACTTCTCGTTCGGCGACTACTTCAAGCAAGAGGCGATCCCGTTCGCCTGGAGGCTCCTGACCCAGGTGTGGCACCTGCCGCCGGAGCGGTTGCACCCCACGGTGTTCAAGGGCGAGAGCGGGATCCCGCGGGACGACGAGGCGCACGCGATCTGGAGCGGGCTCGTCCCGGCCGACCGCATCATCGAGCTCGGGCTGGAAGACAACTTCTGGGCAATGGGCGACACCGGCCCCTGCGGCCGCTGCTCGGAGGTGCACTACCACCGCGGCGACGCGATCCCGTGCGACGAGCCGGTTTGCCGCGGCATCGACTGCAGCTGCGACCGCTACATCGAGATCTGGAACAACGTGTTCATGGAGTTCGACCGGGACACCGACGGGAACCTGACCCCGTTGCCGGCCGCCTCGATCGACACCGGGATGGGACTCGAGCGGATCGTCGCGGTCATCCAGGGCAAGGTCTCGAACTACGATACCGACCTGTTCGCGCCGTTGCTGTGCGCGATCGGTGACCAGACCGGCCGGGTCTACGGTCCCCACACGCCGAGGATGTCCCCCGGTCCCGACGACGTGTCGATGCGTGTGGTCGCCGACCACCTGCGCGCCATGACCTTTCTGATCGCCGACGGGGTCATGCCCTCCAACGAGTGGCGCGGATACGTGCTCCGCAAGATCATGCGCCGCGCGATGCGGCACGGGAAGAAGCTCGGCATGACGGGCCCGTTCCTCCATCAGCTCGTGGACGTTCTGGTGCGGGACATGGGTGCGGCCTACCCGGAGCTGCCGGCCAGCCGCGACACGATCGTGCAGGTCGTCCGCAGCGAAGAAGAGCGGTTCGACGCGGTCCTCAACGACGGGCTTCCCCGACTCGAGTCGGTGCTGGCGGCCGCCGGCAGCGGGGGTACGCTGGGGGGACAGGCGGTCTTCCGTCTGTATGACACATACGGGCTTCCGCTGGACTTCATCGCAGATCTGGCGGGTGAGCGCGCGGTCGCCGTCGACCGCGCAGGGTTCGAGCAGGCGCTCGAAGCCCAGCGACAACAGTCTCGGACCACGGCGAGTTTCGGCGCCAAGGACGCACCGGGGTTTCGATTCGCCTCCGACGAGGACCGCGCGAGAGTACTCGCGGTGCCTGACCGGTTCGAGGGCTACACGACGACACGGATTGACGCGACACTGGTGCTGACACTGTATGACGACACCCGCGCGGCGGTCGTCGAGCTCGAGACGACGGCGCGCGGGTATGTCGTGCTCGAGCGCACCCCGTTCTACATCGAGTCGGGCGGCCAGGTCTCCGACACGGGGCGGATAACGGTCGAGAACGACGCCGGGGTCGCCGAGATCGACGGCGTCGAGCGCCTCGCACCCGGTGGCCCTCGCGTTCACCACGTGCGGGTGACGCAGGGTCGACTCCGCACCGGGGACCTGGTCACGGCCGAGGTCGACCAAGAGCGCCGGGACGCGATCCGGCGCAACCACACGGCGACACATCTGCTGCACACCGCGCTGCGCGACCAGCTCGGCACCCATGTCAAGCAAGCGGGCTCGCTGGTGGCGCCCGACCGGCTGCGCTTCGACTTTGCACACGGCGGCCCGATCGGCCGGGCCGAGCTCGACGCCATCGAGCGCCAGGTCAATGCGTACATCTACGCGAATGCGCCGGTCGACACCGAGGTGCGATCGACCCGGGAGGCGATCGATGCCGGCGCGATGGCGCTGTTTGGCGAGAAGTATGGTGAGTCGGTGCGGGTCGTCTCGGTGTCCGGCGTGAGCATGGAGCTCTGTGGCGGAACGCACTGCCGCGCCACCGGCGACATCGGGTCGTTCGCGATCACGCAGGAAACAGGGGTCGCGGCGGGTGTACGTCGGGTTGAGGCGGTCACCGGCGCGGGCGCCGTGGCCCACGCCCAGACACAGCGCGCGGCGCTCGACACGGTGCTCGGCGCCCTGGGCGTCCCCGGGCCACGCGCAGCGGAGACGATCGAGCGGCTGCAGGGCGAGACCAAGCGGCTGGCGCACGAACTGGAGCAGCTCAAGATGAAGGTGGCGCTCGGGGCCCAGAGCGGCGACGACGCGATCACCCTCGGAGATGCCCGGCTGATCGCGCGACGGGTGTCGGGGCTCGAAAAGGGCTCGCTGCGTGGTCTGGCCGATTCGCTGCGTGACCGCCTGGGACGCGGCGTGGTGGTGCTGGCTTCGGAGAACGAGGGAAAGGTGGCGCTGGTCGTGTCGGTCAGCAAGGACCTCGTCGACCGGGTCCATGCCGGGAAGGTGGTCAAAGCGGTCGCGCCGATCGTCGGCGGCGGCGGCGGTGGGCGACCCGATTTCGCCCAGGCCGGTGGCCGGCAGCCTGCGAAGATCGACGCGCTCCTGGCCGAGAGTCGCCATATCGTGGGGGGCATGCTTAACGCGCCTACAGCAAAACCCCGATAGATACGGTAGCGTCAGAGATTGATGTTCAGACCGCTGACCACGCTCCTCGTGACGATTGTCCTCGTGGGCTCCGCCGGGACCACCGAGGCGCAGATCTACACATGGCGCAACGCCGACGGCGTGCCGGTGTTCTCAGACACCCCGCGAGCGCCGGGGGTCGCGACCGTCCAGGTGCCCGGGACGCCGGCGGTTCGGGCGACCCACGCCGCCCTACCGGTTCCCGGCCACAGCCTCGGTGCGATCATCTTGCGGGAGGCGACACGTCGGGAGGTGCGGCCCGAGCTAGTGCGAGCGGTCATCCAGGTCGAGTCGGCTTTTGATCCACGGGCTAGATCCTCGAAGGGCGCGATGGGCCTGATGCAGCTGATGCCGGCCACGGCGGCCGACCTCCATGTGCTGGACCCGTACGACCCCGTGCAAAACATCCGGGGCGGTGTCGCCTATCTGCGCCGACTTCTCGACCGATATGACGGCGACGAGGAGCTCGCCCTGGCCGCTTACAACGCCGGCCCCGAGGCGGTCGCGCGTCACGACAACCAGGTGCCGCCGTTCCGTGAGACCCGAAACTACCTGCACCGCGTCCGCTCGTTGACGACGGTGACAGACCGCGAGCTTGCGACCACGCCGGTCCACGGCCAGACCATCTACGAAACCTACGAGCTGATCGACGGCCGCCGGATCCGGTCGTATTCGGACGTGCCGCCGGTGCCGCGGCGGGCGACGACGTCACCGGCGCTGGTGCCGTGATCGCAACATATTACGACGATCTCCCAACCGACCCCGCGTGCCACTGAAGGATCCAGCGCGACTCGATGTCTGGCTCGACATCGCCTGTCTGTTCAAGACCCGGTCAGAGGCGCAGCGAGCCTGTCGTGGCGGCAAGGTGTACGTCAACGACCAACGCGGCAAACCGCATCGCATCTTACAGAACGGTGACCGGCTAGCGATCACCCGCCCGAACGGCCGAAAACAGCACGTGGTCGTGCGGTCCCTGGCGGCGGCCCAGCACGTCCCCAAGGCGACGGCCAGAGGGCTCTATGACGACGTCACACCGCCGCCGACCGTCGCCGAGCTCGAGTTCCGCCGGTTCGGCGGCGGGCCGGGCGCTCCCCGACGACGGGGACCCGGACGAACCGCGGTCGACGCGACCCCGAACACGCGCCAACGCCGCGAGCTGCGAAAACTGAAAGGGCGGTGAAAGAGGGGCGCTGAGCGGCGGTCGCTCACCCGGCGCATGGGATACCGCCGATGCTATACTTAAGGGCTCGGGCGGGAGTCAAGGTCACAGCAGTGGCCTGGCGGGAAAGGATAAGGAACAGCGACGTTTTGGCCAATCACAAGAACACGTTGAAGGCGCACAAGCAGGACCTCGTCCGGCGTGCGCGGAACCGGGGGATGCGCACCCGGCTGCGGCGCGCGTTGAAGTCGCTGCGCGCGGCGATCGAGCAGGGCAACACCGACGAAGCGCGGTCGGCGCTCAGCGGCACCGTCTCACTGATCGACAAGATGTCCGCCAAGGGCATCATCCACGACAACACCGCGGCGCGATACAAGTCGCGGCTCGCGAAACGGATCGCTAGCGCGGCCGGTGCCAACTAGTTGCCTTGGCCATGACCCTGGCCCGTCTCCCGGAGGGAGAGGGAGAAACCGGAACGCTCTTTGTCAGCTGATTCCCTAGCTCGCAGGTTACTGAAAAAGTCACAACCTCCCGGGGTCGGTAGTTCCTGAATCGAAAGCTGGCAAAGCCCTCCTGCTTTCTCCTGACTTCTGACTCCTGACTTCTGACTCCTTGGGCGTACGTTCCTAGAGACTCACACCGCAGAGCTCCAGCACGAGTCGCTCCAGCAGGACCCGGTGGTCGCCGGCCGAGCTCTTCAGGGCAACGTCGGTCCGGAACAGCGCCTCGACCGCCGCCGGGAGCCGGTCGGACCGGAGCTTCGTTCGCACCACCCAGGCCAGCTGCCCCAGCACCATGTAGGACGCGGCCCCAGACTCGAGCACCAGCGCCAGCTCCTTGAGCGCCTGGGCCGCCTGCCCACGTTCGATCGCCCTGGCCACGGCCCAATCGTCGTGCGCGGCCGCCGGACCGGCAATCTCCAGAACATCGGCCACCCCTACGGACGACTGGTCCGCGGCGAACAGCACGAGCCGCTCGACATCGCCGCGCAGCCGCGTGAGGTCGGGACCGGCCTGCACCGCCAGCAGACGCGCGGCCGCCGGCTCGATCGACAGGCCCTCGGCTGAGACCCGGCGCCGCACCCATCGCTCCCCATCGGCGAGGCTCTCGATGACGCCGCAGGTCACCACCGTGGCGGCGGTCAGCAGACGTGCCGTGGTGCGACGACGCTTGTCGAGGTCGCCCGCCACCAGGATGAGACTCGCGTGCGGCTGTGGGTCCGCCAGATACGCCTCGAACGCCTCGAGGTCGGCCGCCGTGCTCTGGCTCTCGTGCTTGGGCGTGAGACACCGCTCCGCCCGCATGACGATCACGATGCGTCGCGGCGCCATCATCGGCAGCGTGCGCGCCGCCTCGATGACCTGTCTCAGACTGGCCTCCCCGCCGTAGAACCGATCGACGTTGAACGCCCGCAACCCGTCGTCGACCACCTGCTCGAAGGCGTCGGCCATCTCCGCCTGTTCCAGGGCGTCGTCCCCAAGCACCAGGTAGACCGGGTCGAGATCGCCGGACGCGATCTGCTCGAGCGCGGTACTTGGTGTGATGGTGCGCATGGGCACAGGGGCCAGGGTGCGCAGTCGGCCTTCAAAACGCTTCCAGGATCGAGCTGACGACCGTACCGGCGAAATCCCGGGCGATCCGTTCCATGGCGTTCGACTGCTGACCGAAGAAGGTGTTGGCGTCGAGCTGGCCCCCGGTCCCCGACGCGACCTCGTACGCATCGCTGAAGACGAGCGCGGGGTTCTCCCAGAGGATCTCGTTGGTTGTCAGATCACGAAACGCAATCGCGGCGCGCAGGGTGAAGATGTACTGCGAGGCCTGCTGTCCCGCTGTGAACGTGGCCGGCGTGATCGTGATCTGGCTGATCGTGCCTTCCAGCACCGCATCCACGCCCGTCTCGGCCGAAGAGACCCGATACCGCCCACGCCCGATGAATTCGGACACGACCTCTTGTGTCAGGACCTGTTCGATCTCGAACACCGTCGTGGTGTTCTCGAACAGCGGCACGCCGATCGTCTGGATGTAGTCCGGCAGAAACGACCCCTGGCCCGCCAGTGTGTATCCACACCCGCTGCAGACCACGGCCGCATACAGCAGAAGTCCCACGACGCCGTTTCGCTCTCGGGTAGTCATGTCCGCATCTCCAGGTCGTGCCACTCACCTGCCCGCGACCTGCACCCGTCGACCCCGCTCAGGGTGAATATCACGTGACCACAATATTCACAAGCCTGCGGCGCACGACCACCACCCGCGCGACGGTCTTGCCGGCGGTGTGCGTCTGCACGGAGGACTCGGTCAGCGCGGCCGTCCGGAGGTCCTCCTCCGACACATCGGCGGGCACGGTGAGACGGGCGCGCAGCTTGCCGTTGACCTGCACGGGCACCACGATCTCGTCCGCCCGCGCCACCTCCGTGTCGAACGTGGGCCACGCCACCGTGACGAGACCGCCGGCGTGCCCCAGCCGCTCCCAGAGCTCCTCGCACAGATGCGGCGTAAACGGTGACAACATCAGCACAAGCGCCTCGATCGCCTCGCCGAGCACCGCGCGTGTCTCCGGCGGCACCTGGTCGGCGGGTGTGCCCTGTCGCGCCGTGCCGGTGTGTGGCGCCAGCGCGTGCCGCTCGCAGAACGCATACAGGTCGTTCACCAACTCCATCAGCGCCGACACGGCGGTGTTCAGATGCGCCCGGGGACCGAGATCTGTCGAGACCCGGCGAATCGACTCGTGCGTCTTGCGTCGTAGCGCGCGATGGGCATCATCGAGCGTCATCGTCCCGAGGCCGTCTTGCGCCGCGCCAGCCACCACCGGACACAACGCGATGACGAGCCGCCAGACCCGGGTCAGAAACCGGAAACTACCCTCGAGCCCGGAGTCGGTCCACTCGAGCTCCTTCTCGGGCGGCGCGACGAACATCTCATACAGCCGCAGGGTGTCGGCGCCGTAGCTCGCGATCATCTGGTCGGGGTCGACGACGTTGCCCTTCGACTTGGACATGACGGTGCCGTCACGCAGCACCATACCCTGGGTCAGCAAACGGGTGAACGGCTCGTCGTGGTCCACCATGCCGAGATCCTTGAAGACCCGGCAGAGGAAGCGAGAATAGATCAGATGCAGAATCGCGTGCTCGACACCACCAATGTAGAAGTCGATGGGCGCCCAGTAGCGGACCTTCTCGGGGTCGAAGGCCTGCTCGTCGTTGGACGCATCGCAGTACCGATAGAAATACCAGGAGGAGTCGACGAACGTGTCCATGGTGTCGGTCTCGCGGCGCGCGGGTCCCTGACACGAGGGACAGACGGTGTTGACGAACTCGGGGATCTGGGCCAGAGGCGAATCGCCCAGGCCGGTAAACTCGGCCACCGTGGGCAGCTCGACCGGCAGATCCTCGTAGGGCACCGGCTGCAGCCCACACGCGTCGCAGTGGATGATCGGGATCGGGGTGCCCCAATACCGCTGCCGTGAGATCCCCCAGTCCTTGAGCCGAAACTGCACCTTCGGTCGTCCCACGTCACGCGACGCGGCTGCCCGCGCCATGAACGCGGCCGCCCCGTCCGTGGACCGACCCGTGAACTCGCCCGAGTGCACCAGCGTACCCGGTCCCGCATAGGCGGCTTCCATCGTCGAACCATGAAGAGGCCCGGCGCCCGCGTCGGTCTCCGGCTGGATCACCACCTCTACCGGGAGCCCATACTTGCGCGCGAACTCGAAGTCCCGCTGGTCGTGGGCCGGCACCGCCATCACGGCGCCCGTGCCATACTCGGCGAGCACGAAATTGGCGATCCAGACCGGCACCGGCCGGCCGGTGAACGGGTTGACGGCGGTACGACCGGTATCGAACCCCTCTTTCTCGACCGCGCCCGTCAACCGGTCGTTCCTGTCTTGCGCGCGGAACCGCTGGACCCGGCCGCGGAACGCCTCCGGGTCGGTGGCCCCGTCGGCGAAACGGTCGACCAACGTATGCTCGGGCGCCAGCAGGACACAGGTCGCGCCGAAGATCGTGTCGACCCGCGTGGTGAACACCTCGATCTCGACCGGGTCACCGGCCCACCCGGTGGTGTCGACCGGAAATCGCACCAG
>DQNS01000129.1 GCA_015659035.1 Acidobacteriota bacterium | reverse complement strand
GTGCCCAGCTCGGGATGCGCCAGCTCGACGACCATGTCGCGCGCCGCCAGCTGGGGATCAGCCAGCGCTTCGGCGACGGTGCGCACCTGGCCGCACGGTACCGCGTGCGCCCGGAGCCGACCGATCAGCTGGTCGCGCGTGAGACCGGCGAGACCGGCGTCCAGCTGCGTCTTGAGCTCCCCGCGATGCCGCATCCGATCCGTGTTGGTGACAAAGCGTGGGTCCGTTTCCAGCTCGGGCTGCCCGATCGCTTGGCAGAACTGATGCCACAGGCGCTGGTTGCCGACCGCGACCATGACGAGACCGTCACTGACGTGCACCGCTTCATACGGCGTGAGGGAATGGTGGTCGTTGCCCTCCCGCCCCAACTCCCGGCCGGTGGCGAAGAGGACGTTCGCCGGCAACGCCAGCGCCGACGTCATCGCGTCGAGCAACGCGATGTCCACATGCTGGCCCAGCCCGGTCTCGTCGCGATCGCGGAGCGCCAGCAGAATGCCGTTCATGGCATAGAGACCGGCCAGATAATCGGTGATGGCGACCCCCACCCGAGTGGGCGGACCATCCGGTGCGCCGGTGACGTGCATCAACCCGGACTCAGCCTGGATGACCGCGTCATAGCCGGGCAGGTCGCGCCTGGGGCCGTGGTGGCCGTAGCCGGTGATCGAGCAGTACACAAGCTGCGTGTTCCAGGTACGGACCGTCTCGTAGTCGAAGCCCAGTTTCTTCAGACTACCTGGCCGGAAGTTCTCGATCAGGACGTCGGCGGTGCGGATCAACCGGCGCAGCGCCTCGGCGCCTTCGGGGACCTTCAGGTCCAGCGCGACGCTTTTCTTGCTACGGTTCATCCCCAGGAAGAAGGTGCTGACGCCATCCTGGAACGGCGCCCAGGCCCGTGTGTCGTCGCCGTGGACCGGTTCCTCGATCTTGAGGACCTCGGCCCCCATGTCGCCGAGCAGCATGGCGCAGTAGGGTCCGGCCAGCACCCGGGTGAGGTCGATCACTTTGAGGCCGTGAAGCGGGGGCATAGGATGGTGGAATTATATCGTCGCCACCCGAGAAGTCAGAAGTCAGTCCGCCTTCGCCAACAGCCTTCGCCAAGGCTACGGCGGTCAAGAGGTCAGGGCGGACCCGCCGCGGCTCGTCGTTGGATCACCGCCAGCGAACAAAGGCGGGAAGGCGGACCTGTCCACCGTAGCCTCGGAGGTGGATGACATGGGACGAGCGGCGGGGTAAGGTGCCGGAGGTCAGCATGACGATATTGGGGAGGGCCTGATAATCCGGCAACCGACGACGAGGCCAGCTTCCGCTGTGCAGCGGCGTGAGCGTGGTCCAGGCCCCGACATGATGTGAGGCCAATCCGGCGTCCAGTGCTCTCGGGAGACCGGAGGCAGGAGGCAGGAGCATTCATGATCGACGCTTTTATCTACGATGGGATCCGCACGCCGTTCGGTCGCCACGCCGGGGCACTGGCGGCGGTGCGGCCCGACGATCTGCTGGCGGGCACCCTCGCCACGTTGATGGCGCGCAGCCCGTTTCGTGGCGAGGACGTCGAGGACGTCATTGCCGGGTGCACGAACCAGGCGGGAGAAGACTGCCGGAATGTGGCCCGCCGCGCCGGTCTGCTGGCCGGTCTGCCGGTGGAGGTCGCCGGTATGACCCTCAACCGGTTGTGCGCCAGCGGTCTGGCCGCGGTGGTGGATGCGTCCCGGGCGGTCGCGTGCGGACAGGGGGACCTGTTCATCGCCGGGGGGGTGGAGAGCATGAGCCGTGCACCGTTCCTGATGGCCAAGTCCGAGAAGGCCTACGGGCGTCAAGTGACCGTCTTCGATTCCACGTTGGGCTCGCGGTTCTCCAATCCCCGGGCCACCGCGCAGTACGGCGACCACGCGATGCCGGAGACGGCGGACCACATCGCGGTGGATCTCGGCATCACGCGCGAGGAGAGCGACCGGTTCGCGAGTGCGTCACAGCAGCGATTCGCCCGGGCGAAGAAGGACTGCTTCTACAAGGACGAGCTGGACCCGGTGACGGTGCCTGGACCGACACGCGGCGAGACGACGATCGTGACCGACGACGAGCATCCTCGACCGGGGACCACGGTGGAGAAGCTGGGCCGGCTCCGCCCGTTGTTCGAGGGCGGGGTGGTGACGGCGGGTAACGCGTCGGGGATCAACGACGGCGCCGCGGCGCTCGTCGTCGGCAGCCGGGCCGCGGGTGAGCGCGCCGGCGCCGCTCCGCTGGCGCGTGTGGTGTCGGCGGCGGCTGCCGGCGTCGAGCCCAGAGTCATGGGACTGGGGCCGGTGCCGGCCTCCAACAAGGCGCTGGCGCGGGCCGGGCTGTCGCTGTCGGACATGGATGTGATCGAGATCAACGAGGCGTTCGCCGCACAGGTCCTCGGGTGTCTCAAGCTCATGGAGCTGAGTGGGAACGACAGCCGCGTCAATCCCAACGGCGGGGCGATCGCCCTCGGCCATCCGCTGGGTGCCTCGGGTGCTCGGCTGGCCTTGACGGCGACCCGGCAGCTCGAACGCTGCCAGGGCCGCTACGCGCTGGTGACGCTGTGTATCGGGGTCGGCCAGGGGCTCGCGGCGGTCCTGGAGCGGGTCAGCTAGCGAAGCTCAGCCATGGCTGAGGAGTCCCGCGACACTCGTACCCTACCTGCCTTCAAGCCGTATCGGCTGCTAGCGCTGGTCGCCATCTATTTCATCATCGCGCATCTGTTCCCACCGCCCGAGGGCGTCGGGTCGGAGGACTGGCGGCGTGTCGGGGTGTTCTTCGCCACCATCGCCGGGCTGATGCTGCAACCGATGCCCGGGTCGCAGGTGGTGCTGGTCGGCATCGTGGCGATGCTCGTCGTCGGGAATCTCCCGATGGACCGCGCGCTGAGCGGCTATTCCGCAGCGTCGGTCTGGATGGTGCTCGTCGTGATGCTGATGTCGCGCGCGCTGCGCGAGTGCGGGCTCGCGCGCCGGATCGCGTTGTGGTTCGTCCGAGCCATCGGCAGCACCTCGCTGGGGCTCGGCTACTCGCTTCATCTCACCGACCTCACGCTGGCGACCGGCGTGCCGTCGATCACCGCGCGGTCGGCCAGCATCGTGTTCCCGATCGCGCGGAGCATCAGCGGCCTCTACAAGTCGGCGCCGGGGCCCAGCTCGGCCCTGCTGGGCACCTTTCTGATGGTCTGTCTCTATCAGGGCAGTGTCGTGTCGTCGGCCATGTTCTTCTACAGCAGCGCCGCCAACGTGCTGCTGGGCAACCTGGCCGCCGAGTACGCCGGCGTCACGATCACTTGGACGAGCTGGTTCGTGGCCGGTCTGGTGCCGGGTCTCGTGTCCAGCGTGGCGGTGCCGTATCTCGTCTACCGGGTGTTGCCGCCCGAGCTGAAGCGCACACCGGCCGCCGCCACGTTCGCCGGTGAGGAACTGACCCGGATGGGGCCGATCCGCGGACGCGAGGCGGTCGTGGCAGTGGTGTTCGTGGGCGTCATCGCCCTGTGGGTCGCGTCGTCCTGGGTCAGCTGGCTGTCGGCGACGCTGGTGGCGTTCCTGGGGATCACCGCACTGTTCCTGACCCAGGCGCTCAGCTGGCAGAGCGCGCTCGACGAGCGGTCCGCCTGGGACGTGTTCGTCTGGTACGGCGGGCTGCTCATGATGGGCAGTGTACTCAACGACACCGGCGTCACGACGATCTTCGCCGAGTGGTTCGGGTCGTTTTTTACAGGGGTGCCCTGGACTGTCGTTTTTGTCGCGACCCTCGTGATCTACTTCTACGCGCACTA
The DNA here is from genome assembly GCA_015659035.1 of Acidobacteriota bacterium. Taxonomy (GTDB): domain Bacteria; phylum Acidobacteriota; class Vicinamibacteria; order Vicinamibacterales; family UBA8438; genus NP936. The sequence goes on along the minus strand of DQNS01000129.1, from coordinate 6,501 downwards.
TTTCTTCGCTAGCACCACGGCGCATGCGCTCGCGATGTATCCGCCGTTCCTGGTCCTGCTGATCAGTCTCGGCGCGCCACCCGCGTTGGTCGTCTACAGTCTCGTCTTCATCAACAACCTGATGGCCGGGTTGACGCACTATGGCACGACCACTTCGCCGGTCATCTTTATCGAGGGCTATGTGACCCTGAAGGACTGGTGGCGAGTGGGGCTCTATGCGTCGGTTCTGAACCTGGCGATCTGGCTGCCGGTCGGTATGCTGTGGTGGAATTTCCTCGGACACTGGTAGGTGCCCGAAGGAGACAGGCGGCGCAGGAGGGCTTCGCCGACTGATCCAGCTTGCTGCCCAAGCTCCGCTCGGGTGGGTCGGCAACCGGGCCGCGCTCACGCACCGTTGGGGATGTGCATGAGAAGACACACACGGCGACGGCGACGTGCAGGTTGGCGGGTCATGCTGGGGGCGCTGGGGCTCCTGACTGTCGGCGCGTGCGGTGCCGCACCTGAAACAGGGCCGGTGGACCTGCTGATTACGGGGGGCCGAGTCATGGATCCGGACAGCGGTCTCGACGCCGTCGTGAACGTCGCCGTGCGGAACGGTGTGATCGTGGCTCTCACCGAGGAGACCCCCGAGGCGCTCGAGGTGCTCGACGCCGGCGGTCTCGTCGTGGCGCCCGGGTTCATCGACCTGCACGCGCATGGGCAGGACCCCGAGAGCAGCCGGTATCAGGCGCGGGACGGGGTGACGACGGCGATGGAGCTGGAGATCGGAGTCTATCCGGTCGACCCCTGGTATGCGGCTCGGGAGGGGCGGGCCCTGATTCACTTTGGGGCCTCCGTCAGCCATCAGGGCGCCCGGCGCGAGGCGTTCGGGGTGATGGTCGCCGAGAGAAGCGGGCAGAGGGCGTTCTCGCTCGGGCGGGGTGGTGCGTCGGATGCGTTTCTCTACGAGGCGGCATCAGAGGATGAGCTGCACCGCCTCATCCGGTTGATGCAGCGCGAGCTCGACCAGGGCGGCCTCGGGTTCGGTTTCGGCATCAGCTACACACCGGGCGCCCGACACCTGGAACTCTGGCGCCTGTTCGCCGCCGCGGCAGACCGGCAGGTGCCGGTGTTCATCCATCTCCGCTCCGCGGGCGCCTTCCGCGCCGGCGGGGCGATTGCGCCGTTCCAGGAGGTGGTTGCGAACGCGGCCGCCACCGGCGCCTCGGTGCACATCGTGCACATGAACAGCAGCGCGGGCGAGACGGCGCCGTCCGCGCTCGAGCTGATCCGGGGCGCGCAGGCGCGCGGCGTCGATGTCACGACCGAGGCGTATCCTTATACGGCAAGCGCGAGCCGGATCGAGTCGGCGCTGTTCGACGGGTGGGTGAGCCGGCCGGAAGAGGCCTATCAGGCCCTTCAATGGGTCGACACCGGCGAGCGGCTGACGGCAGCGACCTTCCGGGGGTATCGGGCGCAAGGTGGGTGGGTCATCATGCACGGTCGTTCGGAAGAGACGAACGAGTGGATCGTCAGCCAGCCGGATGTCATCGCCGCCAGCGACGGCATCCCGTTCAGCGAGGGGCGGGCGCACCCGCGTGGCGCGGGCACCTTCGCCAGGATTCTGGGGCGCTACGTCCGCGAGCGTGGTGTGCTGTCGCTGATGGACGGGCTGCGCAAGATGACCCTCATGCCGGCCCAGCGGCTCGAGACGGTCGCTCCCCAGATGGCGTCCAAGGGTCGCGTGCAGGTCGGCGCCGACGCCGACCTCACCCTCTTTGACCCTGCGCGGGTCATCGACCTGGCCACTTATGATGCGCCGGATCAGTTTTCTGCGGGGATTCGGCACGTCCTGGTGGCCGGCACCTTCGTCGTCCGCGACGAGGCGCTGGTCGACGGCGTCGCCCCCGGGCAGGCGATCCGGGGGCAGACGCCGTAGCCGTCCTGGCTCCTCGGCTCGTCCACCCGCGACAACAAGAGTGTGCGCTGTAGGGCTCCCGGCGTGCGCTGACCGCAACTTGAGCGCAGCTCCCGGGGAATCGCAGCTCGGATACCGCGCGATGATCGCGGGGCAGGGAAGGTGTCAAGGGATCGACGATCCGGTCTCACTCGCCTTTCAAGACAGTTGCTATTCGTCACCTAGCGGCGCACGGCACCGCGCCACCGGAAGACCTTGACTCCGTCCGACGAGAGACGGCGGATCGCGGGAGGTGTCTAGCGCCACGTCTCGAGGTCGCTCGGCTCGAGGCGCCCGCGCATCTCGACACTCGACGGTCCGTCAGGCCCGTTGACGCGGTAAAAGGCCACGAAATCGAGACCGCCTCGCAGGAGCTCGACCGGATATGCCGCGATGACGCCGAGATCGCTGAACGGGGTCGTGGCCCCGAACCGGGTGGTCACGGTGGGGTCGTCGCTCATCCACAGTGACCGGATTAGCGTCGGTTGGGGCTCGAGACAACAGGTGGCGGTGTCGGTGGGCACCACGGCGAGAGCGGGTGTCCCCAGATCGGCAGCCAGGGCCACCGACGGCGTTCGCAGCACCACGTAGAAGACAGGAGCCGCCATCCAGGCCGGCACCTCGTCGGGGGTCAGCGGTCGACCGGACGACTGCCTCGCATGTGCTGCCCACGCAACCCGAAGAAACGGCGTGTACACGACCCCGGCCGGTTCGACGGCGGGTGGCTGGTCGCCCGCCGGCAGGACCCGGTGGAGTACGTACGACCCCGGCTCGCCCTCCCGACCCCGCGCGATGGCGTCCTGCACCTGCCTCTGGTCCAGGCCTTCAGCCGCACGAGCCGTGAGCATGCGCAGTGTGGGCAACCGCTCGGCCGGACGTAACGCCGGTGGCTCGATAATCAATACGACGATCATGATCGCGGCGACCACGGGCGCCGCCAGACTCAAGGTACGGAGCATCAGAGGACCTTGTTATCACTCAGACGGTTGGGAATCTAGCAGCTCGGAGACCCGGTCTGCCTCCGCCTCGGCATCCGCCTCGCCGATCTCCATGAGACGCGCGATGTAGTCCGTCTGGAACATGAGCAGGCTCAGCAGGTCCGGGCTCGCCGTCTCACGTGACCCGAGGCCTCGTGTCAGGTGACGGAAGAACCAGGGCAACCGGGGCTCGAATTCGCCCGCGAGTCGACCGAAGTCCCGGGAGGGCCGGATGACGACGAGCTCGACCGGGCGCAGTCCCCGCCGTCTCTTCGGTGGCAGGGCTTCGAGTAGCTGGTTCAGTCGTTCGAGGTTCAACCTATCCCGATCGAGGTCATCCAGGAACATCGCCTGGATCAGCTGGCCGGCGATCTGCGCGGGCGGCGGGTACCCCCGGATAAGCGACCGGTCGGCTTCTTGGATGGTGCGTCGATACCGGTTCGAGACGGCGAGGATGCGTCGCGCTCCGAGATGGATGGCGGGCGAGCACGGGGTCACCATGCGGATGCCGCCGTCCCCGTACCACCCGTCATCCAGCCGGATGGCCGGGAAGAACAACGGTAGTGCGGAGGACGCCATGATGTGATCGACGGTGATGGCGGTCTTACGACTGCGGCGGTTCGGCCGCTCCCAGTCCTCGATGTCGCCGCCCTGCACCCAGATCACAGACTGCCCCGTGCTGTAGCTACTGGTGGTGATGGCCAGCGCCCGCAGCCGGCCGGTCTCGATGTTCCTGGCGATCCCCTCGATTTCCCCGTTCTCGGCCGGGTGCAGCGTCCGGTTCAGGAACATCCGGAGCGGCGCCGTGTCGAGCAGACCTTGGACATGTGGCGAGATCGGAGCGCCACCCGAGACCAGCTGGATGCCCCAACGCAGCAGATGGCTGAACAGCGACCGGCTGTCGACACGAAAGACCTGGTCGACAGTCTGAGCGCTCCAGAGCCGCTCGAGCTCTTCGACCGCCTCCGCCACGGACCCGGTGCGAGCCGCCAGATACGCCGCGTTGATGGCGCCGGCTGAGGTGCCGGTGATGATGGGAAGCCGTATGTCGGGATGCCGTCTGACCAGGGACCGCAGGAACCCCACCTGATACGCGGCCCGGGCGCCGCCACCCACCAGGACGAGCGCCAGGTCGTCGCCCTCAGGCGCCGTGGTTGCGGCGGTATCGGTTGCCGCGTTCATTCCTGTTGAGACTGTCTCGCCCCCCCCCCGCGTAGCGGGGCTCTGAAAAAAGCCCCGCACTAGGGAGGCGTAGCCTCCCTAGTGCGCTAGTGGGTCAGGGCGGATTTGGAACTTCACGAGGTTGCCCTGGGTCCCCTTGCCCCCTTCGGTGTGCCAGACGGCGTTGGTGCCGTAGTCGGCCCAGACGCCGCGGCCTTTCCAGCCGGCATTCGGGTCATCAATGCGTCCGTCCATGCCGCGTGAGTAGAACCCCAGCGGATAGGGGACCCGCAGGATGACATACGCCTCGTCTTCCGGCAGGAACGCGAGCAACGAGTCCGAGGTGCTGCCGGTCGCGATCGGGATGTTCTCGCCGAGCCCCAGCGTGTCGTGCTGATCCACCCAGCTGTAGTAGTGGAAGTCGGCGCTGCCGTGGTCGGTGACCCCCTTCATCTGGGGGCCCGGGGTCGCATGCAGTGTCCAGCCCTCGGGGCAGTGCTGGCCGGTGGCGGTCGGCCCATTCAGCACGGCGCATTTGCTGCGGTCGAAGCTCGCCATGTGGCCGCTGCCCGAGAGCGCCGTCCAGATGATGCCATCGGTCGTGATGTCGATGCCGCGGGGCGAGTACCCCTGAATGGGGGCGTTCGGGTTCTCGAACGGTGGCTGGTAGTACTCGGCGATGCAGGTCTCGGGCGGGTTGGCGCCGAGGTCGAGTCGCACAATCTGGCCCGGTACCCCACCCGAGGCGGCCCAGACGACGTGGTTCTCGGTCGGGTCCGGCACGATCCCGTACCAGCCGGCGCCCATCTCCTTGTCCTTGGTCGGGTCGAGCTCGTCGCGTCGGCCTACCCACTCGGTGATCCGGCCGTCCCCGTTGGTGTCGACGATGATCGGGCACCAGCCCTGCGCCGCCTGCGCGTCCCCGGTCTCTTCGTAGACCTCGACGTCGAGCCAGCCGATGACCGGACCCACCGAGCTGAGATACAGCCGCTCGCTGTCCTCGAACCCGAACTGCAGGTGGTGGGTGTTGAAACAGGTGTCGACCAGCTCGATCTCCTCGGTGGCCGGGTCGTAGTAGGCGATGTGCCGGGCCGCGCGCGTCAGGGGGTAGTGCTGCGCATATGGGTTGCTCGAGCCTGCCTGGCACCACGCCGGGTTGCGTGGTCCCCGGATCTGGTGAGTCATCCAGACCCGCCCTTGCCCGTCCATCATCGGGTTGTGCGGGTTCCCCGGGTTGTCCCAGATGAGCTCGTCCCCCCAGTAGATCGAGGGTTCCAGGTTCTCCTGGTCGATGTAGGATCTGAAGTCGCCCTCGCCAGGTGTGTCCCGCACCGGAATCTTGACATCCCGCGCTTCGTTGGTGCTCGGGTCGACCCAGACGAGCCTGTCGTTGGCGAACCCCACCCCGTAGATCGGACCGCCGGCGTTGACACGCGGGTCGCGCTTGTCGGTGGCGATCTCGTCATGGATGTACCCGGTCTCACCACCCCATTCCCACATGGTCAGCACGACGTGCCGCTCGCGTCCCTGCGGACGCGGCGGGATCGGCGGCAGCTCGCCGGCCATGATCCGGTCGGTCCAGCTCGCATACATCGCGACCGCGCGGTCGGCGCCGAACCGGCGCAGCCCGCCGCTCATCAGGTTCCCGCGTTGGCCGGCCTTGACACGGTGTGCCCACGCCGCCTCGGTCGAGTCGAAGTCAGCGGGGTTCAGCACTTCCCGGGTCGCCTGATTGCCGAGCTGGTGACAGAGCTGACACCCTTGCTTCAGCCCGTCGATCCAGGCTGCCTGATTTCGCATGCCGGGCGAGATCCCGTTGCCGCTCTCCCCGGTTCCCGGGAACTCGCTCTGGGGCGGCACCTCGACCAACGAGTACCAGTAGTTGGCGGGGAAGACCTGGGCCGCTTCCCGCGGATTGGCCGCCTGCACTGCTCGCAGGTCCAGCGTCGTCCCGGGGGAGGCGGTGACCGCGTCTGAGTCCTTCAGCCCGTATCCGCGCACCCAGACCCGATACCGGGCATCCGGCAGGTCGGGAACGACGTAGCGGCCGGCATCGTCGGTCACGACGATCTTGCGATAGAGCGTGTCGAAATCGTCCGTTTCGGCGATGACCCAGACGCCGGCTTCCGGTCCGCCCGTGCCACGCACCACGCCGCCGATGTCGTCGTCATCGATCGAGACCTGGGCCGTGACCCCCGGGCCAACCCACGCCAGCCCGATGGCGAGCAGCACCGCCGCGCCCAGGAATGAGAGTCGCTGATTCAGTCGCGTTCGCATCGTTAGTCCCCCGTGCCACAGCCTCTTGTGCCAGCCTGGTGTGCCATGGGGAGGGTTGTATCACTTCCCGACCCTTGATTCCAGGGTTCTGAAGACCGGGGAGTCTGATTGATCGGCTGGCGAAGCCCTCAGGTTTCCTCCTGCCTCCTG
>DQNS01000025.1 GCA_015659035.1 Acidobacteriota bacterium | reverse complement strand
GGAACATCGGGCACTTCGACAACGAGATTGACATGGCGGGGCTCAAGAAGGTGCCGGGTATGCACCATGTCAACATCAAGCCGCAATACGACGAGTGGCAGTTCCCGGATGGGCACAGCGTCATGGTGCTCGCCGAGGGTCGGCTCCTGAATCTGGGGTGTGCGACCGGACACCCCAGCTTCGTGATGTCGGCGTCGTTCACCAACCAGGTGCTCGCCCAGATCGCCCTGCACAACAACACCGGCGAGTACGAGAAAAAGGTCTACATGCTGCCGAAGTTGCTCGACGAGCAGGTGGCGCGGTTGCATCTCGACCATCTGGGCGTCCGTCTGACCACCTTGACGCAGGAGCAGGCCGACTACATCGGTGTCAAGGTCGACGGCCCCTACAAGCCGGAACACTATCGCTACTAGAGGTTTCGGGCGGGGCATCCCGGCTGGCGGCGTTGCTTCGTCTTCACGTAGACGGGGCTGCGCCCAGAACCCCACGCGGGCGCTCGCGGGGGCCTGGAAGCCGCGTCCGCGCCGCTCGCTCGTTACACCCGAACCCTTGATTCCTTGCATAGACACCATATCTTGGGGTAGGCTGCATGATGCCTACTATATGTAGGGACCCAAAGGAGGGCCTATGTGGCGCTTGCCGTTTGCGTACGGCGTGAGCTTTCTGGTGATCTTTGGGGCGCTGTGGCTGCTGTGCGAGCTGGCCTGGCGTCGGCTCAAGGACGCGGGGACGGCCAACGACTACGTGAGCGCCCGGTGGGTCGAGAACGTCAACACGGAGCGCTGACCCGTCCGGTCGTTCGAGGCAGGCGGCGGAGCCCTCCGGCGCCTGCGGTGATACTTCGTCGCACGGTCATCGGACCGGATCATCCCCCACGATGTTCCGGCCGAGCCGGCGTAGCGTCTCCATGTCGTTGATTTCGTCCGGGAGCAACGGCACCCGAACCCGCGGCAGCCGGCTGAAAATCTGGTCGATCTGCTCGAGATACGGGGCTTCCTGTCGCCGGCGCGCGTCGAGGAACGCGCCATCGGCGTCGGGAGGCAGAACCCGGTTGACGACCAGTCCGGTGACCGGGACCGAGAACCGGGTCAGGATCTCGTGTGCCTTGATCGTCTCCAGCACGGCCAGGCGATCCGGGTTCAGGACCAGCAGGAACGCCGACACGTTCGCGTCGAGCAGTAGCTCGCGCGCGCGGACGAACTTGCGGCGTCGCATCTGGAGTAGCTCGTTCAGTTGCTGGTCCCGGCTGCCCTCGGCGTGGTCTGCCGCCGACTCCAGCAGCGACAGGTCGTCCCCCTTCACCCGGCCGCCCCCGAGATTACGCAGCGCCGACCCGAGCCGGGCCGACCGCTCGCGGTGACCGAGCAAGCCGTCCATCCATGCAGCCATCACCTCCGGCAGCGACAGCAGCCGGACGGTGTGACCGGTTGGTGCGGTGTCGAAGATGACCTGGTCGTACTGGTCGCCCGCGAGCGCCATGACCTCGGCGACCCGCTCGAGCAGGGCCGCTTCCATGGTGCCCGGCGCGTGCCGCGCCAAGTCGAGCTGTCGGTCGATCTCGGCGAACGACCGGGGATGGACCAGACGCCGCATGCGCGCCTTGACTGTCTCCAGGTGCTCATCCGCCTGCCGGTCCGGGTCGATCTCGAGCGCCCACAGCGAGGCGGTCAGTGCGGTTTCCCGGTGCCCGATCGGGCGACCGAACAGGTCCGCGAGCGAGTGCGCCGGGTCGGTCGAGACGAGCAGACAACGGCGGTCGCGCTCGGCAGCGACGAGGGCCAGTGCCGCCGCCGTGGTCGTCTTGCCGACGCCCCCCTTGCCGCCGACGAAGAGCAGCCGACGTGTCAGTAGCTCGTTCAGCATCGTGCCTGCGGGACGTGCCCGTGACCGTCGGCCAGGAGGCCGTGCGGGTCAAGAGTATGCGATCTGCACGCCGTGCTGTCCAGATTGGTCAGACGTGGTTTCCTGGCGAGGCGTTCGTCTGGCAGGCGCGACGAGGGAGCAGGCAGGTGGCCTGTGACCGAGGAAGCAACGCCGTCCAGGCGGGCGCCTCGCCAGGAAACCTCAGCAACACCGAAACCCGTCGAGCGGCGAATGTTCGAGCCCCTGACGGCGGTGCCAGTCGTGGAACCGTTCGAGCAGCAGCGGCTGGAGCTCGAGCGTGTAGTAGGCCGCCGGGTTGGGAACACCCATGAGCTCGGAAAAGACGAAGAGCATGAACAGGTCATCCTCCTCCCGTCGGGCTCGGGCAATCGCACCGCGATAGGGCGAGACGTAGAACTCTTCGAGCAGCGCCTTCAGCCGGGCGAGACGACCCTCTTTCTGGGCCATTGGGTTCCTAAGTTAGACGGGGCTGCGCCCCGAACCCCACGCGGCCGCTCGCGGGGCCCCATCGCCCCGCACCGCGTCCGCGGGGGGCGCATGCGCGCGTCCTGGCTGGCTTCGCTATCGTCATCCAACCGGTTAGGCGGCCGCCGCGGCCGCCTCTGCCGCACGCCTCTCGCGCATGAACGCCGATGAGGCTTCGAGCAGAACGAAGATCGCCAGGATGACGATGATCACGTCGATCCAGAGCAGAAAATAGAATATGCCCCCGTCGCGATAGAGAGACAGCAGCTGGTAAAGGGCGGCCGCGAGCGCCGCCGTCGTGATGAGGACCATCGGAATCATGGTGTAGCGGGCCGGGCGGCCGAGTTTGACGAGCATGACGCTGATGACAAGCAGCGTCAGCCCGGCGAGTAACTGGTTGGTGGTGCCGAACAGCGGCCAGATGACCATGCCCCCCTCGCCGGCTGGGAGACCCCTGGCGGCCGACGCCCCGAAGGCCAGCAGAAGACACGTCGCCACCGCCACACCGGTGGCGACATAGCCGTTCTGCAGCACCGGGATCTTGTAGATCGCGCCCCACTCCTGGATGATGTAGCGCTGCAGCCGGACGCCGGCGTCCATCGTAGTGCCGGCGAACAGCACCGCCATGACGGTGAGCAGCGTCGCTGCGAACTCCCTGGAGATCCCGACGCCGTTTGAGACGATCACCGCGCCACCCTGCACGAAGGCGGTCAGGCCGCCGTTGCCAAACTCGGAGTACATCAGTCGCCACTCAGCCTGCGACGCGAACCCGGCGGTGGCCGCGATGATTGCCACCAGCGCCAATGCGCCCTCGCCGGATGACCCGAGGTATCCGACGAACCGGGCGTCGGTCTCCTTGTTGAGCTGTTTCGAGGTGGTGCCCGAGCCGACCAGTCCGTGGAAGCCGGAGATCGCGCCACACGCGATCGTCACAAACAGCAGCGGCAACATCGGCGGCGCGGAGGCCGGCAGGTCTGCGTTGATGGCGGGCGCGACGATCGCGGGGTTGGCAATCAGCACCGCGCCATAGAGCAGACCCAGGCCGACGAGAAGCTGGATGCCGTTGATGTAGTCGCGTGGCTGGAGCAACAACCAGACGGGGAGGAGCGAGGCGATGCCGGCGTACAGGAACAGGATGAGGATCCATTGCGCACCCGGTGCGAGACCAAGCATGCTGCCGGGCAGCGAGATCGGGATCGCCTCGCCCAGATAGATGACCGCGTACAGAATCACCGTGCCGATGACGGTTGGCCACAGGATCGGGACGTGCATCCGGTAGATGAGCACGCCGATCGCCACCGCGACGACGATGGCACTCCAGGCTGGGATCACGGCGCTGGGGGTGTCCTGAAAGGCGTTTGCGATCGCCACGCCGAACACCGCGTTGACCATCATCAGGAGGAAGAAGACGACGAACATGAACAGCAACCGGGCCCGCGGGCTGACGACGTCGCCGGTCAGCGCCCCAACCGACTTCGCCTTGTTCCGGACACTGGCCCAGACCGCCCCGAAATCGTGGACGCCGGCAAAGAACATCGTGCCGACGATGACCCAGAGGAACGCCGGCAGCCAGCCCCAGATGACCGCGATCCCCGGTCCGATGATCGGCGCCGCGCCGGCGACTGCTGTGAAGTGGTGGCCCCACAACACGATCCGGTTCGTCGGGAGGTAGTCGATGTCGTCCCGCTGGGCATGCGCGGGCGTGACGAAGTCGGGGTCGAGCCGATAGATCTTCTCGGCGATGAACTTCGAGTAGAACCGATACCCGATGTAGATCATCGAGAGACCGACGGCGGCGAGCATGGCTGCGTTCATCTGAATGACACCTCGTGACGACGTGGCGAATCACCCTGGAGCCGAACCAGCCTATTCTACACACCGTGTTTCATGACACAAGGGCAACGCGACCACTCGCGTGCGAGGACCGTCAGAACGGCTGTTGCATAATAGAGCGGTGCTGATGCGGGTGTGGCGGAGTCTGAGCAGCGTTGCCGCTGTCGTGGCGTACGCCGGTCTGGCGGCGTGCGTCGCCGGCGAGGGTGCCTCGCAGGTCGTCGAGCGGGGGACCGCGGAGTCGGGTGGTCCCCCGATTGCCGCATCGTCGCGGGCCCCGGGTCCGCTGCTCGTGGTGCTTGGGGACAGCCTGACGGCGGGACTCGGGCTCGACCCAGACCAGGCCTATCCGGCGCTCTTGGAGCGGCGGTTACGGGCCGAGGGCTCTGACCTGACGGTCGTGAACGCCGGCGTGTCCGGCGATACGACGGCGGCAGGGCTGCGGCGCGCGGAGTGGGCGCTCGAGGGCGATGTCAGGATCCTGATCGTGGCCCTGGGTGGGAACGACGGGCTCCGGGGGCTGCCGGTCGACCAGATGAAACGCAATCTCGCCGAGATCGTTTCCTTGGCCAGGAGCCGCGGCATCGCCGTCTTGCTGGCGGGCATGGAGGCGCCGCCGAATTTCGGTGCCATCTACACGGCTCAGTTTCGTCGCGTCTTCCACGAGCTGGCCGGCGAACACGACGTGGCGTTCATGCCGTTCCTCCTCGAGGGGGTGGCGGGCGACCCGGCGCTCAACCAGACGGACGGCATTCACCCCACTGCGGCCGGAGCCGTGATCGTGGCCGACCGCGTTCTGGAGGCGCTCGCGCCCCTGCTTCCCGTTTTCACCCCGGCGACGCAGTAACCTGTCTCCGTTCCCCGAGTCACGATGATCGAGCTCCGCAACGTGTCGAAGACCGTCATCAGCGGCATCGAGCCGCTGACCATCGTCAAACCGCTCGATCTCCGGGTTGCGTCGGGGGAGTATCTCTCTATCGTCGGACCCTCCGGGAGCGGTAAGTCGACGCTGCTGGGGTTGATCGCCGGGCTGGACGTCCCGACAACCGGGGAGGTTGTCATCGACGGGGTGGAGATCACCGCCCTGGGCGAGGACGCGTTGGCCCGGCTCCGGGGTGAGAAGATCGGCTTCATCTTCCAGTTCTTCCACCTCATGCCCTCGCTGACGGCGTTCGAGAACGTGCTGGTGCCGCTTGAGATTGCCGGGGCGGCTGCCGCCGGCACCCGTGCGGCGGCGCTGTTGTCCGACGTCGGTCTCGACGGGCGGGCCCACCACTACCCGGCCCAGCTGTCGGGCGGCGAGCAGCAACGCGTGGCGATTGCCCGCGCCCTGGCGAACGACCCACCGATCCTGCTGGCGGACGAGCCCACGGGCAATCTGGACAGCGCGAACGGCCGGCACATCGTCGAGCTGCTGCACAAGGTGAACGCGGACCGCGACATGACGGTGGTGCTGGTGACGCACGATACCGAGCTGGCGTCATCGGCCGACGTGATGCTGCAGATGCGGGACGGTGAGGTCGAGCAGGTGACCCCGGAGCGACCGCCGGAGGTGACCCGGTGATGTTCGTGCTGCGCATGGCGGGTCGCGAGCTGCGGGCGTCCTGGCGACGGCTGGTGTTTTTTTTCGTGTGCGTCGCGGTTGGGGTTGGTGCCATCGTCGCGCTGCGCTCCCTCATCCAGAGCGTCGGCGCCACGATGACGGCGGAGACCCGCGCGCTGACGGGGGCCGACATCCTCATCACGTCCGGTCAACCGTGGTCCGACGAGGTGTTGGCGATCATCGATGCGACCCTGGCCGGCGAACCGGAGCTCGCGCGCACGTCGTCGGTGGAGATCGCCAGCATGGCCCGCCCGGCGGACGAGACAAAGACGATCGCGAGGGTCGTCGAGTTGCGCGGTGTCCAGGCGGCGTTTCCGTTCTATGGCAAGTTTGTGTTGCAGGACGACATGCCCTACCACCACGGGTTGCTGGCGGGGGGCGGTGCGCTGGTGCGGCCGGAGCTGTTGACCCAGCTCGATGTCGCGGTGGGTGACCAGATCATCATCGGCGAAGGGACGTTCGAGATCCGGGGCGTCATCCTGCGGGAGCCGGGTGGGCAGCTGGGAGCGTTCAGCTTCGGTCCGCGGGTGCTGGTCGACCATGACGACCTGCTGGCGACGGGACTGCTGGGGTTCGGCACGCGCGCCCAGCGGCAGCTCCTGGTGCAGGTGCCGGAGGCCCGGATCGAGCCGCTGGTCGCGCAGCTCCGGGAGCCGTTGCGTGATGCGTTCGTCCGGGTCCGATCCTACCGGCAGACCGAGGACCGGATCGCCGCGAACATGCTGCGCGCCGAAAACTACCTGAGTCTGATCGGATTCGT
>DQNS01000098.1 GCA_015659035.1 Acidobacteriota bacterium | reverse complement strand
CCCGGCGGGCAGGACTGCTGGGCCACGGGAGCGTGCTGACGGTCACGTCGTACGCGACCCGGACCTCTCCGGTGGTCCGCGGCAAGTACCTCCTGGACAACATTCTCGGGGCGCCGCCACCGCCACCGCCGCCAAACGTGCCCGACCTGCCAGAGCGCGGCCATGATGGCGAGCCGGCCTCCATCCGCGCGCGGATGGAGCAGCACCGGGCAAATCCGGTCTGCGCGAGCTGCCACACGCGGATGGACCCGTTGGGCTTCGCGCTCGAGAACTTCAATGCAATCGGGAAGTGGCGAACCACGGATGGGACGTCGGCGATTGACGCATCCGGCGTGCTTCCCGACGGGACGACGTTTGCGGGTCCCGACGAGTTCCGTCGGGCGTTGCTGATGCGTCGCGATGAGTTTATCCGCACGTTCACAGAGAAGCTCCTGACGTACGCCCTTGGCCGGGCCGTCCAGTACTACGACATGCCAGCGGTCCGCACCATCACGCGCAACGCGGGTTCGGACAACTACCGCTGGTCGTCCCTGATTCTGGGCATCGTCAAGAGCAGGCCGTTTCAAATGAGGAAAGCGAGTCTCTGATGGTGATCACGAAGAAGTGCTTGTCCCGCCGCACGGTGCTGCGGGGCCTCGGTGCGGGCATCGCGCTGCCGTTGCTTGACGGCATGGTGCCGGCGTTTGCCGCCATTCGGAACACGGCGGCCCGGCCGGTCAGGCGGCTCGGGGCAGTGTATGTGCCGAACGGGATGAGCATGGCCAGGTGGCTGCCGACCACGGAGGGCAGCCTGGAGCTGACGCCGATTCTGTCGCCACTGGCGTCGGTTCGCGATCGGGTGCTCGTTCTGAGCGGCATGGACAACACCGCGGCCAAACAGCTGTTGAACGAAGGGGACGGCGACCACTCGCGCTGCCAGGCGGCGTTCCTCACTGGCGCACACGCCAGGAAGGCGTCAGGGACGAACACCACGCTGCATGTTGGCGTGTCGATGGACCAGCTGGCCGCACGGGAGCTGAAAGCAGACACGCAGCTGGCGTCACTCGAGCTGTCGCTCGAGGCCAACGAGCTGGTGGGGCAGTGCGAGGACGGGTATGGCTGCGCCTACAGCGCCACGCTCGCCTGGCGTAACGCCAACACGCCGATGCCGATGGAGACCAATCCACGCGCGGTGTTCGAACACCTGTTCGGTGCCGTGGGCAGCACCGAGAGCGAGGCGCGGCTCCGGGCGCTTGGTCGCGACCGCAGCATTCTCGACTCGGTCAGCGAGGAGCTCACGGATCTGCAGCGGGTCCTCGGCCGAGGCGACCGGTCCAAGCTCGCGGGGTATCTCGAGTCGGTTCGCGATATCGAGCGGCGTATCCAGATCGCCGAAACACAGAGCGACCGGGAGCTGCCGGAAGTCGTACAGCCCGCGGGCATCCCGGCCGACTTCGAGGACTACGCGAACGTGATGTTTGATCTGATGCTGGTGGCGTACCAGGCCGACCTGACCCGCGTCTGCACGTTCCTGTTCGGTCGCGAGAAGAACGTGCGCACCTACCCCGAGATTGGCGTCGCCGAGCCGCATCACCCGGTCTCGCACCACCGGCAGCGCCCCGAGCAGCTCGAGAAGCTGGCCAAGATCAACACGTTCCACATGCAGATCTTCGGACGCTTCCTCGAAAAGTTGCGGTCGACCGATGACGGCGATGGCTCACTGCTGGACCAGTCCATGATCATCTACGGCGCCGGCATGAGTAACAGCAACGCGCACGAGCCGACCGATCTGCCGATTGTCCTGGCCGGGGGCGGCGCGGGCCTGGTCAAAGGAGGCCGGCACGTGCGACTGCCGGCGGGGACGCCGCTGGCGAACCTGCACCTGACGGTTCTCGACAAGATGGGGATTCCGGCTGAGCAGCTCGGCAACAGCACGGGCGAGGTGGCGGTGCTGTCTGACGTGTAGCACGAATTGGCGCTTCCAAATCAAGGACGAGCACAGATGCGCATTAACATCCGATTCTTGAGCGGTGCGGTCGTCGGTTTGGTAGCGGTCGCGAGCATTGCCCCTGTTACCACTGCTGCTGCCGATCTTCGGCTGGTCGAGGCCGCAAAGCATGGCGACACCGAGGCGGTGCGGACGCTGCTGAGGGAGGGTGTTCCCGTGAATACGCCTCCGCCTGATGGCGTCACGGCGCTGCACTGGGCGGCTCTCGGCGATGACGTCGAGATGGCCGACCTGCTGATACGGGGCGGAGCCCTGGTCAACGCAACAGACCACTACGATGTGACGCCGCTCTCTCTGGCCTGCACGAATGCCAGCCCCGTGATGGTCGAGCGGTTGCTGGAGGCGGGGGCGAATCCGAATGCCGCCCAGGCGACCGGCGAGACGGTGCTGATGACATGTGCGCGCGGGGGCGTCGTCGACGCGGTCACGGCGCTTCTGACCCGGGGCGCGGACACAAACGCGACGGAAGCGTCCCGCAGCCAGACCGCGTTGATGTGGGCGGCGTGGGAAGGTCACACCGAGGTTGTCGGTGCGTTGCTCGAGCACGGCGCCGACGTACTTGCGCGTTCGACGACTGGCTACTCGGCGTTGCTGCTGGCGGCGCGGGAAGGCTACCTGGACACGACGCAGGCGCTGCTGGCGTCAGGTGCGGATGTGAATGACGCTGCGGAGGACGGCACCACCGCCCTGGTCGTCGCTACGATCCGCGGGCATACGACCTTCGCGGAGTTCCTGCTGAACCAGGGCGCCGACCCCAACCGAGGGCCTGGGTTCATACCCCTCCACTGGGCGGCGGGCGTCTTCGACACAGAGTTGAACGACTTCTCCAACGGGATCACGTCCGCAGACACCGAATGGAGTGCGTTCGGGGGGCTGCCCGAGCCCGAGCGGATCGCACTCGTGAAGGTGCTCCTGGCCCATGGAGCCGATCCGAATGCCCGGGCTCGACGGACCCCGGGGTTTGGCATCACGGTGAAGAGCCACGTCGGCAACATGTCGGGCGGGACGGCGTTCCTGATAGCCGCGAGGGCGAACGATGTCGCCGTCATGCGGGAGTTGCTCGCTCATGGTGCCGATCCGCTGGTGCCGACTCGTAACGGCACGACACCGCTGATGATGGCGGCGGGCGTTGGCCACGAACCTGGCATCACCCGGTCGACGGAGCGTGACGCGCTGAGGGCCGTCACGCTGTGTGCGGAACTTGGCGCCGACGTCAACGCGGTCAACGAGAATGGCGACACGGCGCTGCACGGCGCCGCGTGGAGGGAACGCGCGAATTCGATTGTCCAGTTTCTGGTGGACCGCGGCGCCGATGTGGACGCGAAGAACAACAGAGATTGGACGCCCCTGGTCATCGCCGAGGGTGTCCACACGGGCGGCAACTACATTCACTCGGAGACGACGGCGGCGCTCCTTCGGACGTTGGGCGCTGCGCCCAGTCCGCCGGATATCTCAAGGGAACCGCAGGCGCGATAAGCAACCTGGACCGGTCAGTCCCTAGTAGGGCGCGGAAGAAGAGCGCTCCGATTTCTCCCTCTCCCTCTGGGAGAGGGCCGGGGTGAGGGCTACGGGCACTCTCTAGGTCCCAGGCAGCCTGAACGCGACCAGCTCGCCCGAGTAGCTGCCGCCGCTGATTGCGACGACCAGATACTGGACGCCGTCGAGCGCGTAGGTCATCGGCGACCCGGTCTGGGGCGCCGGCATGAACACAGCACCCACCTCGGCGCCGGTCGCCTTGTCGTAGGCGCGGAGCATGGCGCCCCGCTGTCCCGTCGGTGTGGTGTGCCTCCCGGCGTCGCCGGCGATCAACAGGGTCTGGGTCACCAGCGTGCCGACGCTGCCGGGCTGGCCGGTCCGCGGAATCTCCAGTCCTTGCAACGCCCGATGGTTCCGGACATTGTCCGGCGTCTCACCATGCGGGATCTGCCACAAGATCTCGCCGCGATCCATGTCGATGGCGCTGATGATGCCGTAGGGCGGCTTCAGCAGCGGCAGCCCCTGGACGCTGAGCCGGCCGAGCCGGCGCACCTCCGGTGGGATCGGTGGTCGAGGCGGCACGTCGAAGTTGGTCCGGCCACCGCCAGCCGACGACCCGGCGCCCCCGCTCGTGCGCGGACCGGCAATGGCGTTCCCTTGGATATACTCCATGTCCGACTGCCCGGGGTAGGGCGGCATCAGCCCGAGCGCCCCGACCGAGCTGTTCGACGACACGTAGAGAATGTGGGTGTCCGGGTCGTAGGATCCCCCCGGCCAGTTCGTGCCGCCACCCGCCGCCGGCGCCATCAGCGTGCCGAGCGGCCCGTCGAGACGGCTCACGACCGGCGGCGTGAAGATCGGTCCCATCTGGTAGTGGGACACCAGCTCCTCGGCCTCGGCGCGCAGCTCGGGGGTGAAGTCGATCAGATCGTCCTGCGTGACCCCCTGCCGGTCGTACGCGGGCGGCCGGGTTGGAATCGGCTGGGTCGGCGCATACCACTCGCCGGGCACGTCGCCAGCCGGGACCGGTTGCTCCTCGATGGGCCAGATCGGCTCGCCGGTCTCGCGGTTGAAGACATACAGGAACACCTGCTTGGTCGGCTGCGCCACCGCCTTCACCGTCTCGCCGTCGATGGTGAGGTCGAGCAGAATCGGGGCGCAGGGGATGTCGTGGTCCCAGATGCCGTGGTGCACCAACTGGTAGTGCCAGCGACGCTCGCCGGTCCGCAGGTCGACCGCCACCAAGCTCTCGGCGAACAGGTTATTGCCCGGCCGGTTGGCGCCGAAGTAGTCACCGGTCGCCGCCTCCACCGGCAAATAGGCCAGGCCCAGCTCCAGATCCACCGAGATCTGCCCCCAGACGCCCGTGTTGCCGGTGTAGACTGCCGAGTCGCTCAGCCACGTGTCGCGACCGAACTGACCGGGACGTGGAATCGTGTGGAAGACCCAAAGCCGCTCGCCGGTGCGCGCGTCGTACCCACGGACGTAGCCCTTCACGTTGCGCCGGCTGCGCGGGTTCCCGCCGGTGCGGTGGGCGGCGCCAACGATGATCACGTCGCCGGCCACGATCGGCGTGGCGTGCAGCCCGACCTCGCCGGTTGTCAGGTCGATCGGCTGGTCGTTGTCACGCTGCAGGTCGACCATTCCGTCGACGCCGAACTGGGACACCGGCCGGCCGGTCTGCGCGTCGAGCGCGATCAGCCGGTAGCCCGGCGTCACATAGATGATCCGCGCTTTGTCGCGGCCCGGCGCCCCGCTCCAGTAGGCCAGCCCGCGCCCGGAGAGTCGTCGCGGTGCCGCGTCGCCACGCGCCCCTTCAACCAGGCTGTAAATCCAGTTCAGCTCGCCCGTCGCGGCGTCGAGGGCCACCACCGCACGCCGCGACCCGCCGGTCGAATACAGCATGCCGTCGACCACGAGCGGCGTGGACTGGAACCGAAACTCGGGCACTGGACCAAGGTTGTCGGTCTTGAACCGCCAGGCGACCTCCAGGTCGTCGAAGTTGTCCGCGGTGATCTGGTCGAGCGGCGCGTAGCGGGTGTGACCCAGGTCGCCGCCGTAGGAGGACCACTCGCCGCCGCGGGCGCCTGATTGCGCCTGAACAACGACGGGCGAGACCGCCACCAGAAGAAAAGCGGCCAGCACGCCGCCGGACGCCAGCGCGTTGTGGCTTAACATTGGCGCCAGTATACGCTGGAAGAGGGGCTGCTACACTCGTCTAGATGTCGTCATTGGCGCGCAGCCGGAGAATCACGGATCGATAGCCGGCGGGCACGGCCACGGGCGTGGGCTGTTCTGTGGCGAGGACCGTGAGTTCGCCGAGGCCAACCCCTGTGACCGCATCGAAGAACCGGCCGGTCATCGGGATGGGTAGCTGCAGCATGAGCCGCGAGGTCGTCGCGGTGTCTTCCAGGTACGCGAGGAACTGGTCGGGTCCCTGCAGGCCGAAGGTCAGCCCGAGCTCCAGCGATTGGCGCAGGTAGCTCCCAGGGCTCGGCCCATCCACAAAGGTCAAGTCTGACCACGGGAGCGTGAGCAGCAACGCGCCACCTCTCGTCTGGATCACGTCGCTGACCCCATACAATCGGTCCATCCCCTCTTGCGCTAGGAGGACGAGGTCCGGCCGACTCTCCAGCCGCGTCAGGGCCTGCCGGATCGCTTCCGGCTCTTCATAACTGGCCGTGTGGACGACCACGTGCCGAACGCCGAGCGCCTGCAGGCGCACGATCGCCGGGACCGACGGAAAGGTGGCGATCACCTGGGCCATCTCATCGTAGTGGAGGGGCCGAAAACCGCCGTAGCCGTTGACCAGCGGCCTCCAGTGCGCCGTCGACGCCAGGAGGTACGGGGCGTTGAGATGGGCGGCGCTGCCGCTGTAGATCGGCAACTCGACGACCGCGCCCGGCCCGGCGGCACCCAGGGCCTGATAGATCGGCGGGTTCCACTCGACGGGGTCGTAGGGAATCGGCACGTGAAGGCCTTCCACCGTAGCCAGCGTGAGGAGGCCGATCGAGCCGACAGTTCGCCACGGACGCGACCCGCGTTGACGCAGCAGGCTCAGCCCCAACCCCGCCAATGCGGCCACCGCGAAGAGCGCCACGATCCCGAAGCGATGCGGGGCACGGAGCCCCTGAAGGGGTGGCACGACGTGATACGCCCAGACATACACCGGCGTCAGCGGCCCCAGTGACAAGATGACACCGACCCCGGCGATGCAGACAAGCATCCGGCGTGTCCCGACCGGCGCGATCCGGCGCCGGCTGACGAGAACGACGCCCGCCAGTGCCAGCGCCACGACGCCTGGAAACAGTATGCCGGGCGCCCGATCGAAGATGGGCTGGCTCCACGCGTTGTAGTGCAGGTTGGTTGCCGACGAGAGGTAGCTCTCCAGCACCGCGAAGACACTGGCGGCCTCCGCTACCAGCGGGCGTTGCAACCCCATAGCCTGATACGGTCGCAGGAGGATGAAGAGGATCGCGAGGGTGACCGCCGCCGCTGCCGCCAGCCGCATCAGCACCACAGCACCGTCGCGTTCCCACCAGCGTGGCCCGCGGGCCAGTAGCGCGCCCGCCAGAGCAAAGGTCACAAACACCACGAGATACCCGGACGTCAACGCGGCACCCACCACGCACGCCCCGAGCCATGCCGCATCACGCGTCCGCCGCCGGGTTAGCAAGCGGTCGAAGGCGAGAAGTGCCAGAGGCAGCCAGTACAGGTGCAGCGCTTGGAGGTGAGGAAGGCGCGTGAGCAGCGGCGTACTGAACGCTAGCAGCGCGCCCGCGAGGAGTCCACCCCAGTAGTCGCCGCTCCACGTCACGACCAGCGCGTACATGGCCAGCGCAGTCAGCGTCAGTCCGAGGAGGACGAGCACGTTGTAGGTCAGGAGCGGCGATGCGCCGAGCCAGCGTAGCGGCGCACCCATCAGGCCAGGGACGATGAGCGGTTCGGTATATGCCAACGTCGACTCGGTAGGATAGAAGATGTTCGCGTCGAACAGGTGGACGGGATCTCGGGGGAGCTGGTGCGCGATCCACGAAACCGCCCACGCGTTCAACCACTCGTCATGGTTCCAGCGCGACAGGTGGTTGAGCCCTGTGACGAGCGGCCACGTATGCACGATGGCGAGGAGGAGGAAGACGCACGCCGCCCACAAGGTTCTTCGTCGGGACATTTGATGCTGCGGGGTCCTGAGCCTCGGACCGCGCGTCTGCGCAAGATCGACATGTTACCGCATCGTATTCCGGAGGCTAGTCCGAGGACTGGACCGGACAGACACGGTGGGAAGCGAGGTTGTCGGCGAGCTGCGCGCGGGCGGGTGGCCGGCCATGCTGGAGGACGCACGGCCTCATTGCAGGCGGTGATCACGACGGAGAGCGTCGTATCTGCGCTCGGGCTTCGAGGCCGCGACGTGCGACATCATCCTCGTGCAGGACGCGACCTCGAATACGATCCCCAAGACTACCTACAGCTGACTGTCCCGATCCTCTTGAACAAGGCTGACGTTGTGTACGGCTCACGCTTCCTGGGAGGCAGCGCCCACCGCGTCGTCTACTATTG
>DQNS01000055.1 GCA_015659035.1 Acidobacteriota bacterium | reverse complement strand
TAGAGGAGACACCCTGCCGTAACCAACCGCGTCGCCGACGAGTCCGCCCCGAGCACCGCCGGCGCGAAGAAATACACGACCAGCGCCGGCGCAATGCGCGCGAGCCGGTGAAACACCCGGCGCTCCGTCAACACGTCGTCCCAGTTCGTCTTGGTGCGCCCGGCCAGAGCGACCACGGCCTTCAGGAGCAGCCGTTTCGCCACCATGTTGGCGACCACCGCAAGGATGACCAGGGCCAGGACCCCGGTCGCGATCGCCGCGAACGCGGCGATGCCCGCCCTGAGGCCCTGATCGATGAGCCAGCTCTCGAACACGCTCAACATGTGGATTCCTCAGGACCCTGACGGGAATAAGACTGATGCGGCCGCTACGGGCGCGTCGCGATGCGGTACAGCTTCGACTGGGTGCGCAGAATGAGGCTGCCGCGTGCCACGGCGGGTGTGGCGAGCGACATCTCGCTCAACGAGTTCTTGTGGAGGATCTCGAACTCGGGTCCCGCCTTCACGACGAACGTGTCGCCGTCCTCGCTCAGCAGGAAGATCTTGCCATTGTAGCCCCAGGGCGACGCTGTGAAGCCGTTGCCGATCTCGAGCCGCTGCCGCCCATAGATCTCCTCGCCGGTCGCCGCGTCGTGCGCCGTCAGAAAGCCGCGGTCGAGCAGCGTGTAGTAGATGTCGCCATACACGAGGGCGGTGGTGTTGTAGGTGCCGAGCAGCGGGTAGGACCAGACGACGTGGTCATCCTGCGAGTAGGCGCGTGTGCCGGGAAACCCCTCCTGCAGACCGCTGGCGACTTCCCTGTAGACCGAAATGTCTCCGGCCGCGCCCGGCTGGATCGCGTAGACCGGCCGAAGAGCGCCACCAGGATAGCCGGAGCTGATGTAGACCAGCCCATGGCTGGTGAACGGGCTCGGGGTCGTCAGCAGCGACATCCCGCCCAGCTCCCACAGCAGTCCTCCATCGAGGTCGTACGAGCGGACCCGGCTACTGGCCGCGGTCACGATCTCGGTGCGCAGGCGGTTCTCCCACACGAGCGGCGTGGCCCAGGTCTGCCCGCCCTCCTGGCGGTCGACCCGCCAGACCTCCTCGCCGGTGGCGGTGTCGAGCGCTGTAAGAAACGACTGCGTGGTGTTGTCGTTCAGAACATACAGCCGGTCCTCGTGAAGTGCGGGGGACGACGCCGTCGCCATCGCCTGCATCGTGTTGAACGTCCCTGTGTCCTTCGTCCAGAGGACCTCGCCGTCGAAATCGAGCGCCGCGACCATGCCGATCGCGCCGAAATACACATACAGCCGGTCGCCGTCGGTGACCGGTGTCTCCGACGCGTAGCTGTTCTTGAGGTGCCGCGTGATGGTGGGCACCTCGCGGTGCAGCTCTCTCGCCCACCGGACCGCACCGGTCTCGAAGTCGATGTCATACACCACCCAGCGGTGCTCGCCGGCGGCTGGCACCGCGCCGTTGTGCTCGCCCGGGTCGTAGAGGCCCGGGATCGGTTGAACCTCCTCGTCACTGGCGGCACTGATTGCGGTCGTGACGAAGATGTGGTCATCCCAGACGACCGGTGAGCTCCAGCTCAGACCGGGAATGTCGATCTTCCAGGCGACGTTCTCGGTCTCGCTCCAGGTGTCGGGCAGGGCGGGGTCATCGGCGATGTTGCCCGCATTCACCCCGCGAAATTTTGGCCACTGCTGCGCCACGCCATCGGTGGCGATCGACAGCAGCAGCGTCAGGAGGACGGTGACGGTCGTAGCGTGTCTCATCGTGCGCCTCACTCGGGTGGCGTAGCCCCACGCGGTAGAGTCAAGCGAACAGGGTACCTCATCTTTCTGTTCACGGACCGCCCGTATACCTCGGTCCGCAGACCGGGCGGCGCTACTACGAATGTCCGCTGTGCACACTCGCGGCCCGGCGCGGAGCTCCGCCGATCGCCAGGCTCCGCCGTGGAAAACCGTGCCAACACCGACTACACTACGCTTGATTGGAACACGCCCTGTGGCGCAGGGTCTCGACGCGGATCAATACCGGGGCACGCGTGTGTTGGCGAAGGCGATGCCCGCCCGACGGGTCCAAGAGCCCTGGCCACCATCGGCGCTTGGTGTCAACGGGTAACTCTGAGTCTAAGGGAACGATGCTAAAGGTGACGCCGCTGGCGCTCAGCGCGATCGCGGTCAGTCTCGGTCTTGCCACGGCCGGTGGACCGGCGATCCACGCGCAAGCTCCGAACCCGACCGAGGCGGCCCAGACGGTCGTCGAGGGCACCTGTCAGCGGTGTCACAACGACCGGATGCGCTACGGCGGCATGTCGCTCGAGGGGTTCGAGGTCGCCACGGCCTCCGAGGACCCCGTGCTCGCCGAGAAGATGGTCCGCAAGCTACGAGCCGGCATGATGCCGCCGGCCGGCGTCGGTCGCCCGGACGAGGCGGCCCTCACTGGTCTCGCCATCGCTCTGGAGACGCGACTCGACGCACGGGCGGCCGTCGCACCGAACCCCGGTCGCCGAAGCTTCCAGCGTCTCAACCGCGCCGAATACGAGCGGTCAATCCGCGACCTGCTGGCGCTCGACATGCACGCGGGTGACTACCTGCCACTCGACACCAAGAGCGCCAACTTCGACAACATCGCCGACGTTCAGTTGCTCTCCCCGACGCTGATGAACGGGTATCTGCGCGCGGCTGCCGAGGTCAGCCGGCTGGCGGTCGGCGACCCGACGGCCAGCCCGATCGAGACCACCTACAAGGTCACTCGCTGGGTATCCCAGCGTGAACAGGTCGACGGGGCTCCGTACGGGTCACGTGGCGGCCTATCGGTGATCCACACCTTCCCCGCCGACGGCGAGTACGTCTTCCGGGTCTCGTTCCATCACGAGACGACCGGCGACCTCTTTGGCAGCGGCCGAGGGGCGCTCCACACAGCGAACAGCCCGGAACAGATCGAGATCTCGGTGGATGGCGAGCGCGCGGCATTGCTCAACATCGACCGCTGGATGCACGTCTCGGACCCCGACGGCGTCAATCTCTGGACCGACCCGATCCGGATCACTGCCGGACCGCATCGCGTGTCGGCCGTTTTCGTACGTCAGTTCGACGGACCGGCCCAGGACCTGATCTCGCCCCACGAATGGTCGCTCTCGAGCACCAGCGTCGCCAATGCGTACGGCTTCACGAGTCTGCCGCATCTACGTGACCTCGCCGTCCGCGGCCCGTTCGACGCCACCGGTGTCTCTGACACCCCGAGCCGCGCGCGCATCTTCAGCTGCCGGCCGGCAACGGCGGCCGACGCGCGCGCCTGCGCGCGCGCGATCATCGGGCGGTTGGGCGGCGCCGCCTCCCGGCGACCGGTGACGCCGGACACCCTCGAGGGGTTGATGGCGCTCTATGACGCTGGCGAGGCCGAGGGCGGCTTCGAGCCCGGGGTGCGGATGGCGCTGGAGGGCATCCTCGCGAGCCCGCACTTCGTGTTCCGGTTCGAAGAACCGCCGGTCGACACGAGGCCGATCGACAGCTTCACCATCACCGATCACGACCTGGCAACGCGTCTGTCTTTCTTCCTGTGGGCGGCGGGACCAGACATCGAGCTCATGCAGCTAGCCAACGAGGGGCGACTCTCGGAGCCGGACGACCTCACGCGACAGGTCCGCCGGATGCTGGCAGACCCTCGTGCCGAGGCGCTTGCCACACGGTTCGCGGCCCAGTGGCTTCGGCTGCCCGACCTCGACAGGTTGCATCCGGACGTGCGCACCTACCCCGACTTCGACGAGCAGCTCAAGCAGGCGATGCGACGGGAGACCGAGCTCTTCTTTCACCATCTGGTGCAGGAGGATCGGAGCCTGCTCGAGCTGCTGAGGGCCGACTACACGTTCGTCAACGAGCGACTGGCGAAGCACTACGGCATCCCCGACGTCGTCGGCACCCGGTTCCGCCGCGTCACGTTCCCAGACGACGAGCCCCGGCGAGGCCTGCTGGGACACGGCAGTGTCCTGGCACTGACCTCCCACGCCGACCGGACGTCGCCGGTGCTCCGAGGGAAGTGGGTGATGGAGGTGCTACTCGGCAGCCCGCCGCCACCCCCGCCTCCGAACGTACCGGACCTCGAGGAGACGGCGGTTGCGGAGGATGGACGACTGCTGTCGGTACGCGAGCGGATGGAGCTGCACCGCGCCAGCCCGGCCTGCAGCTCGTGTCATCGCATGATGGACCCGATCGGGCTCGCGCTCGAACACTACGACGTCACGGGAGCCTGGCGAATCAAGGACAACGGCGGGGCGATCGACGCGACCGGAGAGCTCTACGACGGCACGCCGGTCCGGAGCGCGGCCGATCTGCGAACCGCCCTACTCAACCGACCCATCCCGTTCGTGCGCACGTTCACAGAAAACCTGATGAGCTACGCGTTGGGTCGGCGGCTCGACACCGACGACATGCCCACCGTGCGCGCGATCGTCCGGGCGGCCGACGTGCACGACCACCGGCTCTCCGCCTTCATCCTCGGAATCGTCAGCAGTCCGGCGTTCCAGCAGAAAGGCGGCGCCGTCAAAGACTCGACGACCGGCGTCGCCGGTCAACCGTGACCCAGAGCCATTAGGAGAGGAGACCGCGAGCATGCCTTTCATCACCGGCAAGCATCTACCCCGACGCACCGTCCTGCGCGGCATGGGCGTGACCCTCGCTCTGCCGTTCCTGGACGCGTTCGTGCCGGCCGGCCGACCATGGCGCCGCGTCGCAGCCGCCCAGTCGCTCGACGACCCGACCCGACTCGTCTGTATCGAGAACGTCCATGGCGCCGCCGGCAGCACCGAGTACGGCGCCGCCCAGCACCTCTGGTCGCCGGCGGCCACCGGAGGCGAGTTCGATCTCACACCGAGCGCGTTGAGTCCACTCGAGCCGTACCGGGACGTGCTGACGATCATCAGCGACACCGACGTGGCCCCGGCCGAGGCGGTGACCCCACCGGAAATCGGCGGCGACCACTTCCGGTCGAGTGCGACGTTCCTGACGCAGTCGCACCCGAAGCAGACCGAGAGCTCAGACGTGCGGTCCGGGATCTCGATCGACCAACTCTATGCGCAGCGGTTCGGTCAGACCACCCCGATCCCCTCCATGCAGCTCTGCATCGAGAACGTCGACCAGGCCGGTGGCTGCGCCTATGGCTATTCCTGTGTCTACACCGACACCATCAGCTGGGCGTCGCCGACCGACCCGCTGCCGATGATCCGCGACCCGCGGCTCGCGTTCGACCAGCTGTTCGGCGCGGGCGGCACGAGCGAGGAACGGGCGACCCGCCGCCGTCAGCGCCGCAGCGTGCTCGACTTCATTACCGACGAAGTCGCGGTTCTCCAGCGGGAGCTGGACCCGACGGACCGGCAACGGATGGACCGCTATCTGAACGACATCCGCGAGATCGAGCGGCGGATTCAACGGGTCGAGGCGCGCAATCTCAATGGTGAGACGCGCGAGCTGCCGGGCTCGCCGGCCGGCGTACCCGACTCGTTCGACGAGCATGTGAAGCTCATGTTCGACCTGCAGGTGCTCGCCTTCGAAACCGACATCACGCGGGTCTTCTCGTTCAAGCTGTCACGCGACGCGACCGGCCGGGTCTACCCCGAAAGCGGGATCGACCGCGGGTTCCATCCCACCTCCCATCACGGCGGGCGCGAGGAGAACATCGAAACGTTCGCCCGGCTCAACCGCTATCACGTGGGCCTGGTGCCCTACTTTCTGGACAAGCTCCAGCGCATCGAGGAAGGGGACGGGACCCTTCTCGACAAATCGATGATCATCTACGGGTCGCCGATGGGCGACCCGAACGTCCACAACCACAAGCGGTGCCCGCTGTTCGTCGTCGGCGGCGCCAACGGAAAGCTGGCCGGCAATCTGCATCTGCGCGCCGCGCCAGGCACGCCGATGGCGAACGTTATGCTGGACCTGATCCATCGGCTCGGCATCGATGACATAGAGCAATTTGGCGACAGCACCGGCGAGTTCTCGTTATCGGCCTAACCAGACAGATTGCCGACGAAGAACGCGCCCAGAGCGTGGAACACACGATGCGAAGCATTCGACTCGCAGGACTGGCCTGTCTGTTGTGCGTCTGTGCGCTGAGCTGGGTCTCGGCGGCCATCGACGCGCCTGTGTCTGACGCCGCCATGCGACAGGACGCCGACGCCGTTCGAGCCTTGCTCGCCTCAGGCGCCGACGTGAACGCGCCGCAGGGGGACGGGATGACGGGGCTGCACTGGGCGGCGCGCCATGGTGCCACCGAGATCGTCCGGCTCTTGCTCGAGGCCGACGCCGACCTCGGGGTGACGACCCGTCTGGGCGACCATACGCCGCTCCATGTCGCGAGCCGAGCAGGCCAGGCGTCAACCATGTCGGTGCTGCTCGACGCCGGCGCCGGCGCCAACGTGCTCACCGCGACTGGCGCCACGCCACTGCATTTCGCCGCCACCGCGGGCAACGCCGACGCCCTCACGACGCTGCTCGACCATGGCGCCGACGCCAACGCCCGTGAACCCGTGTGGGGCCAGACACCGTTGATGTTCGCCGCCGCCGCGGACCGGGGCAACGCCCTGGCGGCGCTGCTGGCACGCGGCGCCGATCCCGCTGTCACCGGCACGGTCGTCAACATCGCCGCGCGTAACGAGACGGATCGGGCGGACAGCCGACGGCGGCGGGAACGGATGGCGGCGCTGCGCGAGGGACGCGAGCCAGAGACAGGCGACGCGCAGTCGGTGTCGACTACCGCCGAGGCGGCTTCGACACCCCGTTCGCTCCTACCCCCGGCGCCGCCGTCAGCCGAAGCACGCGCCGCAGCCAGGGCAGCCGAGGCGACGGCGTACGAAGCCGACCTGCAGGAAGAACCGGAGCCGCTCGGATTTGCGGACCTCGTCGGGACCCACGGCGGGCTGACGGCACTGCTACTGGCAGCGCGGGACGGGCACACCGACGCCGCGCTGACCCTGGTCGACGGAGGTGCCGACCTCAATCAAGTGAGCGCCGCCGACGGCACGAGCCCGTTGCTCATCGCCGCCATCAACGGCCACTTCGACCTGGCGATGCGATTCCTCGAGATGGGCGCCGACCCGACGCTGGCGAGCGGTGCCGGGGCGACTCCGCTCTACGGCGCGCTGAACATGCAATGGGCGCCCAAGGCCCGGCACCCGCAACCGACCGACTACCTGCAGCAGTCGGCGAGCTATCTGGAACTGATGGACGCGATGCTCGCAGCGGGCGCCGATGTCAACGCGCGACTGACGAAATCGCTGTGGTACACCACCTACAACCGCGACCTGCTCGGGGTCGACCGAGCCGGCGCGACGCCGTTCTGGCGGGCGGCATACGCGCTCGACATCAACGCCATGCGTCTGTTGCTGACCCACGGCGCCGACCCCCATCTTCCGACCCGCATCGTGCCCAGCCGCCGGCGCCCCCTCGACCCCGACCCGTCGGGTCTGCCGCCGATGGAGCTGGGTGGGCCCGCGGTGTCGCCGGTGCTCGCTGCGTCGGGTGTCGGGTACGGCCAAGGCTACGCGGGCAACACCCACCGGCACGTTCCGAACAGCTGGCTCCCGGCGGTGCGCTTCCTGGTCGAAGACGTGGGCGCCGACGTGCATTCTCGTGATCACAACGGCTACAACGCCATCCATCATGCCGCCGCCCGTGGCGACACCGAGCTGATCCTGTATCTGGTCGACCAAGGCGTCGACGTGACCCAGGTGAGCCGTCGAGGACAGACCACCGTCGACATGGCCAACGGCCCGGTGCAGCGGATTCAGCCGTTTCCCGAGACGATCGCGTTGCTCGAGCGCCTGGGTGCGAAGAACAACCATCGGTGTCTCAGCTGTTAGGGAGTTGTCAAGCAGTCAGAAGTCAGCAGAGAAGGGCAGGAGTCAGGAGGAAACCGGCCTGTCCGCCGAAGCCTGGGCGAAGGCGCGTGGGCTTCGCCACGATCCGTTCTTGACGGCCCACGTGCCGGCGCGAGAAAACCGCTGGAGGCCGATAGAACCCTTGTAAACTTGTGTCCTATCTTGGGTTACAATGTCTCGGCTAGATGGCGACAGCACCGGTTGAAGTTGCGATCGAAATAAGCCCCCGCGCCAGAGTCGACCTCGTTGACGTCCGCAAGCGCGTCTCTGAGACCCACGGCGGCGTCCTCGAGACGTTCCCCCAAGCGCTCTACTCCTCGTTCCACACGACCGCCGGCTATCTCGAACAGAGTCTCGCCTCCCGACTGAACAAGAAGCGGAACGGTCTGGCCCACTATCTGACCTTCTTCCGCAACGTGTTCCCGCCGGGCGCCGGCTACAAGCACGACGAGATGCACCTGCGTGAGGAGCTGTCCGAAGCACAGCGTCAGGTAGAACCGTCCAACGCCGACTCGCATCTGGCGTTCATCAGTGCCGGGCTGCGCAGCTGCGTGACCTACCGCCTACGCCCAGGCGAGCCGGTCTTCTTCATCGACCTCGACGGTGTGAACGGAGGGCGTCCGCGTCAGCGTGTGACCACGATTCTCGGATTCAACACCGAGGAAGAGGTGGCGCGCGAGCGCATCGAGGTGCCGATGTCGGCCCACCCGGTCGACTCGATCAACCTGAAGAATCCGTCCTTCGGCATTTACGCGCGTTGTCAGCAGCTCATCGAGCGGCATGACGTTGCCAAGGGACGCATCCAGCTCACCCTGGCACCCGGCGAGGACCAGGCGGGGCTGACCGTCAACGAGTACGAGACGCTGCTGATGCAGCACGACCTCGCCGAGGTCCTCCACAACCCGCTGCGGTTCATGGCCGAAAAGAGCCGGCATCTGCTGGCCGACCCGCGGGCGATCCCGAACAAGACGATCGGCTACGCCAAGTACGACATGGTGCGAGTGTTCAACCAGCTGGTCGACGCCCTCAGGCTCAGCGACTCGATCGTGGAGCAGATTATCTCCCGCTTCTTCGTCGGCGCGCCGGCCCGGCACTTTCTCCGAATGAAGCGCTCGGTCAGCCTGCTGGTGTCCGACCGTGACACCCCGGGCGAGGGCCGCGTGAACCAGGGACGGTATCAGAGCCCCATCCTGGTCCAGTGGCGCCGCGCCGAGCAGCGCACGCGGTTCGTCGACATCACGCTGACCCGGTTCCGGTAGACGGGCGCAGCCACGGGGGCATGCTAGCGAAGCTGCGCCTCACACCGCCCGAGGCTCGTCGGCTCAGCGTCGCTAGACGGCTTTTCTTACAGCCCCGCTACGCGGGGGTAGACATCTTCCTCCCAGGACCAGAACACGTGTCACACGTTCGCCTCGCCACTCTAGAAGATGTCTAGCGGCGACAGACCCGAGCCCCAGACCACGACCCCATCGCCCTACGTCTCTCCCAGCGAGTCGCCGGCGGAAGCCACGGCGAAGGCGGTCGGCGCCGGCATCCTGTTCGGCATCCTCTTCGGCGCGGCGAACGCCTATCTCGGCCTGCGGGCCGGGCTCACAATCTCGACCTCGATCCCGGTCGCCGTGATGACGGTGGCGTTGTTCCGGACGCTGCGTGCCGGGGGAGTGAACAGCACCATCCTCGAGGCGAACCTGTCGCAGACGGTCGGCTCCGCTTCGAGCTCGGTCGCGAGCGGCGTCATCTTCACCTTGCCGGCGCTCTTTCTCTGGGGCTTCGACCCGACCTTCATCCAGATCACGATCTTGGCGATGAGCGGCGGGCTGCTGGGCGTGCTGTTCATGATTCCGCTGCGGCCCTATCTGATCGTGCGCGAGCACGACAGCCTGCCGTATCCCGAAGGCACCGCCTGCGCCGAGGTGCTCAAGGCCAGTCAGACTGGCGGCGCCCAGGCCAGACACGTGTTCCTCGGTCTGGGTGTCGGCGCGCTGGTCAAGGCCTTGACCGGTTGGCTTCGCGCCGTGCCCGACGGGCTCCAGGTCTCGATCCCGTTGCTGAAGAAGGCGCAGCTCGGCGGTGACGTCAGCGCGGCGCTGCTGGGCGTCGGCTACATCTTGGGCCCACGTATCGCGACCATTATGGTAAGTGGTGGGCTGCTGTCCTGGCTGGTCATCATCCCGATCCTGGCCACCTGGGGGACCGGTCGGCCGGAACCGCTCTACCCGGAGACGGTCCTGCCGCTCGACGCCATGACGCCCAGCCTGCTCTGGACCCGGTATATCCGGTACATCGGCGCCGGCGCGGTGGCCACAGCCGGGCTGATCACGCTGCTACGCAGCGTGCCGCTGATGGTCGAGAGCTTCCGGTCCGGCGCGCGCCAGATTCGAGAGCGGCTGTCGGACACGCCAGGCGCGCCGGCGGTCCCGCGCACCGAGCAGGATCTCCCGCTTCGCGTGGTCGGGGTCGGCGCGGCGCTCGTCTTCGCCACGCTGGTGCTCGTGCCCCTGGCGTTCAGCAGCATCGAGATCCCGGCCGGCCGCGCGGTGGCGGCCATGCTGGTCGTGGTGTTCGCGTTCTTCTTCGTGACGGTCAGCTCGCGCATCGTCGGACTGGTGGGGGTGACCGCGAACCCGACCAGCGGCATGACGATCGCGACGCTGCTCGCCACCTCGTCGGTGTTCCTGCTGCTCGGATGGACCGACGACGGCGGCAAGGTGGCGGCGCTGACGGTCGGCGCGGTGGTCGCCGTCGCCGCCTCGATCGCCGGTGACACATCGCAGGATCTCAAGACCGGGTTCCTGCTGGGGGCGACACCGCGCCGGCAGCAACTTGGCGAGCTGGTGGGCGTGCTGACCTCCGCCGCCTTCGTCGCCTTGACGGTGTTGCTGCTGGCCCGGGCCTATGGTTTCGGCGGCGAGGAACTGCCGGCACCGCAGGCGATGCTGATGCGGCTGGTCATCGATGGTGTCCTGGCCCAGTCGCTGCCCTGGACCCTCGTCGCTCTCGGCGCCGGCATCGCCATCGTCGTCGAGTTGCTCCGGATTCCGTCACTACCGTTCGCCGTGGGCGTCTATCTGCCGCTCTCGACGATGATGCCGGTCTTCCTGGGGGGACTGCTGCGTCTCGTCCTCCACCGTCGCGCGGCCACCGACGAAGAACGCCTCGCCCGCCACAACCGTGGCATCCTGCTCGGCTCCGGGCTGGTCGGCGGCGAAGGGCTGATCGGGGTGGTCATCGCCGGCGCGGCCGGCTGGGCGGTCTCGAGGGGACAGACGCCGTGGAGTCTGGGCTTCGCGTGGGCCGGCGCCGCGGCTGACTGGCTGGCGCTGGCGCTCTTCGTGGCGCTGATTACCTTCTTCTGGCGTCGGGTCGCGCCGGCCGAGCGGAGCTAGACATCTCCTATGGGCGACATCGTCACGTGTGAAGCACGTTTTTCGTCGCTCTCCGGAGATCTCTAGCCCCGCGTAAGCGGGGCCATTGAGAAAAGGCTGGCAGCGAAGCGGGCGCCGACCCTCGTCTGGACGGTTTGAGGCGGAGCTTCGCTACCAGCCCGGGGAGCAACCGACGTTCTCCAGCGGACCACCGACGGTCAACTGCCTGCGGTCAACGCCAGCACGGCGTAGGCGGTGGCGACGTCCCGCATGAACCGTCCGCGGTCCGACGCCGGGTCGCGGTCCTTGTTCAGCGACGAGGCCGGCCAGGAGCCGTCCGCGTCCTGGTGCCGTCTGAGCCACGCGAGCCCGTTCACGAGCCGGGCATCATCGGGCGCCACACCTGCCCGCTGCAGCGCGTAGGTCACGAGCCCGGTCGCGTAGCCGTCGCTCCCGGTGTCGAGCGGTGTGCCATCGCTGCGCTCGAACGTCCCGAGCAACGCGAGACTCCAGCCGCCATCCTCCCGCTGGAGTCGCAACGTCTCGTCGATGATCGCCTGTCGCTGGTGCGCGTCCAGCGAACCGGGCAGGAGGGTCGAGGCCCACAGCGCGGTCAACCGGTTGAAGAGATGCTGTGTGTCGGCTTCGCGGCGCAGATACTCGCGCAGCCGCGCCACCTGTGTCTGGATCCCAGCCGTCGACCCGTACCCGCCGGGGGCGCTCCCCACGGCGACCGCCGCCAACGCTGCCCCGTAGTATTGTGCGGCCGCCGTCTCCCACGGTTCCAGACGGAAGTTGAGCCAGGGCCACGCCCCGGCCGCGTCCCCGGTCGGCACCTGCAGCGCCCAGAGGTTGTCGAACGCCTGGCGGGTGATCTTGCTGAGCGAGCCCGCGCGCGCGTCACGGTTGGCCAGGATGAGTGCGTTGAGAATCGCCTCGGTGCCGCGGGATTCGCTGGTCTTCGGCGGGCGGAACTGCTCGTCGCTGTAGAACGGCTCGACCCCGTGCCACGCCGTGACCCGCGTCTCGACGTTCTCCAGCAGCCGGCGCTCCACCGCGCCCGGCATCGTCCCGGTCGCCCCGGTGCGTAAGGCCGTCCGCGCCAGCGCGTATGGCGTCGTGGTGTGACACGAGACACAGAAGGTCCCGCGGTCCCGGGCCGCGGTCGGCCAGTCCATCCACCACGCTTGCCTGGCGTCGAGATAGGCCGCCGCCGCCTCTCGATTCCAGGTATCTGGCTCCTGGGCTGCCAGCCCCGCGAGGAGGCAGCCCGCCAGACCGATTGCTCCGAACCGCATCATCTGTATACGCATCGCCGTGCCACCCCTTCCCCCCCCGACGATAGCACACGACGGTTGCCTGGATTTCCGGCGGCGGAATAATGTAGCGAGCCTCTGGAACGGGGCACTAGAATCAACGACTGTTACATGCCTAGACCGATAGGTGGCGTGCTGGCGCTCGCCTGGCTAGCCGGTGTGGCTTGCACGTCTCCAACGGAAACCGCTCGACTGCCCGCCACTCCGCTGATCGAGGTCTGGACCCGTGGCCTCCCGGCGTTCGGCGTCTTCGTGCCCAGCGAGCAGCCGCGACGAGACGCGGACGGCAACCGGCTCCCGCCGCACTACACGCTCGACGGCGCCGAACGACTCGGGCGGGACCCGCTGCTCGACTACCTGTTCCTTAACCTCGAGGGTGCGTACGATGCGTCGGCGGTCGACACCCTCGTGGCGGGTCTCGCGAGGGTGAGCGCCGAGGAACGGCCGACGTTGCTGGTCCGTATCCCTCCCATCGAGCGGGAGGGCGAGCAAGCGGCGCGGGCGCGGGTGCATGACGCACTGACCCGGGGCGCCGACGGCATCGTATTGCCGCACATCCGGAGTCCCGAGGAGGCTCGGGTTGCGGTACGTTTCTTCGAGGAAGCCGAGGCCGATGTCTGGTCGCCGGCGAATCCAAACGGTCGCATCATCGCCATGCTGATGATCGAGGACCCCGGCGCGCTCGAGGCCGCCGAAGCGATAGCCGAGACACCAGGGTATAGCGTTCTGTCCTGCGGGATCGGCAGTCTGACCGGCGCCCTGGGTGACGACCGTGACGCCGGCGAGACCGCGGCCGAGGTGATACTGGGTCACGCCACCAGAGTCGGCATGCCCAGCATGATGACGGCGAACCGCTCCAACATGGCGCGCCGGATCGAACAAGGCTACCTGGGTCTGCTGCTGCAGATGGGGGACGACACGGCCGAGACCATCCAGCTCGGCCGGGCGGCGGCAGGCCGGTAATCGAAGGCGCCTGCACGGTGTTGCGGCCGGCGCACACACACCGGTCCGAGCGGTATCCTTCACGGGTCATCCAGCGAGTCATGTCCTTGGGTCCGGGTCAGTCGAGTGGTTCGTACAAGGTCGTGATCCTCGAGCACACGGGCCGAGCTACTGCCGCTCGCCCTTCGACAAGGTCGCTCGATCACTCGGCTCAGGATGAACGCCTGAAGATTCGCACTTCCGTTTCCCCTTCCTGGCGTTCACCTGCGCCGACGACGACGAAGACGTGCGTGTCGGTCGTGGCAATATCACGCGCGGGGGCGTCGGTCTGGAAGCGGCCGGCCGCCGTGGGCGCCGACGGCATCGAGATGTCCACGATGGTGATGCCGGCCTGCGCGTCGGCGACAAAGACGAGCGACCCGGCCATCGCGACGCGCGACGCGCGGCCCGGCGTCTCGAAGGTCGCCGCCTTGACCGGCACGGCCGGGTTCGAGGCGTCGTAGATCTGAAGCTGACCGGCGCCCGCGCCGGCCAGGATGCCAGAGGGCTCTCCCACCTCACGCTGCACCTCGATGAATCGCGGCGACGCGGGGGCGTGCAGAATGCCGACCGGCTCCGGCGGCCCCGGCACCGACAGGTCGAACACGTAGAGCCCGGTCGGGGAATCGGTCGCGTAGGCCATCCGGCCGGAGGTCACGACGTCGCGGGCATAGCCGTCGAGAAAAAACGACCCGGCGGCGGTCGGGGCCGTCTCGTCCGAGGTGTCGACCATGACCATGCCCTCCATGTGGTCGATCAGCACGACACGGTTCTCGTAGACGGCGCCGATCTTGGTCTGACCCAGCGTCTTGTGCGAGCCAAGCAGCGTCGGCGCCGCCGGGTCGGAGAGGTCGAGAATACCAACGCCGAAGAAGTTCGCCCCCACGTAGGCCCGGTCGCCCCGGACGCGGAACCCCCAGATCTCTTCCGGGAACTCGGTCGACCCCATCTTCCTGGGCGCCGCCGGGTTCGACACGTCCCAGACGGTGAAGGTGGTGTGATGGGAGACATAGACGTAGTCGCCCTGCACACGGACATGCTCGACCGGGCCGGGGATCACGCCCACGGGATCGAGCGTGACGGTCTGCGCCGACGCGGTCGAGGCCACGACGCCGGCCAGCGTCACGCAGGCCAGCAGACCGGTCACCACCGAGACGCCGGGGCTCCTTGTCGTCTGTGTGCTCTGCATGCTCCTCATGGCTGTCCCTCCTCCGCAATGCGGTAGAGCTTCGATTGCGTGCGCAGAATCAGACTGCCCCCCACGATCGCCGGTGTCGCCAGCGTCATCTCGTTCAACGGGTTCTTGTGGAGAATCTCGAACTCGGGGCCCGCCTTCACGACGAAGGTCTCACCGTCTTCGCTCAGCAGGAAGATCTTGTCGTTGTAGGCCCAGGGCGACGCGGTGAACCCGTTGCCGATCTCCAGACGCTTCCGGCTATAGACCTCCTCACCGGTTCTGGCGTCATGTGCCACGAGAAAGCCTCGGTCGAGCAGCGTGTAGTAATGGTCGCCATACACCAGCGCCGACGTGTTGTAGGTCCCGAGCAGCGGGTAGGCCCAGGCCACGTCCTCGGACGAGGCTCGGGTGCCGGGAAAGCCGGACGATAGGCCTGTACGCATGTCGTCCTGCGACCAGAGCGAGATGTCTCCCGACGCGCCAGGCTTGACGACATAGACGGGGCGCAGCCCACCGCCCGGATACCCCGAGCTGATGTAGAGCAGTCCGTGCTTGGCGAACGGCGTCGGGACCGTCAGCCCCGACATGCCGTGGATCTCCCACAGCAGGGTGCCGTCGAGATCGTACGAGCGGACGCCCTGTGTGCCCGCGGTCACGATCTCGGTCCGCACCTCGTTCTCCCACACGAACGGCGTTGCCCAGTTCTGGCCGCGCTCCTGCCGCTCGACCCGCCAGATCTCCTCGCCGTTGTTCTTGTCGAGCGCCACCATGAACGACTGCCGCACGTTGTCGTTGACGACATAGAGCCGATCCCCGTGCAGGGTTGGCGACGCCGCCGAGCCGAAGCCTCCGGTGGTCTCGTATGCGCCCAGCTCCGTCAGCCAGACGGTCTCGCCGCTCATGTTCAACGCCCCGACGACACCGGCGGTGCCGAAGTAGACATAGACGCGACGGCCGTCGGTGACCGGGGTCTCGGACGCAAAGCTGTTCTTGATGTGCCGGGCGATCGTGGGCGCAGCGCTGTGCACCTCGCGGGCCCATCGGATCGCGCCGGTGTCGAAGTCGATGTCGTAGACCACCCACCGGTGATGCTGCGTCGACCGCCGGGAGCCGTTGTCGTCCCCGGGGTCATAGAGCCCTGGAATCGGGGCCGGCTCGTCGCCGGCGCTGATCGCCGACGTGATGAAGATGTGGTCGTCCCAGACCACCGGCGAGCTCCAGGCGAGCCCGGGCACGTCGATCGTCCAGACGACGTTCTCGGTCTCGCTCCAGGTCTCCGGCAGGGCTGGGTTGTCGCCGACGTCGCCCGCGTTCGCGCCGCGAAACTGCGCCCATTGCGCCAGCGCCGCGGTCGGGGTGACGGCCAGAGCCAGCAGCATCACGCCGCCGACCACGCGTAGTCGATTCATCCTGTACCCTTTCCTCGCCGGAACGCTCGACACGGCCCGCCCCGACGCAACGTGACACCGAGTGCAGGCCATAAGTACCGGCTCGCGACGTCGGTGTCAAGAAATCACCCGGCTCCCGGGTCTCGCAGCCCTGGTCGCCACCCGAGCCGATGTTTGACAGCCCCCCACCGATGCCCCAGACTGAACTGCGGCAACACGCCAATACGGGCCACGAGTCGACAGACCAACGATGAGCACAGAAAAGCACGTTTTCACGGCTGAGGTTCAGGAGCTGCTGAACCTGATGGTTCACTCGCTCTATTCGCAGAAGGACGTCTTCCTGCGCGAGCTGGTCTCGAACAGCTCGGATGCGCTGGACCGCCTACGCCTGGAGGGGCTGACCGCCCCGGACCTGCTGCCGGACGGCGAGCTGGAGATCCGCCTCGAGGTCGACACGAACGCCCGGACACTCGCGATCTCGGACAACGGCATCGGGATGAGCCGCGAGGAAGTGGTGCGTGACATCGGCACCATCGCCCGCTCCGGCAGCCGGGAGTTCCTCGCCGCCCTGAAGGCGAAACAGGCCACCAGCGGTGATGGCGGCGCCGCGTCTACTGCCGACCTGATCGGGCAGTTCGGCGTCGGCTTCTACTCCACCTTCATGGCGGCCGACCGGGTCACGCTGACCACCCGGCGCGCCGGCACCGACACCGCGGTCCGCTGGGAATCGACCGGCGACGGCACCTACACGATCGACGACGCGAACCGGCCCCAGGCCGGCACCACGGTACTGCTGCACCTCAAGCCGGTGGACGAGGAGGACGGGCTCAAGGACTACGCCGACACGTCGGTACTGAAGGAGGTCGTCAAGAAGCACTCCGACTTCGTCGCGCACCCGATCCGGATGCGGGTCGAGCGGCAGGAGCCGGTGCTCGACAACACCGGCACGCCGGTCAAGGGCATGCTGCCGAAGACCGTCACCGAGGACGAGACACTGAACTCGATGAAAGCGATCTGGACCCGCTCGCGCAGCGAGGTGTCCGACACGGAGTATCACGAGTTCTACCGGCACCTCTCGCACGACTGGCAGGACCCGGTCGCCACGATCTCGGCCGGCATGGAGGGAACGTTCAACGCCCGCATTCTCCTGTTCATCCCCGCCAAGGCCCCGTTCGACCTGTATCACCGCGACCGGATCACCAAGGGGGTGCAGCTCTACGTCAAACGCGTCCATGTCATGGACGACTGGAAGGCGCTGCTGCCGGAGTGGCTGCGGTTCCTGAAGGGCGTGATCGACTGCGAAGACCTGACGCTGAACGTCTCGCGCGAGATGCTGCAGCACGACCGGCAGGTCAAGGCAATCCGGACGTTCGCGACCAAGAAGACGCTGGACGCGATCGAGCGCCTGAAGCAGGACGAGCCGGACGCCATGCGCACGCTGTGGGCGGAGTTCGGCGCCGTGCTGAAGGAAGGGCTCGCCGCGGGCGACGAGTTCCGCGACCGGCTGCTGGACCTGGTGCTCTCGGAGTCGAGTCGCGCCGAGGGACCAACCTCGCTGGGCGACTACGTGGAGCGGATGGGGGGCGACCAGGAGCACATCTACTATCTGGGTGGCGCCTCGCTCGATGCGGTCCGCCACTCGCCGCACCTCGAGTCGTTCACCCGCAGAAACATCGAGGTGCTGTTCTTCGCCGACCCGGTCGACGAGTTCTGGCTCCAGGGTGACCTGTCCTACAAGGACAAGCGGTTCGTCTCGGTCAGCCAGGGGGAGGTCGACCTCGGGAAGGACGAGGACAAAGCTGACAGCACCGCCGACACGGGCGACGACAGCCGCTTCGTGGGACTGCTCCAGACGCTCCGAACGCATCTGCAGGATGACATCAAGGATGTCCGCCTCTCCGGCCGCCTGACGAGCAGCCCCGCTTGTCTCGTCGGCGACAAGGACGACATGAGCCCGCAACTCGAGGAGATGATGCGCCGGATGGGCCAGACGCCGCCGAAGACCAAGCGGATCCTCGAGATCAACCCGGGTCACCCGTTCATCGGGCAGCTCCGCGCGATCCACGCGGCGAACGACAAGGCGCCGGAGCTCGACACCTATGCGCGTCTACTGCACGGCCAGGCGATCCTGGCCGAGGGGGGAACCCTGCCGGACCCCAGCGCCTACAGCCGCATCGTGATGGAGGTGGCGAACCAGGCGGTCGCGGCGGTCACGCTTGGGGGAGAACCTGACGCCGCTGGAGACGAAACGTGCCAACAGGATCA
The DNA here is from genome assembly GCA_015659035.1 of Acidobacteriota bacterium. Classification (GTDB taxonomy): domain Bacteria; phylum Acidobacteriota; class Vicinamibacteria; order Vicinamibacterales; family UBA8438; genus NP936. The sequence continues at coordinate 4,213 of DQNS01000055.1, read as the reverse complement.
GTCGTGAGGAGCCCCCGTATGACACGGAGCTGTTGCGTCGCGCTCGCCGGCGCGTTGATGTGGTTGACCGCCTGTGGGGGCGGTCCGGAGCCGGCCGACGACGCGGCGCTCGCCGAGCCCGTACCGTCGGCGACCGCCCTACCCTACCGGGTCTATGTCACCAACGAAGGCTCGGGGGATCTCACCGTGATCGCCGGCGGCACGCACGAGGTGCTGGCCACGATCCCGCTCGGAAAACGACCCCGCGGTATCAAAGTGGGACCGGGAGGGACGCAGCTGTTCGTTGCGCTGAGCGGGTCGCCCCCAGCGCCGCCCGGTGTCGACGAGGACAGCCTGCCTCCGCCGGACCGGTCCGCCGACGGCATCGGCATCGTCGATCTGGCGGACGCGCGCGTCGTGCGGGTGCTCGATGCCGGCACCGACCCCGAGCAGCTTGCGGTGAGCTCCGACGGCACCCGGATCTTCGCGGCCAACGAAGACGCCGGGCTGGCAACCATCGTCGAGGTCGCGAGCGGTGAGATCGTCGCCGAGCTGCCGGTGGGGAGCGAGCCGGAAGGGGTGAGCCTGAGCCCGGACGGGCGCTTCGTCTACGTGACGTCCGAGAACGACAGCCAGGTCTCGGTCATCGACACCGCGGCCCTGGAGGTCGTGGCCGTGTTCGACGTCGGTGCCCGGCCACGCGCGTCCGCCTTCTCTCCAGATAGCACCCGCGCCTATGTCACCGCCGAGAACGGCGGGACGGTCTCGGTGGTCGACACGAACACCCACTCGGTCATCGACACGCTCGAGCTGAGGGGCGAAAGCGTCCGCCCGATGGGCGTCGTCGTCTCGCCCGATGGCGCACGGGTCTACGTGACCACCGGCCGCGGCGGGACGGTGGCCGTCATCGATGTCGGGACCGGCGAGCCGGTCGGCTCCGTCGAGGTCGGCGCGCGTCCCTGGGGCCTCGCCCTGACCGCCGACGGGCGGTATCTCTACACCGCCAACGGGCCGTCGAACGACGTCTCCGTCGTCGATACGGAGACGCTAACTGTTATCGCCACCATCCCCGCGGGCGAACGCCCCTGGGGCATCGCGATCGTTGAGTGACCAGCAGGGCACGAACCGGGACGCCGTCGATCCTTGAGGCCGTTTCTGAACCTCAAGGTGCCGAAGCCCTTCCGCCTTCGCCAAGGCTTTGGCGGACAGGCCGGCTGCTTCTGACTCCTGACTCCTGTATGCACTCTCGCCAGTGAGGCACCCATGCGCACACTACAGAGGCTCGGTTCGTTGACCGCCGTCGTTATGCTCGGGGCCGTACTGGTCGTCGTCGCCGGACAACGGCAACCACCCACCTTCACACCCGAACAGGAGGCCCGGCTACAGATTCGCGAGGTCAAGGACGGCCTCTATGTGATTCCGGGCTTCGATGGAAACATGTCGGGCGGAAACGTGGCGGTGCGGGTCACCGATGCAGGGGTCATCATCGTCGACGACAAGTATCTGTACAGCTACGACTTCATCGCCGCCCAGGTCCGCAGCGTCACCGACCAGCCGATTCGCTACGTCCTCAACACCCACCATCATTTCGACCACGCCGGCAGTAACGCCGACTTCATGCAAAACGCGGAGGTCATCGCGCACAAGAACGCGCGCGCGAACATCGTGCGCAACGACCAGACCGGCGCACCACGGGTGGTCTTTAGCGACGAGACCGCCGTCTTCCTCGGTGGCGTCGAGGTGCAGGCCCGCCACGTGGGCCGAGGCCACACGAACGGCGACGCGGTCATCTACTTCCCGGACCTGGGCGCGGTCCACACCGGTGACCTGTTCATCTGGGGCCAGCGGCTCGACGGCAGCACCCTGGCGCCGTTCTGGGACTTCGGCAACGGCGGCAGCGCCGCCGAGTGGCCCGCCACCCTCGACAAGCTGCTCGCGCTCGATTTCGACACCGTGATCCCGGGACACGGGCCGATCTTGACCAAGGACGAGGTCCGGACCTTCCGCCGCAATCTCCAGACGGTGCTCGACCGTGTACAGGGTCAAATTGAAGCCGGAGCCACGCGCGACAACATCGCCTCACGGATTGACACCAACGACCTCGGGTGGCCGCTGGCGCCCGTGCGCCTCCAGGACGTCTACGACGAGTTGACGGCCGCCCGGTAGCCGGCGATTTCTCCCTCTCCCTCTGGGTCCCTCTGGGAGAGGGTGGTCAGGGTCCTATGGGTCCCGTTGTCGGAACCGACCCCGCCGAAGGAAATGCGCCACCTCTTCGGCCACATCGCTGCGGTTCATGATGAACGTGTGCGTTGCCGAAAGCACGATGAAGTCTGCTGCTCCGTCGAGCTTAGCCCGGTCAACGCCAACCTTTCCATCATCTGGCCCTGGAATGAGCCATGAGCCGAAGGGGCTCAGGCTCCGGTCGCCCGTGATGATCCCCAAACTGAATCGTATCGGCGGCAGTTGCCTCGCGATGCCCTCCGCGTCCGTCCCAAGCCTGGCGCCCGCAGGACCCAGAAAAGACTGAAGCAGCGGAGACTCCGTGAACGCGTCCACTATCTCACTCCCCTGACTCGGTGGACTCAACATCACGACACGCCCTCTATGCGGCCGAGGCTGCTGCGCAAGGTAGGCGCGCAGCAGGACGCCGCCCAGTGAGTGGGTGACGAAATGCACCGTCTCTGCTCCCGCTTCACAGCACCGCCCTACTTCCGCCTTGAGGCGGTCGACCAGCACATCTATCGGCTCGGATGTCGACGGATATCCGAAGCGGACCACGCGAAAGCCCTCGCTCTCTAGGCGGGAGCCAAGAATCGCCATCGACGCGGGAGTCCGTCCAAGACCATGGATGACGATGACAGATTCTGCCCCCTCAGGAGGCACGGAGGAACAGCCCAAGAGGGCCGAAAAGCCACACGTGGCCAGAACCAGAAAGATCCTATTCATCGTCCGTATCGAGCTAATGTTGTATAGGTGGACAGTGCCAATCCGCGTCACCAGACCCCGCATCAGCCGAACAGCGAGAGCAGGTAGAAGATGCCGGTGCCGCCCAGCATGACGATACCGACCCAGGACAGCGCCAGCATGGCGCGGCCGGGGCGATGCTCGGCGGGCATGCGGTCCGAGGTGACGGCGCGGAGCGTGAGATAGCCGAGGACGGGGCCGGTCAGAAACGACACGGTCGTGGCGAAGTCGATCATGGCGGTAAGGTTGCCGATGAAGAGCGCCATGACGACCAGCGTAAGCAGCACGAGCGCGGCAAGACTCCACCAGAAGACGGGACCGCACGAGGGAGGCTTCGCGGTACCGGTCTGCGAGCGGAGGACGAAGAAGGTCCGTTCGAGAACGCGCGGGGCGCCGTCCATGACGGTCAGCGTGGTCGAGAGCATGGTGGTCACGACCGCCACCAGGACCACGGGTCGGGTCCAGGCGCCGAGTGTCGCGCTATACAGGTCTACCAGCTGGGTCGCAAACAGGGTTCCTTCCGGGGCGAAGGTCTCGCCCGACCCGTACATCACGCCGGTGCCGAGGATGACGAATACAAATGCCAACGCGCCGGTGCTGAAGTAACCGATGAGAAAGTCCTGCCGGGCGGTTTCCACCGTGCAGCGCTGGCCGGACGCCTCGTTCTTGGCCAGTGTCCAGAGCGAGCTCCACGCGGCGACGTCGATCGCGGTCGGCATCCAGCCGACCAGCGCGAGCAGGAACGCGAACGGCACCACCGTGGGGATGATCCCGCCGGGCCAGATGGCGAACGTCGAGAAGTCGGCGCGGGGCAGGCTGACCGCTGCCGCCAGCAGGGTCGACGCCCCGAGCAGCCCCACGATGACCTTGATAGAGAGATCGAGACCGCGGAACCTGCCGACCCACAGCAGACCGGCGCACGCCGCCATGATGAGACCGGCCAGCAGCGGCAGTGACCAATCGAGACCGAACGTGAACCCGAACAGATAGGCCGTGAACATCACGACGGCCGACTGGATGATGCCAGCGGTCAACAACGTAATCGCCAGATAGAGCCACAACGCCCATCGGCCGAGACGGCTGTAGCCCTCGACCAGACTGTCGCCGGTGGCCGCCGCGTACCGCGGGCCGTATTCGAAGAACGGGTATTTCAGGACCAGCGCCAAGACCAACACGCCGACCAGACCGAAGCCGGTCTCGGCACCGGCACGCGTCGACTGCACGAGGTGGGAGACACCGATCGCGGTGGCGGCCCAGAGCAGACCCGGAC
>DQNS01000002.1 GCA_015659035.1 Acidobacteriota bacterium | reverse complement strand
GGCCTCACCGCGCGACAGGCCATGAGAGTGGATCGACACGCAATCCTCGTCCCAGGTCACCTCGGCAAGACCCTCCTCCAAGGGCACGTACTCCAGCCGTGCCACTAGCCGCTCGTCGATCACCCACACCATTTCCGTGGAGACGACACGCTGAGACCGCTGGTAGCGCCGCTCCAGTTGAGCGCCAACGCGGGCAAGGGTGACCTCGAGGTCGAAGAGGCCTCTCAGCCGCACTCTCCTGACCTCTCCTGCACAGTTTCGTGCGTAAAGACGCGGTGTGATCTCTCCTGACCCCTGATTGCACTAGCTTGAGGGGCTAGCGAGCCAATGGCTCATAGGGGTTCAAATCCCCCCTTCCGCACCAGCCTTCGCTCGCCAGAAGGCCCTGCGAGCTTCGGTTGGCAGGCCACAAGGCGAAGGCTGACAGCACGCGTCCTGTCGTTCGATTGGTGGCCCCATTCAGGCCGTGTCGAGCGGCGTCCCGGGCGGCGGCACCGGAAACGCCTGGTGTATCGTGGCGAGGGCCGAGGGCGAGAGCGCCCACCCTGCACCACCCGCGTTCTCGCGTACGTGCTCGACCCGGACCGCCTTCGGGATCGCGAACAGTCCGTCCTCGCGCGTCAGGAAACGCAGCGCCACCTGGCTCATCGTCTTGCCGTGGGCCTCGGCAATCGTCTCCAGCACCTCCCGCCGGCGACCGTCGCGTGGCGGAAACGCCCCTTGGGCGAACGGCGAGTACGCGACCACCGCCATCCCTTCCCGCCGACAGAACGCCAGGACCTCGGTCTCGACCCCACGCGAGGCCATGTGATACAGCACCTGATTGCAGGCGATCCGCTCGGTGCTCAGGCACTGCTGCGCGACGCGCAGCTCGTCGAGGGTGAAGTTGCTGACGCCGATGAACCGGATCTTGCCGGCCGCGACCAACGCTTCGAACGCGCCCATCGTCTCGGCGAGTGGGTGTTGCCCGCCCGGCCAGTGCAGCAGATACAGGTCGAGACGATCGGTGCCGAGCCGCCGCAGGCTCTGCTCGCAGGCCCGGACCGTGCCCTGATGGGACGCGTTCGAGGGCAGCACCTTGGTGACGAGAAAGACCTCGTCGCGGCGGCCGGCGATCGCACGCCCCACGACCTGCTCGGACCGACCGTCGCCATACATCTCGGCGGTGTCGATATGCGTCAGACCCAGATCGAGCCCCACCCGCAGCGCCTTGACCTCGCGCGCCTCGGACGAGGGGTCGTCCCCAACGTTCCAGGTCCCCTGTCCGATCACCGGCACCTGCACACCGGTCCGGCCGAACTCCCGTGTTTCGATCATGGAGCCATCCACATCGTGGCGACACCGCCGTCCGCTGGTATGTTGACACGATGCCCATCAGATGGACGCCCCAACTCGTGATGGCGGCGCACACCCCGAAACTGCCCGTGCCCTCTCCCTCTCCCTCTCCCAGAGGGAGAGGGAGAAACGGGAGCGCTTTTGGGCGACCTGCTTGGTGATAAGCTGACCGCCATGCACCCAGCCCGCGGTGTCGTCCTCCGCGTCATCGGCGGCGCCCTCCTGGCCACCCTGTGGCTTGGATTCGCCCCGCAGGCGACGACGCTCGCCGGTTTGTCCGCCCAGGATGATGACGAGGGGCTCGGTCCCCCGCCGCTCTACGACGAGCTCCGCGAGGCCGAGGTCACGCACGCCGGGCACATTCGCGATGGCCGCCTGCGAATCGACCGGTTCGAGGTCGAGCTGCGGGACGGCCACCTGTATCTCGCCCCCGAGATCGACGGCGTCGTGTCGACGGCGGTGTTCCTGGGGGACGGACTCGTACGCGCGTACCCGCCAGATGCTATCGAGCACCACCAGCTCGAGAAACTGTCGGATGAGCATCACCTCGAGGAAGCGTTCGATCGGTTATTTCTGCGATTCACTGACCACACGGCCGACCGACTGCGCGCGCTGACCACACCGGCACCAGAGCGGGACACCGACAAAGCCAACGACCTGCTGGAAGACCGGCGCAGGGACCGACTCAACCGGCAGCTGATCAACCCGGACAGCCGCGTGCTCGAGGACCTGCTGCGACGCCAGGCGGGCACGCTCCCGCCTGGCCGGACCTATGTGCTGGCAGACATCGACAGCAAGGATCACGGGTGGCTGACGATCGAGGTCGAACCCAACGAGCTCGAAGAGGTGCGGCTGTCCCGGTACGACCGGGCCCGGCGAACGGTCGACGTCTGGATGAGCTTCGACATCCTGAGCGACTACGGGCCTGCCCACCGGGACGCGGTGCTCGACGGGTTCGCCGTCGACCCCGACTCGCTCGACGACGACGAGGTGACCGGCATTGCGCTCGGACTGCCGGCCCGCCCCATCGTGCCGGACCGAGAAGGGTGGGCGGCGCGCGTCGAGGTGCCACGCGCCCAGGTGGATCTCGCACTCGAGCGCAACGGCGACACCCTTGGCGCCGCGGCGCTGCTCATCGAGCCGCTCGAACCGACACGAGGGCTGCGGTTGCTGATCAGCCCGCTGCTCGAGGTCACCGACGCGCGCTGGCGGCCCGACATGACCGGCGGCGCGCCCGATGCCCCCCTGCTGGCGCCCCCGGACGGGGACCAGACCACCCCTGACCCCGCGCCGGACGAGCCGGTCGCGCTGAGGGGCGAGCGGATCTACTTCGTGCAGGAGCGGCACGGCCGCGGTCTGCAAGACGACAGGTTCGAGCCGTGGGTCACGGTGACGCTGCCACGCACGGTGGCGACGGGCGAGCGCTTCATCCTCGAGCTGGCCTATGAGGGCAAGCTCGTCAAGCGGATCCCCCAGCTCAGCGACTTCCTGCTCAAGGACAGGTTGTTCTGGCGCCCGCAACACCCCGACGCCCGCACCCGGCTCGATCTGGCGTTTCGCGTGCCCGAGCGGTATCGGGTTGTCAGCGCCGGCACGCTGACCGAGGAGCGCGTGGAGGACGACACCCGCATCATGCGGTGGGTCACGAGCGAACCGGTGCGCAGCATGGCGTTCCACTTCGGACAGTTCGACGTGACCGAGGTCGAGCGGGACGCGCCGCCCGCCGTGACGGTCTACGGCAACGACAACCACCTTGGCTTCGCACCCGGCAACCGCGAGAAGACGGTCGGCGACCTCACTGATGCGATCCGCCTCTTCACCGAGTACTTCGGACCGTTTCCGTTCGAATCGCTGCACGTCTCCGAGACCCCCACGCAGAGCGGTCAGGCGTTCCCGGGTCTCCTGCTGCTGTCGTATGCGACGTTCGGCGACATGCACACGGGCGAAGCGGAGCTGTTCCGGGCGCACGAGGTGGCGCATCAATGGTGGGGCGCGGCCATCGACTGGGAGAGCTACCGTGATCAGTGGATGACCGAAGGGTTTGCGCAATATGCCGCGGCGCTCTACACACTTCTCGGGCTCGAGGATGTGGACGAGTTCGTCGACATGCTCGACGCCTGGCGGCTCGACGTGCTTGGCGAAGGACACGTCGGCCAGGGGATCGGGCTTCGCCACTACGGGTTTCGCCCGGAGCTCCTGCGCCAGAGCGACGGACACGACTCGGGGGCGCTCGTGGTCGGCTACCGGCTCAACTCCACCGAGACGCCGTTCGACTATCGCGTCCTGGTCTACGAAAAGGGCGCCTACGTGCTGCACATGCTCCGGTCGATGCTGCTCGACCCGGCCACCGGCACCGACGAGCGGTTCAGAGAGCTGATGCGCACCTACGCCGCCGACCATGTGGGCGGCATCATGTCGACCCGGTCATTCGAAGCGGCGGTCACGCGTGCGTTCGGCGAGCCGATGGACTGGTTCTTCGACCAGTGGGTCTATGGCGTGGAGGTGCCGACCTACCGGCCGGACCTGAAGGTGAGCCCGGTCGTCGACAGCCGGTCACCGTTTGTCTTGCACGGCCGGATCCGGCAGGACGACGTCTCTGACGGCTTCAAGATGCCGGTACCGATCCGGCTCACCTTCGATGACCACCCGCCGATGACATACCGGATCTGGGTTGACGCCGATGAGGTGATGGTCGAGCTGGCGCTCCCGGCGCGGCCCACGCGCGTCGAGTTCAACTACCGGCACGCGATCCTGGCGAAGATCCGATAACCCGAGCGCGTGGCAGGGTCGAGTTAGGTTGACAAGCTGCGCCGTCCGGTCCGACAATCCAAGGTTCACACGGTTGGTGCGAGCGCCGTCCGAATACCAGAGCGTCATCACTATCGCCAGAGCGACCGGTCCCTCACATGCGCGACGTGCAGGCGGTTCACGCCTTCGTGGAGAAGCACCGGCGGCGCCGCCAGAGCAACAAGGTGCTCCACGGCCACCCGTCCCCCACGCACTGGCTCAAGCTGGACATCGCGATGGACGAGGTGCTGCGCACCCGCGCGCACGCGAACCAGGAGATCCCCAAGCAGGTCAATCTCTACGTCGGCACCCCGTACTGTCTGCCGACCGAACCGGACCGGTGCGGGTTCTGCCTGTTTCCCAGCGAGATCTACACCGGCCGCCGGCAGCTCGACGAGTATCTAGAGTATCTCGAGCGCGAAGGCGACATGTTCCGCGACCACTTCGCCGGCGCCAGGCTGGCCAGCATCTACTTCGGTGGCGGCACGGCGAACCTGTACAAGGCGGACCAGTACGCGCGCCTGATGGACATCGTGCGCGGGGTGTTCGACATCCCGCCACAGATCGAGGTCACCCTCGAGGGTATCCCCCAGACCTTCAGCCACGACAAGCTGCTGGCGATGAAGCAGAGCGGCATGACGCGGATCAGCATGGGGGTCCAGGTGCTCGACGACGAGCTGATCAAGGCCAGCGGCCGCAAGCAACACGCCGACCAGGTGTTCCAGACGCTCGAGTGGTGCGAGGCGCTCGGACTGCCGGCCAGTGTCGACCTGATCTTCGGCTGGCCGAAACAGACAATCGAGCGGATGGTCCGCGACCTCGAGGCGATCGCGGCCACCGGTGTCAACCACATCACCCACTACGAGCTCAACGTCGCCGGGCGGACCGACTTCTCGCGTAACCGCCGTGACGAGTTGCCGTCGACCGAAGAGAACCTCGAGATGTATCGCATCGGGAAAGCGGTGCTCGAGGCCTGCGGCTACACCCAGGTCACGGCCTATGACTTCGAGCGGCGAGATGCAGACCTGCCCAGCTCGTATCTCTACGAAGAGCTGTTTCGCAGGCCGTTCCAGTCCGATGAGAATGGCCCGATCGGGTTCGACGCCTGGGGATGGGGATACGCCGGGATCTCGTTCTTCTTTGGCACACCGCAGTCGCCCGGCTGGGCGTTCATGAACCAGGTGCGAATTGACGACTACTTCCGTTGCATCCGCGAGCACCGCTTCCCGGTCATGCGCGGCTTCCACTACGCACACGCCGACCTGCGGCTGCACCTCCTCTTCCAGGAGCTACAGGGGCTCGCGGTCGACCGGGCAGCGTATCGGCGGTTTTTCGGTCTCGATGTCGTCGAGGAGCACGCCGCCGTCTGGGACGCGTTCGGGGATCTCGGGTGGGTCGCGGTCTCCGACGACCGCGTGTCGGTGCGCGGTGACGGCGTGTTCTATCTGCCGCTGCTCCAGAACGCGCTCGGTCACGACCGACTGCGGCAGATGCGCAAGAAGCAGCGCGCGACGACCGTGACCGTGGCGGAGCCGATGCCGGTGCTGGCCGCTCCGGCCACACCCGCCGCGCCGACCCGGGTGTAACGGTAACGGGTCTCAGGCTTTCCGCCACCGCTCGCCAGCGCCGGTCACAGCGAGCTGCGGCGGATCCGCCGAAGCCTCTTGACCGCCATAGCCTTGGCGAAGGCGGTTGGCGAAAGCGGACAGGCTACCCGCTTCCTCCGCGCGACCGTCCACCCTCCGCTGACACACCTCCGACCGCCGCGGCGACGGCGAGAATCCGTTGCGCCGACGCGATGACCGGGCGTTCGATGAGTTTCCCGTCCACCAGCAGCACGCCCCCTGCGTTGGCCCCGTAGGCCTTGACGATCCGCCCGGCCCACGCGACCTCGTCGGGGTCCGGTGAGAACGCCGCCTGGATGACCGGCACCTGTGTCGGATGAATGGCGGCCTTGCCGACAAACCCGAGGCGCCGGACCGCACGCGCCTCGTCACCCAGCTGCGCCGACGCCGACACATCCATGAACGGCGTGTCCATCGCATCGACCCCGGCCAGCGCCGCCGCCGCCACGACCCGGGACCGCGCGTACAGCAACGCGTCCCACTCGATGGCACAACCCAGCTCGGCCGCCAGATCAACGGCGCCGAAGAACAGGACGGCGACGTTGGGCGAGGCGGTGGCGATCGCCTCGGCCGCGGCGAGCCCACGCGCCGTCTCGATCTGCACCACCAAGGGCAATCCTTCAAGCGCCGGCGCGAGCCGCCGTTCCAGAGCGCGGATGGTGTCGGGCTCACCCACCTTCGGCACCATCAGCGCGTCGGGCCGCACGTCGGCGGCCAGAACCGCCGCGAGGTCCCGGTCCCCGAGGGCGGACGCCGGCTCGTTGACCCGGAGGATGACCTCCGCCCGGCACGGCGGTCGCTCGGCGAGCAGCGCCATCGCTTTGTCACGCGCCTCGTCCTTCTGCCCGAACGCCACACCGTCCTCGAGGTCGAGACAGACGGCATCGGCGCCGGTGGCGACCGCCTTCTCGAATCGGTCGGGACGGATGGCCGGCACGAAGAGCACCGAGCGGCGCACACGACGGGCGCTCATGAAAGCTCCGCGGGCTGAGAGACAGCTCCAGCATCAGTTGGCGAAGCCCTCCGGCTTCCTTCTGACTTCCGACTTCCGACTTCTGACTTCTCTGGCATCTGTTTACGCAGGCACGGAGGATGCGAGCAGCTCCGTCAGCGCGGCCACCCGGGGTCGGCGCTCGAGGTCGCGCAGGAAATCGAGTGCCTCACTCGCGGCCGCCGGCGAGACCACGCGCTCGGCGCACGTACGAAATTTCCGGTCGAGCTCCTCCGCGGTGGGCGGGCGGCTGGGGTACCCCCGTGCGCCGCGGACCCGTCGCTCGAGCGACCGGCCGTCAGCGAGACGCACCGTAACCATCGCCTCCGTCAAGGCCGGCTGGTCACCACCGACCGACGGGTCGACGCGCATCCTCACACGGGTCAGCAACCGGCGGATCACCGGGTCGGCCAGGCCGGTCTCGAACGTCTGGATGTCCACACGCCCATCCGCCACGGCCGCCGCGGCACAGAAGTGCATGCTGAACTTGGCCTCTAACCCCTGGGTCGGCCGGTCGTGGATGAGCACCGTTGGCGTCACGGCGTCGACGCCGATCTCGATCTGCTCGACCTCGTCGGCGACGAACCCGTGCTCGGCGCGCAGATCGAGCAAGGTATCGATGGTCGGGTGCGTGGCGGCGCACGACGGGTAGAGCTTCACCGTGATGCCGCCATCGACGATCTCCCAGACATGTCCCAGCGCCGCGCCGGCATCCCCCAGCTCGGGCTGCCGGGCCTGCATCGCGACCAGCAACCCCTGGGGGCCATCGACCGCCCGGTCGGAGGCGGTGAGCCCCGCCGTGGCGAGCAGCGCCGCCAGCACGCCGCTACGCCCCGCCAAGCCGGCTTGCAGCGGTTTCACCATCGTGCCGAAGCTCTCCTTGAGCCCAGAGGCCTCGGACGTCGCGATCGCCATGCTGCATGCGGCCGTTTGGGCATCCTGCCCCAGCAGCCTGGCAGCAGTCGCGGCGGCGCCGATCGTGCCGAGGGTCGCGGTCGCGTGCCACCCGTGTTCGTAGTGTGTCGGGTTCATCACCCGGCCGAGCACCGCCTCGATCTCGAACCCGACGCAGTAGGCGTCCAGCAGCGCAGCTCCGCCGGCGTCAGCCAGCTCGGCCACCGGGAGACCGGCGGCGACAAGCGGCGCGCTCGGGTGGGCCAGCGACACGAAACACATGTCGTCGAAGTCGAGCGCGTGGGCGGCCGTGCCGTTCGCCAGCGCCGCCCACCCGGCGCCGGTGCGCTCGGCGACGCCCAGGATGCCGCAGCGCGGGGCCCCACCCTCCGCGCAGGCCACGTCACGAACGAGGCGGGCCGCGGGCTCGACCGACCCCGCCAGCGTGACACCCACGGTGTCCAGCACGGCGTCACGCGCCGCGGCGCGCGCCGGCGGCGGGACCGCCGCACGCGACACGAACTCGCCGAACAGCGTGAGTGCGCTCACGTGATGCTCTCCTTCGCGCTCTCTTTGGCTTCAGACTTCAGGCGCTCATGTCCTCTCAGCTCTGGGGCGGGTCTGAAGACCCGCCGCTAGGTACAGATGCGAGCAACCGCAAGTTGCTCCTCCGACTTACTTCTGACTTTTGCCTTCTCCGTCTCAGTTTCCGTAGAAAATGGCGATGCTGGCAAGACGGTCCTGGATCTGTCGCTCCGGCATCCACCGGCCGTTCACCATGACCCCGGCGCGGCTGGCAACGTTCGCGATGTCCTCGATCGGATTCGCCGTCAGCAGCAGCAAATCGGCACGATGCCCGACGGCGACCGACCCGAAGTCGTCGGTGGCGTCGAAATACTCGGCCACCCGGCGGGTACCGGTCTCCAGCACCTGATAGGGCGTCATCCCGATCTCGACCCATAACCGCATCTCGTGATGCATGGCGAAACCGGGCACGCTGAAGATCTGCGGCGAATCGGTGCCCAGCAAGATCGGCGCGCCGCCGGCGTGCAACGCCGTCAGGATGGTCCGGCGCAACGCGCGCACCCGGCGGTTCGTCTCCGGGTCGGCGACCGCCAGTCGCTCGTCTACAGCCTGCTCCCACTCCCCGACGGTCTCCGGCGGCATGTAGGCCACTTCCGGGCGCTCGGTGCGCATCTCGGCCGCCGATCGATCGCCGTAGAATGCCGTCTCCCAGAGCACCATTGTCGGCACGACCCAGGCGCGCGCCGTCCGGGTCGCCTCGACGAGCTGCGGGATACGGCCTTCGTCAACCGCCTCCAGCAGGGCACCGATGTCCCGCAGACCCGGCGGCTGGGTCGGCTGGCGCTCCTCGGGCACCAGCGCCTGGATGTAGTTGTCGAGGTGGTCGATCGACACCTGCCCCGCCTCGAGCGCGTGAAGCAGCCCGACCCGGTCGGAGACATGGCCACCGAACGGAATCCCGACCTCGTGCGCCGTGGCGGCCAGGACGTCGAACACATCGAGGGTCAGGTCCTCGTGCACCTTCAGGAGGTCGTAGCCGATCTGCTTGTACTCGCGCACGAGCTGCTCGGCCTGCTCCGGTGTCGTCACCCGCGCCCCATGCATCGACGTGCTTCCCAGAAACAGACGGGGCCCGATCGTCTCACCCCGGGCGATCTGGTCACGCATGGTGAACTGCGACCGGTCGCCCTGCATCCCGCGCACCGTCGTCACCCCGTTCGCCACGTAGAGGAACAGCAGGTTCTTGGCATCGGCCGGTAGCATCCGGGGGCTGGGCAGGTGCCCATGCATCTCGGCGAGACCCGGCATCAGATACTGCCCCTCCGCCTCGATGACCTCGACGTCGTCGCCCACCTCGACCTCATCGGCCGGGTTAATCGACGCGATCCGCCGGTTGGCGACGACGACGGTCTGGTTTTCCAGCACGACCGGGCCACCCGGCCCGGTCATCGGCAGCACGGTAACACCGACGAACGCCAGGTCACCTTCGACCACCGGCAACGGGTCGCCGCAGCTCACCGCCATCGCGACGGTGAGCACGACACCAGCCCATGGGCCGCTCGCCAAGGACGCCCTGCTCGCTCTCACTCGGTGCTCCCTTGTGACGCCGCCCTGATGACGGCCGACTGGCTTCAGGCTACAGGCTCCGGGCTTCAGGCGCTCTGCGGCCTTGGAACGCCCGTGAACCGGATGTGCCGCAGGTCGCTCCTCCGGCCCTCTCCTGCCTTCTGTCTTCTGACTCCTGACTTCTTCGCACTACGCCTCGGGCTCGAGCGGCCGACACTTTGGCGGCACGTGCCCGCGTTTGTAGACCATGAACGTGCGCTTGAACGTGATGATGATCTTGCCGTCCTGGTTGAATCCCGTCGATTTCACCGACACGATGCCAACGTTGGGGCGCGACTTCGATTCCCGTGCCGACAACACCTCGCTGCGGGAATAGATCGTGTCCCCGTCGAACACCGGATTGGGCAGCCGCACCTCATCCCACCCCAGGTTCGCCATCACGTTCTGCGACAGGTCGATGACCGACTGACCGGTGACGACGGCCAGCGTGAACGTCGAGTCGACCAATGGCCGGCCGAACTCGGTCTTCGCCGCGTAGGCGTGGTCGAAGTGGATCGGATTGGTGTTCATCGACAGGAGCGTGAACCACGTATTGTCCGCCGCCAGCACCGTCCGGCCCAGCGGATGCTGGTAGACGTCCCCGACCTCGAAGTCCTCGTAGACCCGCCCGGTCCACCCTTCTTTCACGGCCATGATCGCTCCCTTCGCTCCAAGAAGTCAGTCCTTCGACAACAACACTACTGTGCTCTGCTCAGGATGAGCGGACGGACGTCAGAAGACAGAAGTCAGAATGAAACTGGAGGCTATCGCAACTTCTAGAAGCGGCGAAGCCCTCCGGCTTTTCCTGTCTCCTGACTCCTGTCTCCTACGTTCCTCACACCACCCCCACCTCACGCCACCCCTCGATCGTCGCCGGGTCGAAGCCCAGCTCGGCGAGGATCGCGTCCGTGTGGGCCCCCAGGCTTGGAATCGGCCCCATGACCGGCTCGACTCCGTCGATCGTGGCCGGCGGCGCCAGCGCCCGGACCGGCCCTGCCGGTGTCTCGACCTCGTGCCAGCGGCCGCGCGCGGCCAGCTGCGGATGGTCGACGAACTGCCGTACCGTCCGCAGCCTGGCGTTCGCGATGCGGGCCAACGCCAATCGCTCGAGGATCTCCGAGGTCGGCAACCGGCCGAACACGCCCTCGATCTCCGCGTCGAGCGCCGCGCGGTGCGCGACACGTGAGCCGTTCGAAGCGAAGCGCCGGTCCCCGGCCAACTCCGGCCGCCCGAGCACCTGCGCGCAGAACGCCTGCCACTCGCGCTCGTTCTGGACTCCGAGGTAGACCACCTCCCCATCCCCACCGGCGAACGGGCCGTAGGGAGCGATCGCCGCATGACGCGCGCCCGTGCGGGGCGGCTCGGCGCCGCCATCGGTCCCGTAGTACACCGGGTACCCCATCCACTCGCCGAGCGCTTCGAGCATCGACACCTCGAGCACCGTGCCCGCACCGGTCTGGTGCCGCATCAGCAAGGCGGTCAGGATACCGGAATAGGCATACATGCCGGCGGCGATGTCGGCGACCGAGATCGCCACCTTGACCGGCTCGTTGGCGGTGCCGGTAATCGACACCAGCCCCGCCTCGGCTTGTATCAGCAGGTCGTAGGCCTTCCGGTCCCGATAGGGGCCGCTCGACCCGTAGCCGGAGATCTCGCACACGATCAGCCGCGGGTGCGCCTCGCGTAGCACGGTCGCCGACAGCCCAAGCCGCGCCGAGGCACCGGGCGTCAGGTTCTGCACGAACACGTCCGTCCCGTCGAGCAACCGGCGCAGTACCTCGCGTGCATCGGGGTGCTTCACGTCGAGCGTCAGCGACTCTTTCGAACGGTTCAGCCACACGAAGTGGGACGACAACCCGCGAACCGTCGTGTCGTAGCCCCGGGCAAAGTCGCCGACGCCGGGTCGCTCGATCTTGATCACCCGAGCGCCCAGGTCGGCGAGCTGCCGGGTGGTGAACGGCGCGGCCACCGCCTGCTCGAGCGACAATACCGTAACCCCGTCGAGCGGTCGCATCAGAACGACCGGGGCAGGTCCAGCACGTGCTGGCCGATGTAGGACAGGATCAGGTTCGTCGAGATCGGCGCGGTCTGATACAACCGGGTCTCGCGGAACTTGCGCTCGATATCGTACTCCTGGGCGAACCCGAACCCCCCGTAAGTCTGCATGGTGACATTGGCCGCCTCCCAGGAGGCGTCGGCCGCCAGCAACTTGGCCATGTTGGCCTCGGCGCCGCATGGGTGCCCGCCATCGAACAGCTCGGCGGCCCGGATCCGCATCAGGTCGGCCGCCTCGATGTTGACGTGCGCCCTGGCGATCGGGAACTGGATCCCCTGGTTCTGCCCGATCGGTCGCCCGAAGACGACCCGGTCCCGGGCATAGCGACTGGCCCGCTCGACAAACCACCGTCCGTCCCCGACACATTCGGCGGCGATGAGAATCCGCTCGGCGTTCAGCCCGTCGAGCAGATACCGGAACCCCTGCCCCTCGTCACCGACCCGGTTCTCGACCGGCACCTCGAGATTGTCGAAGAACACCTCGGTGCTCGCATGGTTAATCATGGCGCGAATCGGCCGCACGGTCATACCGTTCCCGATCGCCTCCCCCAGATCCACCAGAAACACCGACAGCCCCTCGCTGCGCTTCTTCACCTCCTCGAGCGGGGTCGTTCGCGCCACCAGGAGCATCAGATCCGAGTGCTCGACCCGCGAGATCCAGACCTTTTGGCCGTTCACGACGTAGCGGTCGCCGCGACGCACCGCTATCGTCTTCATCTGGGTCGTGTCGGTTCCGGTCGTCGGCTCCGTCACGGCGAAGGCCTGCAGCCGCAACTCGCCGCTGGCAATCTTCGGCAGGTAGTAACGGCGCTGCGCCTCGGAGCCGTGCCGGAGGAGGGTGCCCATGATGTACAGCTGGGCGTGGCAGGCCGCGGAATTGCCACCAGAACGGTTGACCTCCTCCAGGATGATCGACGCCTCGGCGATCCCCAACCCGGATCCACCAAACTCCTCGGGAATCAGCGCGGCCAGATACCCTGCCTCGGTCAGCGTGCGAACGAACTCCTCGGGGTAGGCCTCCTGGGCATCGAGTTCACGCCAGTAGCTGTCCGGAAACCGCGCGCACAGTTCGCGCACGGCGGTTCTCAGATCGGTGTGCAATTCGGTATTCGTCACGAGTATTTCGTCGGGAGGCCCTGCACCTGCTTGGAGCCCGGTCACGCGCCACAAGCCGTGTCCTTGGTTCCGACTGAACCCTTAGCTGACTCTCTGTGGAATGTTCGTGATGAGGTACTCTTTGACCTGCCCGCGGCGAGAGGCGTTTGAGTTGATCGTCCTTCTCGCCAGAATTTGGTAGGCGTGCAAGCCTGCTCGCTCAGCGTCTCGGTTTCCGTCGTACAGCCCGGCGACCTCGGGCGCGGTGGAATTGCTGAGCAGCACCCAACACCCCTTCCGAGCAAGTCGGATGAGGGTTCGCTGCAACTGCTTTTGGTCGCCGGTGGAAAACCCCTCAGACGTATAGGACGTGAACTGCGCGGTTGCGCTCAGCGGCGCATAGGGTGGGTCCAGGTAGACGAAGTCCCCTGCCTTGGCGCCGGCCAATCCGTCCACATGCCGCACCTGTTTGATCGAGATGGTAGGCGCTGACAGAACCGCTGCAACGTTCCGGAGGTTCTCTGTGTCACAGATTCTGGGATTCGAGTACCGACCGAGTGGCACATTGAACTGGCCCTTGGAATTCAAGCGAAACAGGCCATTGAAGCCGGTCCGGTTCAGATAGACGAGCATGGCCGCCAGGTCGGCCGTGTATCGACCGCTCTCGATGCCCTGTCCATTCGAAATGGCCTGTCGCGCGGGATTGAACTTTTCCCGCACCCGGTAGTAGTGCCCCTGTGGATCTCGTGTGTAGCGAGCGGCGAGACGTTGGAGGTGCTTGATGACCGCCTCGGGCTCGTCTCGCACGTGGGCATAGCAGCCGACCAGGTCACCGTTCGTATCGGTCAGGAATGTTCGGCGGCCGGCCAGTCGGCCCTGATTCACCAGATCGAAGAACACGGCCCCACTGCCCAAAAACGGCTCGCGATACGCCCCGAACGCCTCCGGATAGAACTCCCGAAGGCGGGGCAAGAGCTGGCGCTTTCCGCCCGCCCACTTCAAGAACGGACGCACCGGTCGACTGGCAGCCGGCGGACCGGAATGTTCAGAATGCGAAGGAAGGGCTGGAGCGGTCATGGACGAACTCAGGGTCTGGTCAAGAATAACTTCACATTTCAAGCCGCCGATCCATCCCGTCTGCCGGCGTTTCTCGTCGGTCGAATACTGCCGGTATGCTCCCTCCTCGCGCCTTGCAGGGGCCGTGCGCGGCGTCGATCTCGACGCCCACAAGAATGCGAACCTATTCTTGACCGGACCCTCAGGAGCCGCGGCAGAATGGTAGCATGGGGTCCGGGTCGGTGCCGGCCCTTCCCGGTGTGGTCGTTCTCCTGACTCCTGCCTCCTTTCCTTATAATCCCCCCGTGCCCGTCACCCTTGGATCCGCGCGGCTGGCCTCCCGTCTCTCCGGCCAGCGGGTCGGTCTGGTCGCGAACCCGGCGTCCGTGGACGCCACGTTCCGGCACGTCTCCGAGACGGTCGCCGCGTTGCCCGGTGTCACGCTGGCGGCGCTGTTCGGACCGCAGCACGGGTTCCGGTCGGACCTCCAGGACAACATGGTCGAGACCGACCACGTCCGGCACCCGGTCTTCGACGTACCGATCTACTCGCTCTACGGTGAGACGCGTGAGCCGACCGGCGCGATGCTCTCGGGCCTCGACCTGCTCGTCATCGACCTGCAGGACGTCGGCACGCGTGTCTATACCTACATCCACACGATGACCAACTGCCTCCGGGCGTGCGCGGCCCACGGCGTCCCGGTCGTCGTGTGCGACCGCCCCAATCCGGTGGGTGGCGTGGGGGTCGAAGGTACCGTGCTGCAACCAGGGTTCGAGTCGTTCGTCGGGCTCTTTCCGATCCCGCTCCGTCACGGACTGACGATCGGCGAGCTGGCCCGTCTGTGCAACGAGACGTTCGGGCTGCACGCCACGCTCGAGGTCTTGCCGCTCGAGGGGTGGCGGCGCGAGATGTTTCAGGACGACACCGGCCTGCCCTGGGTGCTACCGTCCCCGAATCTTCCCACCCTTGACAGCGCGATCGTCTACCCCGGGATGGTGCTGCTCGAGGGCACCAATCTGTCGGAGGGACGCGGCACCACCCGCCCGTTCGAGCTGGCGGGTGCGCCGTGGCTCGACGCGCACCGGCTGGCCGAGGCGCTGAACGACCTCCCCCTGCCCGGTGTCCACTTCCGCCCCGCCGAGTTCCAGCCGACGTTCCAGAAGCATGCCGGACAGACCTGCGGCGGCTGCCAGCTCCACGTGACCGACCGGACCATATTCCGGCCGATCCTCACTGCCGTCGCGCTGCTCCAGGTCTGCCGTGTGCAGGCACCCGACCGCTTCAAGTGGCGTCAGCCCCCCTACGAGTACGAAACCCTCATCCCGCCGGTCGACATCCTGTACGGGTCGGACCAACTCCGGCGGCAGCTGGACGACGAGGTTCCGTATGCCGCCATCGCCGACGGCTGGGCCGCCGGGCTCGACGCGTTCCGCCCGCTCCGCGAACGCCATTTGCTTTACTGACCGCGGTGGTCCGTTGGCATAAGTACGGCGAGGCACCGCCTCTCGAGAGACTCGAGGCGTCCCGCGCGCGTCGATGGACCAGGGCCGTCGAGATCGACGCCGCGCACGACCCACCTAAAGCGCGAGGGAGAATACCGGGTAGTATTTGACTGACGAGCAACGCAGTGGGGCGGGATGCGTCGGCGGCCGAATGCCGGCGTATTTGTGCAGGGGCCACCAGACATCAGCCGATACCATCGAAGGCCCGTCGCGGACCCATCACCACCATGACTCGCCGCCCGCTGACCTTCGAGCACTCGATTGTCATCACCGCGTCGCCAGACGCCGTGCTCGCGGCATTCTTCGACCCGGCGGCGCTAATGGTCTGGTGGGATACGGTCCGTTCGGTGACCATACGGCGGCCACTCGGGGTCTACGCCATCGAATGGCGCAACACCCCGTTCAGCGACGAGCTGCTCGGCACCCTGGGAGGGGTGTTCTACGGCACGGTCATGGAGTTTCGCCCGTGCCGCGAGTTCTTTCTCGCCGACGCGTACTGGCTGCCGCCGCAGGCGGACCCATTCGGACCGATGGCGCTCGAGGTGACCTGCCGGGTCGAAGGCCCGGCCACCAGGCTCAAAGTGCGCCAGAGCGGGTCGGACGATGGGGTCCGGTGGCAGCGCTACTATGCGTTGATCTCCGCCGGGTGGGAAGCGTCGCTCGACGAGCTGAAGCGGTATCTCGAAAAAGGCGGCAGGCCGAGTGCGCCGGCGACCTAACGAACTGGTCGCCGACCCAGGAGACAGGAGGTAGGAGGCAGGAGAAACTTGAGGGCTTCGCCAGCATCACCTCGAGACGACGCTGATGCCAGGATCCGGGACGATCGTCATCGTGGGCGGCGGTGTCGTGGGCTCGAGCATTGCCTATCATCTGCGGCGGGATGGACATGCTGGCCGGGTCGTGGTGGTCGAGCGGGACCCGACCTATGTGCGCGCCTCGTCGTTCCTGGCCATGGGCGGCATCCGCCAGCAGTTCAGCTCGGCGGTCAACATCCAGCTGGCGCAATACAGCACCCGGTTCTACGCCGAGTTCGACCGGGCCTTGCGCGTGCCGGGCCATGTGCCCCACACGAACTTCCGCCAGCGCGGTTACCTGTTCCTCGTTGACGACGGGATGGCGGACCGCTTTGAGGCACGTGTCGAGCGGCAACGCCGGCTGGGAGCGCACGTCGAGCGTCTCACCCTTGACCAACTCCGCGCCCTGGTGCCCGGCGTCCGGCTCGATGACATCCGGTTCGGGGTGTTCGGCCCGGACGACGGCTACGGCGAGCCGCGGGAGGTGCTGGCGGGGTTTCGCGCCGCGGCCGCCGCGGCAGGCGCCGAGTACCTCACCGCCGAGGTCGTAGGCCTCACCCGTCGGTCCGGGCGGGTGGCAGGCGTCGTGCTCGATGGCGGTGAGCGCGTGCCGGGTGATGCGGTCGTCAATGCGGCCGGGCCGTTCGCGACCCGTCTCGGGGCAATGGCTGGCATCGACCTGCCGATCCAGCCGGTGCGGCAACAGCTCTTCCGCTGCGCGCTGCCGGTTCGATGGCCCTATCGGTTTCCGGTGGTCATCGACCCGACCGGCGTCCACTGGCGCCACGACGACCCAGTCACCGAGTCCGAGCCGGACCGTCTGGTGGTCGCGTGTACCAGGCTGGACGAGCCGCCCGGCGAGAATTTCGAATGCGACCTGTCGCGCTGGGAGACCGACTTCCGGCCGCCGCTCGTAAGGCGGCTCCCGGGACTCGAGCCGCTCACGCTGATCGAGGGCTGGGCCGGACTGTACGCGATGTCCCCAGACCACAACCCGCTGCTCGGAGAGCACCCGGCGGCGCCCGGCTTCTTCCTCGCCAACGGCTTCAGCGGCCACGGGCTGATGATCGCCCCTGCAGTCGGCAAGGTGCTGTCTGAGCTCATCCGCACCGGTCGGGCCGAGACGGTCGACGTACGCTGCTTCGACCCGGGCCGGTTCGATCGCGGTGAGCTGGTGCACGACGAGGCGATGATCTGAAACTCCGGCGTAGCCCACCGGCTTCCTTCTCACTTCTGACGTCTGACTTCTTCGTATAATCCCCACATGCCTATCGTCGCGCCCAAGATCCAATGACGCTTGACGACTGGCTGGTCGCCGCCAAGAGCGACGCCGACCGCCGCGCCCTCCCAGAACTGAAGCCGCTCCTCGACGCGCTGGCTGACGCCACACGCGCCCTGCGTGCCGCCAGCTGGAACCATCACACCGCCGGGTCGCGGTCTGCGGTCGACGCGTCGGATCCGGCGACCAGACCTGACGAACCGCGATGACCACCGCCTGGTGCGAGCACCCGATACATCGGCTGGCCACGGCGATCGAAACGCGTGAGGTCTGGGTGCGCGAGGTGGTCGACGCGACACTCGACCGCATCGCCGACCGCGACGCCTCCCTGCGGGCGTTCACGGCGGTGCTCAGCGACAGCGCCCGGGTCGACGCCGACCGGGCCGACCAGGAGATCGCCGCCGGCCGCTACCGCGGACCGCTGCACGGGGTACCGGTGTCGATCAAGGACCTGATCGACCTCGCCGGGGTTCCGACGACCGCCGCCTCGCGGGTCACGGGGCGCGCCCCGGCGACTTCGGACGCGCCGGTGGTGGCTCGGCTCCGAGCTGCCGGCGCGATCCTGATCGGCAAGTGCAACCTCCACGAGTTCGCCTTCGGCACCACGGGCGAGGACTCGTCCCATGGTCAGACCCTCCACCCGCGCGACCCCAACCGGTCTCCCGGCGGCTCGAGCGGCGGCTCGGCCGTCTCGGTCGCCACCGGGATGGCGTTCGCGACCCTCGGCACCGACACAGGCGGGTCGATCCGAATTCCGGCCGCCGCGTGCGGCCTGGTCGGTCTGAAGCCCACGTTCGGCGAGGTGTCCTGCGACGGCGTCGTGCCGCTCGCTCCCAGCCTCGACCATGTCGGCCCGTTGACCCGATGCGTCCGAGACGCGCGACTCGTCTATCGCGCCATACGCGACCACCAAGGGGGCGAACCCGCCCCCATCAACGGCGCCGACCAGACACTCGGGTGTCCCCGACCCTACTTTTTGGACCGGCTCGACGACGAGGTGCGCGCGGTGTTCGAACGGGCGCTCTCACGACTCACCGACGCGGACTGGACTGTGGAGGACGCCCGAGTGCAACACGCGCACGATGCGGCGACGATCTACCTGCACCTGGTCCTCTCGGAAGCGGCTACCGTGCACACCGCCGCGCTGGAGCAGCAGCCCCAGGACTACACGCCCGCGGTACGACTTCGGCTGGAACTGGGACGGTACGTGCAGGCGGAAGACTACGTGCGGGCGCAGCACGGCCGGGCGGTGCTGGGTCGAGCGGTTGACGCGGCACTTGCGGGACGCGCAGCCCTCGTGCTGCCGTCCCTGGCGATCCCGGCGCCGCCACTTGGCGCTACCGCCGTCGACGTCGGCGGCCAGACCGAGTCGCTACGCAGCATCATGCTGCGGCTGACACAACTCTTCAGCACCACTGGCCATCCCGCCGTCTCGATCCCCTGTGGGCTCACCAGCACCGGGCTGCCGTGTGGATTGCAGCTCGTGGGGCACCGGCACCGGACGTGCCAACTCCTGGATGTGGCCGAGGCATGTGAGACGGCGCTTGGCGGTGGCTAAGGGCCCGCGCAAGAATAACTTCCCATTTTCGGCAGCCGATCCATCCCGCCTGGCCGCGTTGCTCGTTGGTCGAATACTGCGCGTATGCTCCCTCCTCGCGCCTTGCCAGCCGGGTGCCTCGACGCCCTCGGTGCGTGGCCGTATTTGTGACACGGACCACTGAGGACCCAGGCGGGGAGCGGACGCGGTGACCCTCAACTCGTCGCGTCGCTGTTGCCGCCGACGTTCTGACGCAGCGGATCGTAGCCAACGCCCTCGGGGCTCCCGTTCTCGACCGGCAGTCCCATCTGCGCCCACCCGTCGTCGACTACGTAGCCGGTGGCGGGGTCGCGGGAGCCGCCGAACCCGCCCTTGACGTTGACGGCGGTGTCGTAGCCCGCTGCAGTCAGCCTCTCCACCGCCTTGGCGGACCGCCCCCCCACTTGGCACCCGATCAGCAGCTTGGCGTCGGTCGGGTAATTGGCTTGCATCACGGCCAGAAAATCCGGGTTCGGCGTCATCTGGCCGGTCTGACTGTCGAAGTGCAGCAACGGCACGTTGTGAGCACTTTTGGGGTGCCCCTTCTCGTACTCGGGCACCGACCGCACGTCGACGTAGGTGTACCCGTCGGTCGTCTGTAGCTGATACGCCTCTTGCACACCGACATGTCTGACACTCATGAGGGACTCCTTGCCGTCATACTACACCGTAGGCCACACTGACGGTGCTCGGGCGAGGTAGCCTTCCGTCCGGACGGAATCAACCTTCCGATACGACGCCCACATGCTCGCCAGATTCTTTCACAGCTGGGAACGCCGTCTGGTCGCCGTCGACACCAACCGCGTCGTGCGCCCGTTCGAGTGGGGCCTCGAGTGGGTCGACGGGATGACGGACCTGACCACCACTGACCCCGCGAACCATCTCGAGCGGTGGGCGACCCGGACGTTGTCCGACACCGACTGGTTCTCGACCTCACCCTGTCACGACTATGAGATGCGGGACGACCGGCTCACCTTCCCCAGTGCCATCGAGACACCGCACACCGAGAACAACACGGTACACGCGCGGTATTTTCCGGCGGACCAGCCCTCGGGCCACCGCCGCGCCACACTGGTGCTGCCGCAGTGGAATGCCGATGGCGATGCACACGTCGGATTGTGCCGCGTGCTGGCGCGGGTCGGGATCAGCGCGCTGCGGCTGAGCCTGCCGTATCACGACGCCAGGATGCCGGCCGAGCTACAACGCGCCGACTACATCATGAGCGCGAACATCGGCCGGACCCTGCAGGTGAACCGACAGGCGGTACTAGACGCCCGACGCGCCATAGCCTGGCTGGCCGCGCGGGGCTATGACAGGGTCGGTATCCTGGGCACCAGCCTCGGCTCCTGCCTCGCGATGCTCACCGCCGCGCACGAACCGCTCGTCACCGCCGCGGCGCTCAATCACATCTCTCCGTACTTCGCCGACGTGGTCTGGGAGGGCCTGTCGACCGCGCATGTCCGCGCCGGGCTCGACGGGGCGATCGACCTGGATCTGCTGCGACGGCTGTGGCTGCCGATCAGCCCGCACCCCTATGTCAATCGCCTTCGGGACATCCCGGTGCTCCTGGTCTACGCTCGCTACGATCTGTCATTTCCGGTCCGGTTGTCCCGCCGGCTCATCGCGGACTTCGAGCGACACGGCATCCGCCACGACGTGAGGGTGCTGCCCTGCGGTCACTACACCACCGGCAAGGCCCCGTTCAAGTGGATGGACGGTTACGTTCTGGTCCAGTTCCTACGACGAAATCTCTGACGGGAGACCAGAGATCGGAGCTCGGGGAAAGATCGGAGACCGGTGAGACCCGGACGCGTGTGGCGCTGCGGTTTGCGCGCCGTCGATCTCACAGATACCGCACGAGCTGGCGGAGTACCTGGAAGATAACGTTGACGAGTTGACGGACGAAAGGCGTCACGTCCTGTTCGCTGACGGCGTCGGCGACGGTCACCGGGTCGGTCAGCAGGAGCCAGATCGTCGCAGCGGCCAGCGTGGCGGCCAGCACACCCACCACGCCGGCGACACTCATGCCGATCCGCGCGAGACTCATGATCGGTCGCCGCTTCTCGTATGACCCCGATACGTTGGACGGAACCCCCCCCGCACAAGTTTTCGGAGCATCTGATGTACTCGAGCGTCACACCGTCAGGACGATCTTGCCGAACTGCGCCTTGTCCTCCAGACGGCCCTGCGCCTCGGCGGCCGCCTCGAGCGGGTAGGTGCGGTCGATGACCGGCGTGAACGTGCCGTCGAAAAACAGCTCGGCCGCCTTGAGCAACTCTCCCTTCGACCCCATGAAGGACCCGACCAGTGAGATCTGCCGTGAGAACAGATGCCGGATGTCGATCGACACGCTGGGTCCGGTCGTCGCGCCACAGGTGACGAGCCGGCCGCCCCGGCGCAGGCTCTTCATCGACGACTCCCAGGTTGCCTGCCCGACATGCTCGAAGACGACGTCCACCCCCCGCCGGTCGGTGAACCGCCGCACCTCCTTGGCGATGTCCTGAGTGTAGTGGTCGATGCCCTCGTGCGCACCCAGCTTTCGCGCCCGTGCCAGCTTCTGTTCCGAGCCAGCGGTGACGATGACCCGCGCCCCCTGCGCGCGTGCCACCTGAATCGCCGCCTGTCCGACGCCGCTGCCGGCCGCAAGGATGAGCACCGTCTCACCCGGTCGCAGCTCGGCCCGGGTCACCAGCATGTGCCAGGCGGTCAGGAAGGTCAGCGGGAACGCGGCGGCCTCCACGAATCCGATCCGGTCCGGAATCGGGACGATGTTTTCAGCCGGCACCGTGACGAGCTCGGCGTACCCACCTTCTGACTGATACCCGACCAGCCCGTAGCTGCGGCACAGGTTGTCCTCACCGCCCAGACAGGCGACACATCGCCCGCAGCTGATCCCCGGTTGCACGAGCACGCGCTGGCCCTCAGCCACCCCATGCGGTTCGCTGCGTACGACCTCACCGGCGACGTCACTCCCCGGGCAGTGCGGCAACAGGACACCCGGAATCCCCCGCCGCTGCCAGAGATCGAGGTGATTGAGCGCGCAGGCCCGTACCCTGACCAGCACTTCACCGGGACCGGGCTCGGAGTCCGGTATCTCTTCGTGGCGAAGCACCCCAAGCCCGCCGTGTTCGTGGAACCGCACGACTTTCATCTATTTGACCTCCACACGCTCAGCGTTGCCGAGGTTCAGCACCCCCAGACCGGGTGCGATCTGATCTGCCGGTCCTACGATCACCGCCACGGCGGAGTCGGCATGCAGATGGGCCGTTGCCGCCGCGGTGACGGCCGACACGTCGACTGCCTCCACCTGCGCGACGAACCGATCGTAATAGTCCGCCGGCAGCCCGTGCAGCACCAGCCGAGCGATGCCGCGAGCTACCTGACCCGCCGTCTCGAGCCCGCGGGCGAACCCGCGGGTCAGCGAGGCCCGAGCCAGGTCCAGCTCCGTCACGGTAACGGGACGGTCCCCGCCAATTGCCTCCATCTGCGCAAAGACCTCCTGCAGCGCCTCGACCGTCGCGCTTGATTGCACGCTCCCTTGCATCGCGAACGGTCCCGGCGCCCGCCGGAAGTCGAAGGCGGTACGCACACCATAAGTACATCCCTTCTCTTCGCGCAAGGTCAGGTTGAGACGGCTCACGAATTGTCCACCAAGGACCATGTTCAGCACCCGGAGCGCGTAATAGTCCGGCGTGCGTCGGGCGGCGGCCACATGACCGACCCGCAGCTCGGACTGGACGGCGCCGGGCCGGTCGACGAGGACGAGTCTGGCCGACGGTGGCCCGGGTGCTCCGAGACCGGCCGGGTCCACGACCACGGCCCCGGAGACCGGGCGCATCGGCACGTCGCCGAACGCCCGCTCCGCCGCCTCGATGAACCCCTCATGCGTCAGCGCCCCGACGGCGATTAAGGTCGCCGAGCCGAGCTGAAACGCGTCCCGGTGGAACTGCCGGACGTCGGTCGCCGTCAGCGCGGAGAGCGAGGCATCGGTGCCGATGCCGAGATGGCCATACGGGTGCGTCGGATACAGCGTCTCCAGAAAGACGCGGTCGGCCACCGCGCCGGGGACCGTGCGCAGCTGCCGCAACCGGCTGCGTCGCAGCTCCAGCACCCGAGCGACATCTGCCTCGTCGAATCGCGGACACGCCACGATCTCAGCCAGCAGCGCGAGCCCCTCGGCCGCGGACCGACTCAGGGTCGTGAGGGATACCGTCGTCGCGTCCGACCCAACCTCGGTACCGAAACGGGCGCCGATCCGGTCGAGCGCGGCATGTAGCTCGAACGCCGTCCGCCCGTCGCTGCCCTCGTCCAGCAGGTCGGCGGTCAGCGCCGCCAGACCCGCCTGTCCGGGAGGGTCCGACGCCGACCCGGCAGGTATCGCCAACAGGAACGTGACCAGTGGTGGGCCCTGATGCTCCACCATCCTCATCGCCAGGCCGTTGGACAGCCGGACAGTTCCCACCGCCGGAAACCGGACGGACGGCACCGGGCCAGGATGGGGTACGCGTGAACGGTCGACGCCCGGCGTCACGACACCCTCGCCGCGGTCGAGCCGACCAGCGCTCGACCTGCCGCACCGTGTGGAACGACGCTCAGCGCGACCCGTCCACCAGGGGTCAGCTGCGTGGCTGCGAGAACCCGCACCTGATCGGCGGTTGCCTCCCGGTACCGCGCGCGGTCCTGCTCCATGAACCCCGGGTCGCCGGTATACACGTTGTACGCGTTCAGCTGGTCGGACCGGCCGCTGAACCCGCCGACGGTCTGCAGGCTATACACGAACTGCGCCTCGACCTGTGTCAGACAGCGCTCGATCTCGCCCGGGTCCGGACCCGTGGCGGCGAGCGCCGCGAGCTCGTCGCCGATCGCCCGCTCGAGCTCGTCCACCTCGTATCCCGGCGCCGCCGTGGCGGTGATGCAGAACCATCCGGCAAGCTCCCGTGACCCCTGCGCGGCACTGACGTCGGTCGCGATCCGGCGCTCGTGCACCAGCGTGCGATACAGTCGAGACGTCTTCCCGCCGGTCAACACCTCGGCCAGGATGTCCATCCCGGCATCACCATCGGCGAACAGCCGCGGTGTGCACCAGGCCAGATACAGCCGCGGGAGCTCGACCCGGTCCTCCAGCACGAAACGGACGCCATCCGGCGCCGCCAGGTTCCGCGTCACGTGCTCTGCACCAACCACGACCGGCGGTATCGGCGGGCCAGCCGGGATCTCCTCGAAGTATCGCCGCACCCGCGCGAGCGCATCCCCGGTCTCCACGTCCCCGGCCACTGTCAGCGAGACATTGCCTGGGTGGTAGTAGGTGCGGAAGAACGCGTGGACCTCCTCGAGGGTGGCCGCTTGCAGATCGGCGGGCTCACCGATGGTGGTCCCGTGATACGGATGGCCGGGCGGAAACAACGCGGCCATCAACACCATCAGCGCCATGCCATACGGGCGGTTCTCGTATTGCTGCCGGCGCTCGTTCAGCACGACCTCCCGCTGGTTCTCGAGCTTGGCCGCGGTCAAGGCCGGCAACAGGTAACCCATCCGGTCGGATTCCAGCCACAGCGCCAGATCGAGCGCGCTCGTCGGCACGACCTCCCAGTAGTTGGTGCGGTCGCAGCTAGTCGAGCCGTTGAGCGCCGCGCCCGCCTGCTGCAGCGGCGTGAAATAGCCGCTGTCGTGATGCGCAGACCCCTCGAACATCAGATGCTCGAACAGGTGCGCCAGACCGGTCCGGCCCGGCTGCTCGTTCTTGGAACCGACGTGATACCAGAGGTTGACCGCCACGATGGGACACCGGTGGTCCTCGTGCACGATGACGTCGAGCCCGTTCTCAAGGGTGTGCTTCGTGTAGTCCAGCATGGTCCAGGGGGAGAGGGAGAAACCGGAGCACCTACTTTAGGGTCGGAAGGAAGTCACAGTGGCATCTCTGGACGTCGAGGCGCCCGGCCGGCCAGACGCGAGAAGCGCGCATACCGGGAGTATGTACGCGACGAGCAGCGCAGTTGGGCGGGATGCATCGGCTGCCAGAATGACACTGTTATTGCCTTACGGCCCTTAGCGACCTTGGGCCTACTCGCCCATGATCTGGACGACGAACGGACGCCGTCGCGGACGGGTGTCGCACTCGATCAGGATGATCTGCTGCCAGGTCCCAATGACCAGCCGCTGCCGCTCGAAGGGGAGCGTGAGCGAGGGCCCCAGCAGCGCCGCGCGTACGTGACTCGACCCATTGTCATCCCCCCAGCGCGTGTGATGTGCGTAGTGGCCGTCGCGTGGCGCCAGCTGTTCGAGTACACGATTCAGATCCGAGACCGCCCCTGGCTCGCACTCGATGGTTGTCACCGCGGCGGTCGACCCGACGACGCTGGTCGTCGCGATCCCGCTCGACAGACCGGACTCGGACACGGCCCGCGCGACCACGGCGGTGATGTCGTGCACGTCTCCCTGTCCGGTGGTCTGTATGTGATGCTGCGTCGTCATGATCATCATACTTCGGAGGCGAGCAGCCCGTGATACACGTCCCGCGTGGTACGATCGCGAGCCGATGATTCGCACCACGCTCGCCTTGCTGCTGCTCGCCACGGCCGGTTCGGCCGTCGGGCAACCGGTCCTGCATTACGACGCACCCGACGACTGGATCGAACAGCCCTCCGAGTCGCCGATGCGAGTGACCGAGTTCCGGCTGCCCAGGGTCCCAGGGGACGCCGAGGACGCCGAGCTCGTCGTGTTCCATTTCGGCGGCAGCGGGGGCAGCGTCGAGGCCAACCTCCAGCGCTGGATCGGCCAAATGGAACAGCCGGATGGACGGTCCTCGTTCGAGGTGGCGTCCACGACGGGGTTCGAGACCAACGGCCTTGCGGTGACGATGCTCGACGTGTCCGGTATCTACGTCGCGGCCGTCAGCCCAGGGTCGGCCACACGTCTCAGCAAACCGAACTTCCGCCTGATGGCGGCCGTCGTCGAAACCCCGATCGGCCCGTATTTCTTCAAGCTGACCGGCCCGGACCGCACGGTTGCCCGCTGGAACAATCGGTTCGCCGCGTTTCTGCGAAGCATCCGGGTGGACTAGTTGTTGTGTCCAGGCACGTTGTTCACACTTGCGAGGCGAAAGTAGGCGAAAGTCAATGAACAACGTACTTAGGTCATTTCGTTCGGAAGACGTCTAGCTCTGGCGGATCCCGAGACCAAACTCCGCAATCAGTTTGCGGTGCAGCTCGCTCGTCCCTTCGCCCACCTCCAGCGTCTTCGCCTCGAGCAGCAACCGGCCCACTTCGTACTCCGCCGAGAACCCGTACCCGCCGTGTATCTGGATGGCGTCGAGCGCGTTCTGTGTCGCCGCCTCGCTGGCGAGCAGCTTGGCCATCGAGGCCTCCATCGAGCACCGCTCCACGCCGGCATCCTTCATGCGGCCCAGCCGGTAGACGAGCCCGCGCGCCGCCTCGGTCCGGCAGATCATGTCTGCGATCTTCTGCTGCACCATCTGGAACTCGCCGATCGGCTGTCCGAACGCGTGGCGTTCACGAGCGTAGGGCAGCGTCAGATCGATCGCCCGCTGGGCCTGGCCGACACATCGGGCGGCCACCGAGAAGCGGCCCATGTCCAGGGCGGCGCCGAGGATCGGGAACCCGCGACCGGGCTCGCCAAGCACCGCCTCGTGGTCCACGTGGACGTCGTCGAATCGCACCTCGGCGAGGTTGTCGCGCTGCAGCGTACGCATCGGCAACGGGCTGACCTCGATGCCATCGGTCGACGGGTCCACAAGAAAGATGGTGACACCGCGATGCCGCCGCGACGGGTCGATCGTGGCCGCGACGAGGAAGATGCCGGCCTCGGCCGCGTGCGAGATAAACACCTTGCTGCCGGTCAACCGCCAGCCTCCATCCACTGGGGTCGCCCGGGTCCGTATGGCCGCCAGGTCGGTTCCGCCACTGGGCTCGGTGAGGCAGGCTGACGCCAGGATCGCCCCGCTCGCCAACGGAGGAAGCCACCGCTGGCGTTGTTCGGGTGTGCCGGACCGCAGGATCGAGCCCCCGACGAGCGAGTTGGCGACAGACACCGCCGACGCGACCACCCAGTCCACCCGGGCCAGTTCCTCGCAGACGACGCCATAGGTCACCACGTCGATGAACGAACCGCCGTAGGCCTCGGGGATCAACGGCGCGAGATAGCCCAGCGGCGCGAGCCGCGCGATCACCTCGCGCGGATAGCGACCCTCGCGCTCGTGTTGCTCGACGCTGGGCAGGATCTCGCGTTCGGCGAACTCGCGCACCGCGGCCCGCACCTGTCGCTGCGTCTCCGTCAGATCGAAGTCGGCCATCCGCCGGAGCGGACCCGTGTCGGTCATGGACTCAACTGCTACGCTTTCACGACCCAGCCGTCGCGCAGCTGGATCACACGGCGCCCGGAGGAGGCGTTCACCTCCGAGTGCGTCACCTGGATGACGGAAACTTATTCTTGCGCGGACCTTTAGGACCCGGGTCCTTACATTCTATCGTGAGCCGGGGGGCCGACCCCGAGGCCTACAATACCGGTGTCGCCTGCGTGCTTCGGCTGGGCCCAGCTCCACAGAGGTCAGGACGGAGTTCGTCGGCTCGTGGTTCCCATGCTACTAAGAGCCTGATGGCAGACTCAGACTCACCCAGGACCGACACGCCGGCCGTCGAGGTGCGCGCGTTGCGCGAATCGGACCTTGTGGCAGCCACCGCCGTGATGCGGCGGGCGTTCGGGACGTTCCTCGGAGCGCCCGATCCGGACCGGTTCATGGCGGACCGCAACTACGTGCGGTCCCGGTGGCGCGCCGACCCCACCTCGGCGCTGGCGGCCGTGGTCGACGGCAAGGTCGTCGGCTCGAATCTGGTGACCGGTTGGGGCAGTGTGGGTTTCTTCGGCCCCCTGACGGTGACCCCAGAGCTGTGGAACCGCGGCGTGGCCTCGCGTCTGCTCGAACCGACGCTGGAGCTGTTCACCGCCCGGCACGCCACCCACCTAGGCTTGTATACCTTCGCCCACAGTCCGAAACACATCGCGCTCTATCAGAAGTTCGGCTTCTGGCCCCGCTTCCTGACCGCCATCATGTCCAGACCGGTGGAGGAACACGACGCCGAGGCACCCGACCTCTACTCGTCGGTCGCACCGGATGACCAAACCAACGTGCTGCGACAGTGCCGGGAGCTGACCTCCGCGCTCCACGACGGGCTGGACCTGGAACGCGAGATCCGGGCCGTGGCCACCCAACAGCTGGGCGACACGGTCCTGGTGTGGGATGGCGCCCGGCTGGGCGCGTTCGGCGTCTGTCACCTGGGCGCCGACACGGAGGCGGGGACGGGCGGCTGCTACGTGAAGTTCGGAGCGGCGCGGCCGGGACCTGGCGTGAGGGACCGGTTCGACCGTCTGCTTGGCGCCTGTATCGGTCTCGCCAGCGCCCGGGGCCTGGCCCGCGTGGACGCCGGCATCAGTCTGGCGCGGGACGAAGCCTACCGCGCGATGCGCCGCGCCGACTTCCGCACCCAGATCCACGGTGTCTGCATGCACCGGCCGAACGAACCGGGCTACCACCGCGCGGGGGTCTACGCCATCGACGACTGGCGGTGAGGCGTTGGCCCCGGGCGGGGGCGGTCACGGTGTGATCGCGATGTTGAGCAGTTGCTGGGTGTCGGCGGTCTGGCGCTCGGGCAGATCGTCCAGCTGGCGAACCTCACGATCGACCCGGATCGGAAGCGGTATGTCTGCTGATGGGGGCCGTTCGTGCCGCTGTGGCGGGTCGAGGGGCATCTGGGTGACATCATCCGTCTCGAGGTGGCCGGCCTGTTCACTGGCAGCGCCAGTTACTCGCATTCGACCGGCGCTGCATTCCGCCTGGCTGCAACGACGCCCAGGCGGAATGCCCCACCAGGAAGGCGCTTTACCTTCCGCTGATGCTGGACACTAGCGGCCTGGCTGGCCGATCGCGCCGCCGCAACCGACGTCAGCTCATCTCAGCAAGCATGCGAGTGATCTCGTCTCGGGTGGGCACCGACGGCTGCGCGCCCATACGTGTCACCGCCACGGCCGCGGCGGCGTTGGCGAACCGGGACGCGTCAACCAGGTTCGTTCCCTCAACCAGTCTCGCGGCCAGCGCGCCGGCAAACGTGTCACCAGCCGCCGTCGTGTCGACCGTCTCCACCGCGAGCCCCCCGATCACAATCTGGGCCTGCCGGGTGGCCACGAGGACCCCATCCGCCCCGAGGGTCACGATGGCCGACTCCACCCCGCGCTCGAGGAGGAGACCGGCCACCGCCCGGGCATCCCCTTGGTCACGTATCTCGCGGCCGGTCAGTGCCGCAGCCTCGGTGACATTGGGTGTGATGAGGGCCAGATGCCTCCAGAGCGCGTCCGGCAACGGTTGCGCCGGCGCCGGGTCGAGAATGACCCGTGCGCCGTGGCCAGACGCGATGGTTGCCGTCTCCACGACCGCGTCGAGCGGGACCTCCAACTGCACCAGCACGACCTCGGCCGCCGCGAGCAACGGCTCGGCGTGGTGCATCATCGCCGGTGTCAGACACGCGTTGGCGCCGGGCGCGACCGCGATGCAGTTCTGCCCATCGGCGTCGACGACGATCAGCGCCACCCCGGACGCCGCCTCGGACAGACGATGGATCTGCGAAACCTCGACGCCCTCCCGACGCAGCCCGTCGACGGCATCGCGTCCACGCTGATCGTCCCCGACACACCCCACCATCGCGACAGCGGCACCCGCGCGTGCCGCCGCCACAGCCTGGTTGGCCCCCTTGCCGCCGGCTCCTTGGGTGAAGTCGCCGCCGAGCACAGTCTCACCCGCGCGAGGCAACTGCAGCGCGCGTACGACCATGTCGGTGTTGATGCTGCCGACGACGACGATATTGGCCACGATCCAAAATCGTCTGATCGGGCGATCCGCCTGTCAACCGCTCGCGGTCTTCAGCGTCCTGCCTACGGGACCGGTCAAGAAGAACCTCACATTCCTGGCCGTCGACCTGTGGTCGCTCTACTGGTCGTTGCTCTGCCGAACAAAGCGGCTGGCCTCACCGTAGCCGGGTAAGTCGTCGTGTCCCTGCCAGTTCGACAGCAGCTTCGCGTACTGCTCGGCCGCGGTCGCCCGGTCGCCACTTCGAGCCGCCGCGCGCGCCAGCCCCAAGAGCGATCGGGCGCGGCCCTGCATCCGCTGCAAGGAGGTCTCGAACCGCGTCACGGCCTCGGCGGGCCGATCGAGCTCGAGCAGGATCTCCCCGTAGAGCTCATAGGGCGGCTTGACAGGATTAGCAGCGCCGTTCGGCAAACGCATCCCTTCGACGATCTCCACCGCCTCGTCCATCAGCGCGATCGCAGCGTCACCCTGACCTCTGGCCAGACGGACGAGCGCCGCCACCTCGCGATACATGATCTGGTTGGCCGGGCTGTCACCCTCGGCCATCGTCTTCAGCTTCGCCTCGGCCTGCTCGGCCGTCGTGAGGTCGTCGGTCTTGACGGCGCTGATGCCGGTCGCCAGCAGCTCGTGCGCCGACGAGTCGTCCCTCACCGGCAGCGTCTTCCACTCCTCGGTCTCGACCACGTAGCGAGCGTTCAGCAGCGGCTGACTGCTCATCGCCCGCGCCTGGCCGTCGCTCTCCCGGGCCACCATCTCCAGCCGCTCGATCCAGATCCGGGCCTTGGCGTAGTCACCGCGCTGCAGATCGCCGTATTGCCCCCAGTCGAGCGGGTGCACGGTGTCACCCACGCTGTCACCCGGCTCCCACAAGGCCCGGGCGGCCTCATAGGCGAACTGGTTATGATTCGAGACGTAGTCCCACATGCCATGCTGGATGAAGATGTGCGTCGGCATGTGCCGCGCGTGCGCCACCGCCGGCGCGATCTCGGCGTAGCGGAGCGCCGACGGCAACGCCAACGGGGCATGCGTCGGGTCGTCGAACGCATGAATCGCGTAGTGGGGCGCCCCCGGATGGTCCGGGTTCTTGCCGAACACCTTCAGCGCGATCGCGCCGGCCCGTATCTCGTACCGGAAACTACGGTCGTTCATCGCCCGTGCCGCGCTGAGCGTCGCAACGGCGGTAAAGGTGGCCACTTCGTCGTCGTCCGGATACCGCTCGTAGAGCCGGTCCATCGCCTCCATGTAGGCGACCCGGTTGTCGCGCCACTCACCCTCGCCCCACAGGATCTCGACCGCCTCGAGGAACCCTTTCTCCCGCTCCGTGGGCGCCTTGGCCAGCCGTTCGGTCCGCGTCGGCGCCAGACGGGCAAGGACCTGGCGCGGCGACTCGCCGTCCTGCTCGTTGAACAGCGGATGGTTGTAGCAGAGCGATTCGCCCCAGTACGCCATCGCGAAGTCAGGCTCGATCCGCTGCGCGGCCTGGAACTCCACGATCGCCTGCTTCCAGCCGAAGCTGTGGAGAATGGCAACCCCTCTGAGGAAATGCTCCTGCGCTTGGGGTGAGCCGGACGTCTGGAAATCCAGCGCGCCGACGCTGTCGAACTGCGCTTCGGCCGGCGCGCCGACGAACAGCAGGGGCAGGGTGACGACGACGGCACACAGTTGCTTCATCAGGATGCTCCTCGAATGATCGGGCTGATGGTCTACGGACACTGTGGATTATACGTCGCCATCGTTGGCGGGTGGCGTCGAAACTGGTCACAGCACCGCCGAGAGAAAGCGTTCGACCGCGTAGGTCGTGATCTGCCCGCAGGGCCCGCTGAAAACGTAGTCGCACCCGTGCGAGGCCCAGGGCAGCCGCAGGAACAGGTGCGGTACGTTCGCCCGAAGCAGCCGGTCCGACAGGAACTCTCCATGAAACGGCGAGACGAGCTCATCGCGTAGACCGTTGATCAGCAGTGTGGGTGGCGCGCCCTGACCGATGTGACTCAGCGGAGATGCCGCATCATATTGCGCCCCGTGGGTCCGGGGTGGTCCGCCCAGATACGCGTCGAGAATGCCGCTCGAGTCGATGATCGACCGCTTTGCCGGGTTGGCGTAACCCCATCGCAGCGCCGCCGGCCCGTAGTAGGACACGACGCCCCTGATGGCCGGGTCGCGTGCCGTATAGGCCACGACCAGCGCGAGCTGTCCGCCCGCCGACCTCCCGACGAGCGCCAACCGGCTGGCGTCGAGCCCCAGCCGCTCGGCGTTGCGCTTGAGAAACGTGATCGCGGCGGCCACGTCGTCGCGCGCCGCGGGAAATCGGAACCGCGGAGCGAACCGGTAGCTCACCGCCGCAACCACGTAGCCGCGCGCGGCCAGATACCGGTTCAGCGCCGGAAAATCCTTCCGGCTACCGCTCTGCCACGACCCGCCGTGGATGACGATCACCCCCGGCAGCGGCGCGTGGTCCTCGGCAGGACGATACAGATCGAGCCGCAGTTCCTGCCCGTCGATGCTGGCGAACAGGTGGTCTTCAACCCGCACCGCTGGCGATGACACGCCGATGAAGAGACTTCGCACAACCAGGGACGCAGGGCGCGGGAACACGACGGGCGTCATCGAGCCGAGAACGGCAAACCGCGTCTCGAGCGCCCCCGGCAGCTCGCGACTGAAGGCCACCGCGCGGGCCAGCGGCGTCAGCAGCAGCAGCGTCCCCAGCAGACCGAGCCCCACCCCGGCCCGGCTGAGACGGGTGCGCCGCCACCCCGGCGCGAACAGGGGCAGACAGGCGACGAGCGCCCAATGCCCACCCTCGGTCACGAGCACACCCAGCAGCCAGACCCAATCGTTCGGCGACGGCACGACCGCAATGAGACCGAGCACCAGCAGCACGACCCCTCCGACGAGCCGCAGCAAGTCGAGTGGTCGTGCGATCTTCGATGTCATGGTCGTGTCGGTGCGGATGACCGTGGCTCGCGGCCTGCCCCTCACCCCGGCCCTCTCTCAAAGGGATTGGGAAGAAACCGGAGCGCTCGCTTCAACGACCTGCCCGTCTCGAGGACACTGGTGTCATCCCCAGGTGACGCCCGGTGCGCACATCGCCCCGCCCATGACGGGGTCAACGATGGTACGATCCCTGCTACCGTACCACGACACATGAATGAATAGACTCGTCGTGACCACGAGGGAAGACGTAGCATGTCGAGGCTTCCGGTGTTCCAACATCCCCCACCCATCGCGTGTCTCGTCGCCGTGCTGGCGACACTGGCCACCCCCGGGACGGCTCGAGCCGCCGACAGCGAGCCCGACGCGCCCGAGACATCCGGGGTGACTGCCGGGCAACCGGGACGTCAGTCTGCCCCGGATTTCCTGTTCGGCCGCCCGCGGAGCGTCGTGGGAGTGGCGTGGGGTTGGCTCGTCGCGTCACAAAGCGGCGGCATCTTCGACTTCACGCGCGACCTCCTCACGGTGGACGAGGGGGACTTCGACACCGGCATGTTCCGGTTGGAGGCCGGCCTGTCGATCGGGCCCAGGCTCGACGTCCTGGCGGAGGTCGGTTTCAGCGGCTCCGCTATCGCATCGGAGTATCGCGACTTCGTCGACACCGCCGATCTGCCGATCGTCCAGACGACGGAGCTGATGCAGTCGCTGGTGGGTGGCAGCCTGCGTTTCTGGCTGATACCGCGCGGGCGCGAGGTCGGTCGGTTCGCGTGGGTCCCGAACCGCTTCGCGCCCTACGTTGGCGCCGGGGGCGGTGCACAGTGGTATCGGTTCACGCAGTTCGGCGACTTCGTCGATTTCATCGACTATTCGATCTTCTCCGACAGGCTGGAATCGAGCGGTTGGACGGCGAGCGGCCATGTCTTTGCGGGCACCAGCGTCAACCTGACACGGAAGCTGTTCGTCGGCATCGAGGCACGGTATGTCTGGGCCGACACGCCGCTGTCTCAGGACTTCGTCGGGTTTGATAACATCGATCTCAATGGCTTCCAGGTGACCGCCGGAATCGAGTTCGTATTCTGACGAGGAGTCGAGCGACAGGGAAGGCGGAACAGCTCCACCGCCGGCTCGGTCCCTTCCACTACGCAGGCGAGGACTTGCCATGATCAGAGGATTGACCGAACGATTGACGTTCAGGCAGACCGCACACCACAGCGGCCGCCGCGCGCTGGCGGTCGCCCTCCTGCTGACGACCATGTGTCTCCTCGTGGGGGCCAGCGCCGCAACGGCCGGCGCCGGCCAGAACCAACCGGCGGTGCCGGTCGACTCATCGTGGCTGCCGTGGCTCGGGTGTTGGCAGCTGGTGGAGGAGACCGGCGATCTGGCGGCACAGATCTACAAGGCGAGGCCGTTCGCTGACCGGGTCGTGGTCTGTCTGTCCCCGGCGAGAGCAACCGGCGCAGACGCCAGCGGCATGGCCGTCACG
>DQNS01000078.1 GCA_015659035.1 Acidobacteriota bacterium | reverse complement strand
GGCGGTTTGCTAAACCGTTGAGGGGGCTTTATCCTCCTCCCAGGGTTCGAATCCCTGCCTCACCGCCATTTATCTTGTTCTCTCCACAGCACTTACCGATCTGGGATCCGTCGTCTCCACAATGTCTCCCCGCACGAGATCAGAAACGGGCTGATCGAGGAGCCGGATCGCGCCCTCGAGGGCCGCCGGACTGAGGTGCATGTAGCGCTGCGTCGTCGAGAGGTCGGCATGGCCGGCCAACTCCTGAATAACCCGCGCCGGGGCACCCCGCATCGCCAGGTGCGAGCAGAACGTGTGCCGGAGCACGTGGACCCCGCTGTTCTGGACTCTGCCCCGCCGCGCTGCCCGCCGCACCCAGTTCTGCAACGTCCGACGACAGATGGGCTGGCCCCTCTGGTCGCACAGCACCAATGGACGTCTCAGATGTCGGTGCTCCCGGAGCGCCGTGGCCAGTCGGACGGTGAGGGGAATGTGCCGGAGCCGTGCGTTCTTCGGCGTCGTCACGTGACCGTTCCAGTCGGACCGCTGGATGCACATCTGACGCTTCCCCAGATCGACGTCAGTCCACTTAAGCGCGATCATTTCGCCCAACCGCAAGCCCCCGTCGCCTCCGAGCAGGATGCTCAGGTGCGTTTCCGGAATGGATAGCATCCGGCGGGCGCTAGGGCGGTCAGCGGGTCACGGTGACCGTGAGGTTCTCGCTCGTGAGCAGGGCGCCGTCGCCGGCGACGGCGCGGAGCACGTACGTCCCGGGCTCGTCGAAGGTCGCCTCGACTTCCCACTTCCCTTCCGGGGGCACCGCAGGAAGGATGTATGGCGGCGACCACGGCGAGTTGGAGTAGACGCGGGTGTCCTGCCAGGTCTTCAGTTGCGGGACGCTGAAGGCGACCCGCGAGGCGTCGCCCCGGTAGACGATCCACGAGAACCGGAGCCCTGGCGGGTTGCCCGGCACGATCTGCCGAGGCGGCCTGTACGCGGGGTGCGGCTTCCCGGGCTCCACCGCGGGCGGCTGGTATGCTCCCGATGGTTTCCCGTCGTCGCTGGCAAACGCCACGAGCGCCAGCGGCTCACCCACGCGGACGCGTCGAGGCTGGTCGACGGCGAGGCTGAGCTCCGGAGGCTCGTTCGTGCGCCATTCGTCCCTGACGCGACCGAAGTTGGCGCCCATCTCGGTGGCAATGGTCTGCCGGTCGAGCAGGTAGTCGGTTCGGAGTGTGGCGTACGCGTGTTCGGTCTTCCCGTTGGTCGTGAGCGTCCAGACCAGCTCCTGCTCGCCGAAGTCCTCTGGAACCTGGACGGTGAACAGAAACATATTGCGGCGCGGGTAGAAATGCGTCGGCTGCCCCCGGTCGGGCCCCCCGGGCTCGATGTTGTTGTCGGGCCCGATACGCACGTCGAGCTCCTCTGCCCAGTTCGAGTTCATGTAGCCGAAGAACAGGGTGTACGACCCATCCGGGTTCTGCCACCACCCCTCATAGGCCGGGGAGATGCTCTGGCCCCTCGAGTAGGTGAACCGGGTCTGGCCGCTGCCCCCCACCGGGAACGACAGCAGGAGGGTCAGCACTACGAGCAGCCATCGGAAGCGGTTCGCCATCACCCGTCGTCCTGGTTCCCCGGGCCGCGCGGGCTATTGCTGGTCGTTCGTCGCGCGGACCTGCGACGGGAACTCGACCAAACACAGGGGACACCCGATGAGGTGGTCGTTCGGCGTCAGCCCCAGCCGCTCGCGTCGCTCGGCGATCTCCCGCTCGAACTGCTCGTCGGTGAGCTCGAGCGCCTCGCCCAGGTCGATGAACATGTTGGCGACGGACCGGCGACCGCCACCCGACCAGTTCCTCGGGTCGGCGACATTGCGGTTGGCGGCTGTCGTGTCCAGCCAGCCGATGATGTGCAGGATGGTCCCTTTCGGCAGCAGCGGGGCGTAGTCGTCTTCGTAGATGTACTGCTTCACCCAGTTGTGGTCGTACCCCGCACAGCTCAGCGTCTCGATGCTGTGACCCCAGATCGCCTCCACGCACATGCGCATGCCGGGGGCATGTTGGTGCGGCTCGAACGACACGATCTTGGTGTGTTCCTCCAGCACGCGGTAGGCATGGAGCTCTTGGTCGCCTTGGTTCGGTCTGATGTCGATGTCGACCCCGTTACCCACGAACGTCCGTGCGTGCTTGATCTCCGGCTCGTATCCCTTCGGGTGCAGCTTGAAGGCGAACTTCAGGTGCGCTCGGGTCTCGCGGCCGTTGGAGTGGAGGTGCCCCGTTTCAAGCTCCAGCGCCGACCCGGCAGTGAGGAGCCTCCCGGCGCTGTCGGGGAAAATGTCCGCGTTACGGCCGACCTCGTGGACGGGGAACCGCGTCGTGCCTTCGCCATCGGCCCCGTTGGGCACAACGGAGGCGTAGGTCATATGGTGGAACACGTATCGCCCACCAACAGTATCGCCCGAGCCGTCCGCGGGGATGTCGTTGAATTCCTTGACCTCGACGGCCGCCACGTAGCGGTCTTCCGTGAGCCCAGTCGGAATGGTGCCGAGGTTGGTCCACCTGTCGGGGGCTGACGCCGGGACGATCACTTCAGCCGACTCCAGGATGAGGTCCGGCTCTCCGATCGACCATTCGCTCTGGTCGCCGAACACGAGCGGGGGCGGCAGGTCGGCCGGATTCCCGAGCGGCGCGCCGCTGTCGGCCCAGAGCGCGACCTTCTCGATCTCTTCCTCACTCAGCGAGGGGTCGTTCTTGTAATGCTGGATGCCGATGTCCCGCTCGATGAACCAGGGCGGCATTGCACCACGCTGGTTCCGGAGGCCGGTCCGCATCTTGATGGCGCGGGCCCACGGGCGCACCTCGTCGTACGTGAGAAGCGACATCGGCGCCACCGATGCGGGCCGATGGCACGTCTGACAGCTTCGCTGGAGAATCGGCGCGATGTCCTTCGCGAACGTCACCTCGCCCGCCGCCGGGGCTGCCGACTGGGCGCTCAGGCTGACTGACATCAGGAGACCCAACGAAGCCGCAACCTGCAGACTCATACGACACGTGGCGTTCATCGCAGATACCTCCCAGAGCGACACGGACTCCGCCTTACAGTAGCCTCCAAGCGGTTCCGCCTGCAACCAGAGGGTACGACGATAGCAGATATTAGAGCCCCCCCCCAACAGCCGGCACCGCAGCCGGCGGCGGATGTAATGACCCCCCCTGCCAGCCAGCGGTAGGATGGGCGTCTACACTCGGATTCTTCGTGATCGAGGTGCCGGAGTGCAGCGGCATTCAGCGAACCACCCTCATTTCTTCCGTGCCCTGAGGAGCATGGGGCCGAACACGAGCAGGACGATGACGATGATGACGAGTATTTCGCCCATGATCTACGGAACCGGCACCCGCGCTTTGAGTGCCTCGAACCAGACGTCGTAATGGCCGAGCAGCCCGTGGTGAAAGTCCAGCTGCATTCGACCGGCGCTGCATCCCGCCTGCCTACGTTGCTCCTCGGTCAGATACTGCCGGTCGGGGCTGAGGGCCACGGAAAGTGGCTCATTATATCGAAACAGCGGTCTGGATACCGGGAAGGCGCTGCGGAGGGCAGTGCCCGCACGGCCTACCGGTGCGCCTCTTGGCAGGGAGCGCGTATCCGGCTGCAAGAGGTCCTGACGGCCACCCCGGCGTTG
The DNA here is from genome assembly GCA_015659035.1 of Acidobacteriota bacterium. Lineage (GTDB taxonomy): Bacteria > Acidobacteriota > Vicinamibacteria > Vicinamibacterales > UBA8438 > NP936. The sequence continues at coordinate 6,573 of DQNS01000078.1, read as the reverse complement.
AACGCCCTCCCAGTCAGCGGTAGAGTGGGGCCTGCCCGCAGGGACACGCCGACGCGCACTTCAACCTCGGCCTGATGTACAGCCTCGGCATCGGTATCGCGTGGGATTGGGGCGAGTCGGTCCGGTGGTTCAGCCTGCGGCCGACTAGGGACACGCCGAGTCGCAATATGCCCTCGCGATGTGCCACGAGAGCGGCTGGGGAGTCCCAGACGATGCCGCCGAGGCTATCCGGTGGCGTGGCCGCGCAGCCGCGCAAGTCACAGCGAAGGCCGATGACGTACCTGTTGCGCCGTGTGTTTCTCTCTGCCGTCATCCTGGCCTTGGCGGTCGGTTCGGCGGTCCGGCTCGACGCTCAAGAGCCGGCCGGCGACTCGGATCTACGTCGCACTACGACCGCCGGCGCTCGGCCTGAGGAGGCTGCACAGGACAGTGGCGCGGCCGCTGGCAACGGGCCGGCACGCGTCGCGCTGTTCCGGTTCACCAACATCTCCCGGGCCGCCGCGGACGACTGGATCGGCGCCGGGATTGCCGAGACGGTCGCCTCCGATCTTGCAGGTGTGGCTGGCCTGTCGGTCGTCGGACTGGAGTCGGCAGCCGCGGCGCGTGCCACGCTGGTTAGGGGTGAGGCGACCAACGGCGGGGACGGCGCGGCCATGGAGGTCGGTCGCCGGCTCGGGGCATCATGGATCGTAGTCGGGGCGTATCAGCGAATCGGGGACCGCCTCCGGATCACGGCGCGTGTCGTCGAGGTCGCTACAGCCGGGGTTGTCCGAACAGCGAAGATCGACGGGCTGGTAGGCGAGCTCTTCGCACTACAGGATCAGCTCGTCGCGCAGATACGCGACGGTCTGGCACCCGGAAGCGACCGGTTCGCAGCGTCCGGAGCGTCTCGCGTCCCGACTACCGGCGAGCTGTCGACTCCAAGGGATGCTCCTGCGCCAGGGGTCCCGATCGGGACGGAGACGTCGGACGCTGTCGGCTTCACACCTCCTCCAGGGATCCTCATCGATGGCCCGCCGCCGCCCGTAGCGCCCGAGACGATCTCGCGCAACGAGAACGGTGGCGCCACGGTACGGGCCGTCAGGGTCCAGTCACTCGTCGTCGACGGCGCGCTCGACGAGGCGGTCTACCAGACGGTTCCGTCATTTGGCGGGTTCATTCAGATGGAGCCCTCGGCGGGGGCGCCGGCGACCGAGCGAACCGAGGCGTGGGTGTTCTTTGATGACACGAATCTCTACATCGTGGCTCGCTTGTGGGATGCGGCGCCCGAGTCCGAGTGGGTGATCAACGAGATGCGCCGTGACAGCGCCAACCTCTCGCAAAACGAGGGGGTCGGGATTCTCCTCGACACGTTTTACGATCGACGGAACGGGCTCTTCTTCACCGTCAGCCCGATCGGCGCCCGGGCCGACGGCCAGGTGAGCAACGAGCGCAACTACAACCGCGACTGGAACCCCGTGTGGACACTCGAGACAGGGCGGTTCGAGGGCGGCTGGTTGTTCGAAGCGGCGTTCCCGTTCAAGTCGATGCGCTATCGCCCGGGGCGGTCGCAGGTGTGGGGCCTTCAGCTGAGGCGCCGCGTGCGGCACAAGAACGAGACCGCGTTTCTGACCCCCCTGGATCCTTCGCTTGGCCAAACGGCGATCTTCCAGGTGTCGCGGTCGGCGACCCTGGTGGGGCTCGAGGTGCCGGCACGCGGGCGTCCGATCGAGATCAAGCCCTACGTGATCGGCGACGTCAGCTCGGATGTGAACGCCTCACCGGCCGTCTCGAACGCATTCGGTGGCAACGTCGGCCTCGACCTCAAGTACGGGGTCACGCAGAACCTGACCGCCGACTTCACCCTCAACACCGACTTCGCGCAGGTCGAGGCCGACGAGCAGCAAGTCAACCTCACCCGCTTCAGCCTGTTCTTCCCCGAGAAACGGGAGTTTTTTCTCGAGAACCAAGGCACGTTCGGTTTCGGCGGCTCGTCCGGTCGGAGGGGCGACACCCCGGTCATGTTCTACAGTCGGCGAATCGGCCTGAACGAGGGGCGGGAAGTGCCGATCATCGCCGGAGGGCGGCTGACCGGCCGAGTCGGCCGGTTCAGCCTCGGGCTGATCAACATCCAGGCCGACGACGAGCCGGTGAGCGGCGCGGTGACGACGAACTTCGCGGTGGCCCGCATCAAGGGTGACGTGCTCCGCCGGAGTAGCATCGGCGCAATCGTGACCAACCGCTCAGCCCTGGCGGACCGCCCCGGGACGAGCCAAACCTACGGGGCCGACGCGACGTTCGCCTTCTACGAGAACGTGGCGATCAACTCCTACTGGGCAACGACGCGCACCACGGGGCGCGATGGGCAGGATACGAGCTATCAGGGTGCGTTCCGGTACAACGGGGACCGGTATGGGGTGACGGCCGAGCACCTGTTCGTCGATGCGCAGTTTTCGCCGGCGGTCGGGTTCGTGCGCCGGGACGACTTCCGTAAGAGCCAGGGGTTGGTCCGGTTCAGTCCCCGGCCTCGCGCGATCGAGGCGGTCCGGAAGTTCACGTGGGAGGGTTCGTACACCTACATCTCGGATGCGGCAGGGATCGTCGAAACGCGGGAGGCGCGCGGGCAGTTCCTAACCGAATTCGAGAGCAGCGATACGATCGACGTGTCCTACACCACCACGTACGACTTCCTTAAAGCGCCGTTCACGATCGCGCCGGACATCACCATCCCGGTTGGCGGGTACGACTTCTGGAACGCTCGTACGTCTATTAGGTTCGGCCAGCAGCGGCGGATGTTCGGGTCCATGTTCGTCGAGCACGGTGCCTTCTACGGCGGCACGAAGACGGCGCTTGGGTTTGGGGGTGCTGGATCGTTCAGCGGACGGATCGAGCTCACGCCACAGTTCTCGATCGATCCAGGCCTGTCGTTCAACTGGATCGACCTGCCCCAGGGAAGCTTCTCGACCCAACTCGTCACGACTCGCGCGACCTACACGATCAATCCGGCCACGTTTGTGAGCGCACTCGTCCAGTACAACTCGAGCAACAACGGCTTGAGCACCAACATTCGGCTCCGGTGGGAGTATCAACCGGGGAGCGAGCTGTTCATCGTCTACAACGAGCAACGGGACACGCTCTCTCCGCTGGCGTACCCGGAGCTCGAGAATCGGGCGTTCATCGTCAAGATAAACCGGCTGTTCCAGTTCTAAGGGGCCGCGCAAGAATGAGTTCCTGTTTTGGGGCGTCGAGGCGCCCGGCTGACAAGGCGGTACGAAACAGTCCGGCGGTGGCGGCGCCCGGGTCTGCGGCGCTGCGCCTCTCCGGGCGCCGGCTGGGGTGCCGTCGGCGGCGCCACCCCGGCGCACGACGTCACCAGCAACGCAAGGACGGGTGTCAGCACACATCGGCGCACGGCTCGCATCGGCTGTTTGCCTTAGACGCCACAGACCCTGAACCGGCCTCGGTCCTGTAGCAGAGTCGGGGAACGGATCCGGGGACGCTACATCATCGAGAGCCATGATAAGGTTCGTCCGTGGAGGCTCGAATATGAACGGGAAAAGCTTCGCAGCGTGGGTTCTCGTGCTGCCCGTCGTTGGAGGCGTGCTGACGGCGCCTGGGCGTGCTTCGGCGAGCAGCCAGGACAGCGTCGTCGAGGTCACGTTCACCAAGCACGTGTTGCCGATCATGCAGCGCGCCTGCCAGCAGTGCCATCGGCCGGGATCGGTCGCGCCGATGTCGCTCTTGACCTACGAGGAGGTTCGGCCCTGGGCGCGGGCCATCAAGGACCGCACGGCGCAGCGCGAAATGCCCCCGTGGTACATCGAGCGCAATGTCGGCGTCCGCACGTTCAAAGAAGACGCGTCGTTGACCGACGAGGAGATTGCCACGATCGGCAGGTGGGTGGACGCCGGGTCCCCCCGCGGTAATCCGGCCGACGCGCCACCTCCCGTGCAGCTCGCAGCGCTCGATGAGTGGCGGATCGGGACGCCCGAGTGGATTGTGGAGATCCCGGAAGAGCAGACCATCGGGGCCGTCGATGCCGACCACTGGCTCAACGTCTGGGCGGACTCGCGTCTCACCGAAGACCGCTACATCAAGGCGGTTGAGACCAAGCCGTCCGCGGGCGCCTACCGGGTCGTGCATCACGTGGCGACCTCGATGCGCTGGGAAGAAGAAGACGGGGAAGAGGGTGGCGGCTTTCTCAACGAGTACGCCATGGGCAAGAACGGCGACATCTTCCCTGACGGCACGGGTCGTCTCATCAAGGCCGGCACGCAGATCCGTTTCAACTTGCACTACAGCTCCGTTGGCGAGGAGATCACGGACCGCACCCGCGTCGGCCTGAAGTTCTATCCCGAGGGCTACGTGCCCGACCGGGTGCTCATCTCGCGGCACGTCGGCGACAGCTTCGACACGCTCGACATCCGGGCCGGCGCCGACAACGTGCGGAGCGATGGCTACTACGTGCTGCCCGAACCGACGCAGGTGACCGCGTTCCAGCCGCACATGCACATTCGGGGAAAACGGATGTGTGTCGAAGCCATCCATCCAGGTGGCACCATCGAGACGTTGAGCTGCACGGGGCACAACTTCGGCTGGCACATCGTCTACAACTACGCAGACGGCCAGGCCCCGCTGCTTCCGGCGGGCACCATCCTGCACGTCATCGGCTGGCACGACAACACCGCGGCCAACCGTTACAACCCCGACCCGAAGAACTGGGTCGGGTTCGGCAACCGGTCGATCGATGACATGAGCTTCGCCTGGATGAGTTTCTTCCACATGCCGGAGTCTGTGTTCGAGCAGAAACTCGCAGAGCGGAAACGCCTGACCAACGACTAGCAGCCCGTGGTGACAGTCCAGCGTCGCACCGAGACCCAACGCAGCCGACTTGTGGGCGGGGTCGTCGCGTGCGTCTTGGTCATCGCAGCCACGTCCGACGCGACCGCCCAGACCTATCACAGCGGTCAGAACCTCCAGCCGGTGTTCGAAGGGTGGGAACAGAACACCGATGGCAGCTTCAATATGGTCTTCGGGTATCTGAACCGGAACTACGAAGAAGAGCTGAACATCCCGGTCGGGCCGGACAACTTCCTCGAGCCGGGGGATGTCGATCGGGGACAGCCAACCTACTTCTACCCCAGGCGACAACGTGTCGTCTGGCGAGTAAGGGTGCCGGCCGACTGGGGAGACAAAGAGCTCGTGTGGACAGTCACCGCCCATGGGAAGACCGACACGGCGGTCGGGTGGCTCGTACCGGAACAGATCATCGATGAGCAGGTGCTCGCGATGAACCGCAGTGGCGGCGGAGCCCAGGACATCGCGAACCGGGTGCCGTCGATCGCGCTGATCGAGGGCCATCAGCGCACCGTGGCGGTGGGCGAGCCGCTCAATTTGACCACCGTGATCACCGACGACGGCGTGCCGCCGATGCGCCCGGCGCGCAACAGCCGCCCCCCGGGCCGCCGGAACGCCCTTGGGCTTCGGTTGGCCTGGATTCAGTACCGGGGACCGGGGACGGTGACCTTCGATCCCTTCACTCCGCCGATGGCGGATCACACACCTGGATGGACCCCCCCGCCGATACCAGAAGGCGGGAAGATCGTGACGACCGCCCGTTTCAGCGAACCTGGCACCTATGTCATCCGCGGGATGGCCGACGACGGCTATCTCTACACACCAGCCGACGTCACGGTCACGGTGACTCCGTAACCTACGGTGACTCCGTAACCTGTGGAGGGTCGGCAGCCGTCTGGTCGAGCTGCGCCTCTATTGACGTGCGATGCGAATCTCGATCATCATCCCGGTCTTCAACGAACAGGCCACCATCGCCGAGGTGCTGGCGCGGGTGTTGGCGGTCGACCTCGACAAGCAGGTCATCGTCGTCGACGACGGGTCGACAGACGGCACCTCCGAGCTGCTCGAGGAGTGGGGCACGCGCCAGCCGGATTGGGTGACGGTGCGGCGGCACGCGAAGAATCAAGGGAAGGGGGTAGCGGTTCGGACTGGGCTCGCCGAGGTGACCGGCGACTGCGTCATCATCCAGGACGGCGACCTCGAATACGATCCCCGCGACTACTCGCGGTTGCTGGCGCCGCTCATCGAAGGCCAAGCACGGGTCGTCTTCGGGTCGCGGCTCCTGGGGAACAATCCGCGCATGTTCTTTGCGCAACGGGTCGGCAACGTCGTTCTGACCTGGTTGACGAACCTGCTCTACGGAGCGTCGCTGACCGACATGGAAACCTGCTACAAGCTCTTCGCGCGGGACGTCGTGGCCGGCATGACCCTGACGTCGGACCGCTTCAACGTGGAGCCGGAGCTGACAGCGAAGGTGTTGCGGCAGGGGCTCGACATCGTCGAGGTGCCGATCGCCTATACCGGGCGGACATATGCCGATGGGAAAAAGATCAACGGGCGCGATTTCCTGTCGGCGGTCTGGACCCTGATTCGCTTCCGGTTCTAGAACCGGAACAGTCGGTTGAACTTGATGACGAAGCCGCGGTTGCGGAGTTCCGTGACCCGGTCGGGGCGTAACGGCGTCGAATCACGGTCCTCGGTGTAGACGACGAACAGCTCGCTTCCCGGGCTGTACTC
>DQNS01000037.1 GCA_015659035.1 Acidobacteriota bacterium | reverse complement strand
GTACCCGTACGGGGTGTACCCGTACCCGTACGGGGTGTACCCGTACCCGTACGGGTCGTAGTAGCTGGAGCCGTACCCCACCCCGAACCCGATGTTGAAGGTGTTGTAGCCGGGGAAGTAGAAGGACGTCCCGTAGATGTGGCGCGCACCGTTCAGGTAGCGCCCGCTATACGTTGTATACCCCCTGCCGCCTCGCCCGCCGTAGTTGTTGATGACGATCGGTCTCGACGACAGCGGCGGGCGCCGCACGGCGGAGCCCACGACTCGTCCGCGTGGTGGCCGTCGGTCGATCTGGGTCGTGCCCTGACGTGAGCGATCGGCTCGGCGGGTGCGCGTGATGCGGCCTCCCGCGCGGCCGGTTTGGCTCCCGATCGTGGTGCCGCCGCGCCCGCGGCGGCCTGGGCCCGATGTGGCGACCCGGCTATCGGGTCGGCCGCCACGTCGCACGGCGGTGCCGGTCCGGTTCCCCCGCGACGCCGTCACGCGGCTGCGGCGCGCGTTCGTGGGCGGAGCGACCTGCCCTCCCTGGGTGTCGCGGCCCCTCTCGACGCGTCCCGAGCCGGAGGGCCGGGGGGCGCGTCTCGGCGCGGCGCGTCTGGCGGACCCGCCGTTCCCCGCGCTGCGCTGTTGCCTGGCTGCCGGCGCGCGACGCGCCGGCGCCGTGCGCTGCGGCGACGACGCACGTGGCGCCGTGCGCTGGGGCGCACGCTGGGTCTGGGTCGTGCCAGAGCCCCGCCGCCGGGCGCGACCTTGTCCCTCGGCAGCGTCGATCGGGGCGGACCAGACCGCTATCAGGAGGAGGCTGGAGAACACGACAGTCAAACGGTACATGACGAACTCCTTCATCCCGCAGTACAGGCGAGCAGACACCATGACGAGAAGCATGCCACGTGCCAACGGCGATCGGCAAGAAATCTGAGAGAACCGAGGAAAACCGGGACCCGCTGTGTCACAGCGACGGGGCAGGCCTGTCCTGTTGTGAGTACGGCTGGGTTTGGTTGTGAGTACCGGGGTCTGGAGGTCACGAGGGGCTGATCTTGATCACCCCGACGCTGGCCAGTACGCGGGTGACGTCGAACGTGCGCGATGAGACCGTTCTCGAACCGCAGGGCCAGGACCAACCGAGACTCCAGGTGCTGGCCGGTGACGGGGACACCGAAGAACTCCCCCTGCTGCGTTCCCTGGACGGTGAGGACGATGACCGCCGCATCGCATCCGCGTCGGCCACGATCTGCTCGGTCGGGAACCGCATGTCCGGGAACGAGTCGAACCACTTCTGCAGCGCCTTGCAGATCGCCTCGTGGCCCTGATGGGTGCCGGCACTCGGACTCTCGACCACCCCATCGGGGGCGTGGTCGGCGGCTATCGCGGCCGCGTCGAGCGCCTTCCAGTGTTCGATGTGCCGCTCGGCAAAGGTCCGGACCTCGTTTGCTGTCATGACGTCCTCCGACCCATTTGCCACTACCCTTCACGTTCGGCAGGTTTTCTCGCACCCACCTTACCCGCACCTAGCGCTCACGGACAGGATCTGTCATCCTGTTGGCACGACCGGCGCGATAGGGCGACCACGAAAGGGATAGCCAGCATGGGTTTCTGCGAGCATTGTGAAGGCCAGCGATTCGACCGAGCGCAGGTTCTCCGCCAGCTACGGCAGACGCGTACGCGGCTGCGGGACGACGAGATCCCGTGCACGGCTGACGAGGCTCTGCTGCTGGCGATCAAGTCGGTACGCGCCATCGAGATTCCCCATCTCGAGCCGATCGACGACCTGATGGAGGAAACGACCGAGGATCAGGTCGTCCACTGAGGACCCTGATTCCCAGGCTTCAGACGGTCTGTTTGGTGACAGTCTCCGTTCGAAGAGACGAGCCCCCGCGTAGCGGGGCTCTGAGCAAAGCTCGGCTAGCGAGGCGCAGCCTCGCTAGCGCCAGCCACCTCGACCACGACCCGATACAGATACTCGACGAACAGGCCGAGCCCCTCGATCGAGATCCGTTCGTCGTTCCCGTGCACGCCGCTCAGGTCGTCGCGTATCATGCCGACCCCGTACGCCTGTATCCCGTTGGCTCGAAGCTGCGCGGAGTCGGTTGCCGCTACCAGCATCGTCGGCACCGTGACCGCGTCGGGGAACATCTCTTGCTGGACCTGTTCCAGCGCATGAAACATCTCGCTGTCGAGACGCGATGGGGGCGCCGCCGGGCGCATGCTGGTGGGAGCCGTCACCTCCACCGCCGGGTCGTCGATCAGGTCGCGCAAGGTCGTCAAAAACTGGTCGAGGTCCTCGTCCGGTAGGGCGCGGACGTCGAGCTCCGCCTCCGCCTCGGCCGGGATCACGTTGCGCCGGAAGCCGCCGGTGATGATGTTCGGCGAGATGCTGGTGCGGAGCATCGAGTTGGTGGCGATGTCCGCCTCGCGGAGTTGCGCCTGAATCATCTCGCTGAACCGCGGGTTCTCCAGATTGCGATACCAAAACGCCACGTCCGGTGGGCTGATCGTCGCCAGCCGTTCCAAGTAGGCCCGGGTGGTCTCGTTCAGCCGCATCGGCGACTGGTAGGCGCCCACCTTGGCGACCGCCGCAGCCAGGTGGACGATCGGGTTGTCGAGCCGTGGCGCTGAGCCGTGACCGGCGGTCCCGCGCGCGACCAGCTTGATGCCGCGCCACGGCACCTTCTCGGTGGTGGCGATGGTCACGGTCTCGACCGTGCCGTCCGGCGCCCCCACCCGTCCGCCCTCGTTCAGCGCGAACTCGGCGTCGATCTCGTTCCAGTGTCGGGCGACCATGAAGTCGATGCCGACCTCGGTGGTGCCTTCTTCACCCGACTCCGCGAGCAGGATGACGTCGCGGGCCAGTGGCACCTGGCGACGGTGCAGCAGCAGCATCACCTGCACCATCGCCGCGAGCTGACCCTTGTCGTCCGACGCGCCGCGGCCCCACAGATGCCCGTCTCGGATGACGCCGCCGAAGGGGTCGACCGTCCAGTTTTCCCGCTCGATGCCCACCACGTCGGTGTGCGCCATCAACAGAATCGGTCGCTTCGATCCGTTGCCCTCCAGCCGTGCCACGAGGTTCGCACGCGTCGGGTCGAGCGATAGCATTTTCGACGGGATGTCCGCCTCGTCGAGCACGGTCTTCAGATACTCGGCGGCGAGGGTCTCGTTGCCTGGCGGGCTGCGGGTGTCGATGCGGACGAGCGCCTGGAGCAGCTCGACCGCGTCGTCACGGGCCTGTTCGAAGTCCGGTGGCTGCGCGGTCGGGGACCCCGCCAGGCCAACTGCGAGGATGCCCGCCACGAGCCCGAGGCGTCCGAGCGGTGTCGTGCTCAAGAAGGTGCTCCGGTTTCTCCCTCTCCCTCTGCGGTAGGGGCGAGGGCAAGTGCGCTTACGGGGCGGCCGCCGCCGCGAGCGACGTCAGCGTCGAGAAGGTTGACAGGTGCTCCAGGCTCGTCCGCACGTCCACCACGACCGGTCCGTTGTGGCCGAGCGCCTCGCGGACCACCGACGGCGTGTCCTGGGGTGTATCGAGCATCAGCCCGCGCGCGCCGAACGCCTCGGCCAGCGCGGCGAAGTTGGGGTTGGTCAGGTTAGTCCCGGCGACCCGTCCGGGGAACTGCTTCTCCTGGTGCAGCCGGATCGTGCCGTAGCTCCGGTTGTTGGCTACGAACAGCCGCACACGGGCGCCATACTGCACCGCGGTTGCCAGCTCGTTGCCGGTCATCAGGAATCCGCCGTCGCCGACGACGCCCACCACCTGCCGGTCGGGATATCGCAGCGCTGCCGCCACCGCCGCCGGCATCCCCAGCCCCATGGCGCCGGAGATGGCGCCAAGCAGCAGATGAGTGGACCGGAACAGGAAATGCCGGTGCAGCCAGCTGCCGAAATTTCCGGCGTCCATGGCCAGCACCGCGTCCGACGGCAGCTGGTCGATCAGCGCCGCCACCACATGTCCGAAGTCGACCCCATCGGGCGCCTCCGATGGCGTCCAGCGCGCAAGATCCAGAACGGCTGTGTGGAGCCGGTCCCTCCATGCGGCGCGCGCCGACGGATCCGGCGGTGCCGGCGGCGTCCGGGCGCCGAGTGCCTCGAGAAACGGGATCGTGTCAGCCACGATGCGCGCCGTGGTCTCGAACACGCGACCGATCTGGGCCGGGTCCGGGTGGATGTGTATCAGCGGCTGGTCCGGCGTCGGCGCGTTGGGGAGCCGGTAGTGCTGTGTCGTGATCTCGTTCAGCCGTGTGCCGACCGCGACGATGAGGTCGGCGTCGGTCAAGTGCTGCCAGGCGGCCGGCGGCAGGCCGAACCCGAGATGACCGGCAAAGCAAGGATGGTGGTTGTCGAACAGGTCCTGGTGCTTGTAGCTGGTGGCCACCGGCACCTGCCACCGGTCCACACACGCGGCCAGCGCCGCCCGGCCCCGCGCGCTCCGCGCCTGGCCACCGATCAGGAGCAGCGGGCGCTTCGCCGCGCCCAGTCGGTCGGCGACCGCCGTCACCTCGTCCGGTGTGGGCGTAGTGAGTGAGGGGCGCGTCGGCTCGGGCAGCGCGTCGCCGACCTGTTCGTCAAAGACGTCCTCGGGCACCGAGATGACGACCGGGCCCGGTGTGCCGTCCCTCGCCACCCGAAACGCCTCGGCCGCCGTTTCGACGAGGCGCCCGCCCTCGTGCACCTCGACGACCCACTTCGCCATGTCGGCGAACGTCCGCTCGTAGTCGATCTTCTGGAAGACGCCGCGTTCGAGGTTCTTGCGCGGGAGTTGGCCGATGAAGAGCACCATCGGCGCACCGTCCTGCTGGGCCGTGTGCACCGCCAGCGCGGCGTTGGTGGCGCCGGGCCCCCGGCTGACAAGGGCCACCCCGGGGCGGTCGGTCATCTTCGCGTCGGCGACCGCCATCAGCCCGGCCCCGCTCTCGTGCCGGCAGGTCACCAGGTCGATGGCCGGTTCGTCGGCGAGCGCATCGAGCACCGGCAGATAGCTCTCGCCGGGCACGCAGAAGACCCGGTCCACATCGAGCCGGCGCAGCATGGTGATGAGATGTCGAGCGGCGGTTGGCATGGCCGACCTATTGTGACGTCGATCCGGACGGGCCACAATACGCCGCTCGGATCTCCTCGTGCTCGCGACGGCGCCCTGAAAGATGTCAAGATGCAGCGATGGCTGACCATCCCGCTTTCGTGTCGGTGCTGGCCGATGACTTCCTACGGGTCTCGAGACATCAGCTGCGAGTGCGCCTGCAGCGGATCGAAACCTGTCTGGGGCGGCTGAGCGACGAGCAGATCTGGTCGCGTCGGCACGAGGTGGAGAACGCGGTCGGCAACCTCGTGCTGCACCTGTGCGGCAACATCAGTCAGTGGATCGTCGGGGGGGTCGGTGGCGTGCCGGTGTCGCGTGATCGGGACGCCGAGTTCGCCCGGCGCGATCCTCTGCCGGTCGATGCTCTCGTCCGCCGGCTGCGGGCGGTAGTGCGCGAGGCGGACACAGTCCTCGCCGGGCTGACCCCCGACAACCTGGTCGAGTCGCGCCGGATCCAAGGTTACGAGGTGACCGTGCTCCACGCCATTTACCACGTCGTCGAGCACCTCGCGGAGCACACTGGCCAGATCATCTGGGCGACGAAGGGCCTCACCGGCGAGGATCTCGGCTTCTACGCCTATCTGGAGGACCAGGACCAGCACACGAGTCGCCAGCCATAGTGATCCGTGTCATAAATGCGACCGTAGTCATGATATAGGCCACTTCGCTGTAGGGTAGGCTGGGCGCCGCGGCGCTCCGCCTGCCGCATCGACTCGAACGTGCGTTCTGGCCAGGGCAGAGGATTCCGCTACCGGCACCGCGACGGTCCCTGTTCGCGCACGGGATGTGGGCGGGACGGTCATCTCCATGTTCCCTCGTCGCGCCCTGCCAACCGGGCGGCCGCGCGCCAGGATTCATGTTCCGGACTTCTACCCCGAGGCACTGGTCATTACGTTGCGGCAACCGGAAGGAACCGCTCGATGCGACGCGTGGCTGAAGGGCTTTGCGAGTCTGGCTACCTACCGGTGGGCAGACGACCACCTGCCGCAGCCTTGGCGAACACGACTACGACCTTCCGCCCGAGGCTCTCGTCCGGGCGCGTTGAGATTGCGGCCGAAAACGGCGTGCGGGTGGCGATTGCGGCCGACGTCGTGGGTTCGTCTCCTCGGTGTCGGCGCGAGCCGTGAAGCCGGGCACGTGCTCACGCCGGATCGTCTTGCCGACGAGTCGCTCGATCGCGGCCAACTGAACGCGCTCTTCGGGCGCGGCCAATGAGATCGCGTCGCCGCGCCGTCCGGCCCGAGCGGTGCGTCCGATGCGGTGCACGTAGTCCTCGGGGACGTGGGGGAGGTCGAAATTGATGACGTGGCTGATGCCGTCGACGTCGAGCCCGCGCGCAGCGATATCGGTCGCGATGAGGGTGTCGATCCGACCGGTGCGGAAGCCGCTGAGCGCCCGCGTGCGAGCGCTCTGGCTCTTGTTGCTGTGGATTGCGGCGACCCGGCGACCGGACTTTTCGAGGCGTCGAACGAGTTGGTTCGCTCGCGCCTTGGTCCGCGTGAAGACGAGGGTCTGCCCCATGTCGGCGCGCCGCAGTAGGCTCGCGAGCAGGTCCTTCTTCTGGATCATCGCCACCGGGTGGACCACCTGCCGGACGGTGCTGACCGGTGTCGCCCGACGCGTCACTTCGACCATCACCGGTGCGTGGGTCGTTCGGCGGATGAGACGCTCGATCTCGTCCGGCATGGTTGCCGAAAAGAACAGGTTTTGTCGCTTCTCCGGCAGGGTCGCCAGGATCCGGCGGACATCAGGGAGGAATCCCATGTCGAGCATGCGGTCCGCCTCGTCGAGGACCACCATCTCGACGTTGCCGAGCCTTGCCTGGCTGCGACCGAGGTGATCGAGGAGCCGGCCGGGGGTCGCGACCAGCAGATCGAGGCCGGCGGCCAGACGGCGCTTTTGCGGCTCCAGACCCACGCCGCCGAAGACGACAGCGCTACGCAGCCTGAGCCGCCTGCCGTATCGCCCGGCCATCTCGTGGATTTGTACCGCGAGCTCACGAGTCGGGGTGATCACCAGCGCGCGTGGATGGCGCAGCGGCGTGCCACCGGCGAGACGCTGCAGGATCGGCAGCAAGAAGGCCGCCGTCTTGCCCGTGCCGGTCTGCGCACACGCGATGAGATCGCGACCGTCGAGCACGACCGGAATGGCGCGCGCCTGGATCGGTGTCGGGTTCGTGTAGCCCGCGTCGGCAACGGCGCCCGCAAGCTCCGGGCGCAAGTTCAGATCGGCAAATTTCATCCGTTCTCTCTTTTCGTGCCCGCGCCCACTCGGCGCGGAACGTTGTCTGTTGCTGCCCGCACCACGGCGGGTGTTATGGAAGGACGTGAGAAAGGGGAGGCCCGGTCAGTCCCGGGCGGCACCCGCTGCTCTGAGCGGGGCTTCTGAGTGGGAGAAAACCTGCTCGAACTTCTTGATCATCATAGCACGGACGGCGCTACCTGGCCTTGGCTTGGAAAGGGCACGTCACGTTGACGTGGCACGGACAGGCTCCGCCTCCAAGGAGGCGTCTGTCGGCGCGGACGACGCGGCCCGTACCGTCGCTAATCGGTCACGTACGGAATCAGCGCCAGTTGACGCGCGCGCTTGACTGCGGTCGTCAACTTGCGCTGGTGCTTGGCGCAGGCTCCCGAGAGGCGGCGAGGCTGGATCTTCCCGCGCTCGGGAATCGCCATCATCATCACCCGCACATCTTTGTAGTCGATGTAGTCGGTCTTGTCGACGCAGAAGCGGCACACTTTCGGCCGGCGAAACCCGCCGCGCTTAAACTTGCCGCCCTCGCCCCGCGAGGTCCGGAGAAGTAATTGCCGCTGACGGCGGTGACGAACATTCGCTCGCCGCCGTCGTCGGTCGAGAGTTTGACTGCCGCGAACGTGTACGCGAGCAGATCATCGAAGACGTCAAGTTGCGCGCGATGGTCGAGGAAGTCGACGTAAGACATCCCGTGGGGAAACTGCACGTGGTCGTCGACGGTGCTCAGGGTGACGATCTGCTCCGGCGCCCGAACCGGCAGGGGGCGGAACAGCATCTTGTTCACGATGCTGAAGATCGCCGGGTTCACGCCAATCCCGAGCGCGAGCGTCGTCACGGCGGCCACCGTGAAGCCGGGCGCTCGACTGAGCAGGCGGGCGGCGTATCGCAGATCGGCGAGTCGCAAGGGCATGTGGACAAAGACGGAGCTGGCATGCCGTGGGTTCCCGCCTGGCGTCGCGCGATTCAGCGATGCGATCCACGCGTCTCATCTGTTTCTCCATTGACCGTATACTGAGGGCCGGCTCTCTCCCAGAGGGAGAGGGAGAGACCGGAGCGCCCTCTTCTTCACCCTGCTGAGGAGCACACCCGATGACCCGATCGCGGATCCGCGCGACGCTGCTCGCCATCACGCTGTTGTCGACGGCGGGCGGGGCCCAGGTCCCCGAGAAGATCTTTCCCTTCCCCGTCAGCGTGTTCCAGCTGGACAACGGGCTGAAGGTGGTGGGTGTCGACTACGACAGCCCCGGCATCGTGGCCTACTACACGGTGGTGCGCACCGGGTCCAGGAACGAGGTCGAGCCCGGCTTTTCCGGGTATGCCCACTTCTTCGAGCACATGATGTTCCGTGGCACCGACAAGTACCCCACCGACGTCTACAACGACGTGATCAAGCGGCTGGGCGCCGACTCGAACGCCTTCACCACCAGCGATTGGACGGCATATCACGCGGTGGCGAGTGCCGACGCGCTCGAGACCATCATAGAGCTCGAGTCCGACCGATTCCTGAATCTGCGCTACTCGGTCGATGACTACCGCACCGAGGCGGGCGCCATCCTGGGCGAATACAACCTCAATTTCTCGAACCCGTTCTCGCTGCTGCGCGAGACGCTGGCCGACCTCGCCTTCACCGCGCACCCCTACAAACACACGACCATCGGGCTGCTCGAGGATATCGAGGCCATGCCGGACCACTACGATTACAGCGTGAAGTTCTACGACCGGTACTACCGGCCGAACAACTGCATCATCGTCGTGGTCGGCGACTTCGACGAGGCCGAGCTCGAACGGTTGGTCGGGCAGTACTACGCAGACTGGGAGCCCGGCCGGTTCGAGCCGACGATTCCGGTCGAGCCGCCGCAATCCGAAGAGCGGACCGCCGAGATCACCTGGCCGAATCCCACGCTGCCGATGCTGATGATCGGATACCATGCGCCGGCATTCTCCGACCAGGTCATCGACATGCCGGCCATGGACGTCCTGTCGCAGTTGCTGTTCTCGCAGAGCGCGCCGCTCTACCAGCAGCTGTATCTGCGCGACCAGGTGGTCGACGTGCTACAGGGTGGCGCGGTCGACAGCCGTAACCCGCCGTTGTTCGAGATCACCGTGCGGGTCACCAGGCCCGACCGGATCGACTACGTCCGGGATGCCATCCTGGCCGAGATCGAGCGGCTGAAGACCGAGCCGGTCGACGAGGCGTTGCTGGGGGACACCAAGTCGGCCATGCGCTACTCGTTCGCCCGCGGGCTGAACAGCCCCGGTCCGATCGCCCGGACGCTCGCGCACTACCTGCAGCTGACCGGTGACCCCGAGACGGTGAACCGGGTCTACGCGCTCTACGATGCGGTGACCGCGGATGACATCCGGGCCGTCGCCACGACGTACTTCGGCGAGACGAACCGCACGGTCGTCCTGTTGAGGGAGGAGGCGCAGTGATCGGGGGTACCGGCTGGGGACGAGGACTTGTGCTGGGAGGGCTGGCGTGTGCCGCACTGGCGGCGGGGTGCGGAGGCGAGGGGGACCCCGGCCCGGCGGCGCCCACGATCGGTCTGCAGACACCGAACTCGCCGCTGGTCACCCTGCGCGCGACCTTCGAGACCGGTGCGGTCGATGACCCCGCCGGCAAGAACGGACTGAACGCGCTGACTGCCCTGATGATCGGCCGGGGTGGCACGGCGGCGCTGACCTACGAGGTGCTGACGACGACGCTCTACCCCTGGGCCGCCTCGATCGGCACACAGGCCGACAAGGAGGTCACCACGGTCATCGGCGAGGTGCACCGCGACCATCTCGAGCCGTTCTACGAGATCTTCCGAGACCTGATCATCGCGCCCCGTTTCGACACCGCCGATTTCGAGCGAAATCGGGACTTCCTGACCAACGCCATCGCCTCGACCCTGCGGGGCAACGACGACGAGGAACTGGGGAAGCAGACCCTCAACGCATTGCTCTACGAGGGGCATCCGTACGGGGCGACGGACATGGGCAGCGAGCAGGGTCTGGCGGCGATCACGCTCGACGATGTGCGCGCGTTCCATGGTCAGCGGTACACCCGGGGTCGCGTCCTGGTCGGCGTGGCGGGGGGCTATCCCGACGGGTTCCTCGAGCGGGTCGAGCGCGATCTGGTCGGGGCGCTCCCGGCTGGTGAGGGCGAGGCCGCCGGGCGCACGCTTCCACCACCCCGCGCCCTGGAGGGCATCGAGATGCTGCTGGTCCAGAAGGACGCGATCGCGACCGCCATCTCGATCGGGTTCCCGATCGACGTCACACGCGCCGACGACGACTTCTACCCGTTGATGGTGGCCAACTCATACTTCGGTGAGCACCGCACCTTCAACGGACGGTTGATGAACCAGATGCGGGGGCTCCGTGGACTGAACTACGGCGACTACGCCTACATCGAGAACTTCATCCAGGACGGCCAGTCCACCTTCCCGGTGCCGAACACGCCGCGTCATCAGCAGTTTTTCAGCATCTGGATCCGGCCGGTGCCGCATCACAACGCCGCGTTCGCGTTGCGGCAGGCGGTCCGCGAGCTCGCGCTCCTGGTCGAGCACGGCCTCTCACCAGACGACTTCGAGGCGACTCGAGAATATCTGGTCAACTATTCGAAGCTGTATGTGCAGACGACTAGTCGCCGGCTGGGCTACGCCATGGACTCGCGGTTCTACGGCACCGGGTTCTTCATCGACGAGATCCGGACGCGGCTGGAGTCGATGACCGTGGACGACGTGAACGCCGCCATCAGACGGCACCTGCAGGCGGACAACCTGGCGGTGGCGATTGTGACCCGCGATGCCGAGGCGTTCCGGGACGAGTTGCTGTCAGGGGAGCCGTCCGCGGTGACCTACAACACCGAGGTTGGCGAGGCGATACTGGCCGAGGACGAGGAGATCAAGCTGTATCCGCTCGCGATCAACGCGGACCGGGTGCGCGTGGTGCAGGTCGCGGAGATGTTCGTGGAGGTGTCGTAGGGCGAGGGCTCTGAAGGAGGCAGTCCTTCGACAACGGCACTCTGAGGCTCTGCTCAGGATGAGCGGGGTGTCGGGCGTCTGAGGGCTTCGCCCTCATCGTTTCTAGAATCGAGTCAGGGCGGGAGAACGATATGAAGGCCAGGAACTTCGGCATCAAGGCGGCGGTGGTGGCAGCGGTTCTAGTGGGCGCTGTCGGTGTGCTGCCGGCGGTGGCGCAGGAGCCGGGGTCGGTGGTCGCGCGCGATGCTCGAGTCCAGGGACGCACCTACACGTTTCCGGGCACCGGGACAGAGGTGCCGTACGCGTTGTTCGTGCCGTCCGCGTATGACGCGTCGCGTGCGTGGCCGCTCATCGTCACGCTGCACGGGCTCGGGCGCCCCTACGACTGGATGCTGGGGTACGAGGGGATCATCGACTTCGCCGAACGGGACGGCTATGTCATGGTCGCGCCGCTCGGCTACCACCCGCGCGGCTGGTACGGCAGCCGGGGGCCGGGCATCCCCCAGACGCGGCGGGCCGCGGACATCACCGAGTCGCTGCCGGAGAACCTGGGCGCGCTGAGCGAGCAGGACGTGATGAACGTGTTCGAGATTGTGCGCACCGAGCTCAACATCGACCCGGACCGGATGTATCTCTGGGGCCACTCGATGGGGGGCGCGGGCACCTACCACCTGGCGGCGACGCATCCGGATTTGTGGGCGGCGCTTGGTGTCGCCGCGCCGGCGCCGTCGGTCGACCCGGATCAGCTCGAGGCGTTCAAGCACGTGCCGATCATCGTGATGCAGGGTGACGAGGACCGGCTCGTGACGACGACCCGCGAGTGGGTGGCGAAGATGAAGGAGCTCGGCATGGAGCACCTCTATGTCGAAGTGAAGGGCGGCGACCATTCGCGGTTCATCAACGCGAACGCAGACACCCTCGAGAAAATCTTCGCGTTCTTCAACATCGTCCGGAAGGACCAGCGCCCGCGGACGAATTAGGACATTTGCTGGTCGCCCGGTTCAGCGAAGAGCCAGATCTTCGGCGGGCGTGTAGCGCTTAACCTTGATGCGGTCTTCACCCTGCTGGGTTGCGACAGGTCGTAGTGCTGCTAGCGCCAGCAGAGAACGTGCCCGATCGCGGCGTCAGAGCGGGAACACGTCGGGTACTGCGGGCGGCGCGCCCGCGGCGGCGAGGCCTTCGTTCAACGAACCGGTGCGATAGCCGCGGGGGTCCACCGTGACGGTGTCAAACCCGGCGTCGCGAAACTGGCGGAGCACCGTGTCTCGCACCTCGGACGTCTTGAGCCTGGGGATCTCGTCGCGCTCGACCTCGATCCGGGCCATCGTGTCGTGAAAGCGGACCCGGCACACATGGAATCCGAGACCGCGGAGCGCGCGCTCGCAGGTCGCGACGCGGGTGAGCCGTTCCGGCGTGATCGCCACGCCATACGGGAACCGGCTAGAGAGACAGGCGAGCGCCGGTTTGTTCCAGACGGGAAGACCGAGACGCCGCGCGGCCTCGCGGATGTCCGTCTTGGTGAAGCCCAGCTCGTCCAGCGGAGAACGCACACCTTGCTCACGGGCCGCGAGCCGGCCGGGCCGGTGGTCCCCGCGGTCGTCGACGTTGAAGCCGTCGAGCACGTGGGTGGTGCTCAGACGACCAGCCTCCCTCACCGCTCTCGCGTAGACCTCGGTCTTGCAGAAGTAGCACCGATTGACCGGGTTTGCCGCATACCTCGCATCGTCGAGCTCATAGGTGTCGACGAGTACGTGTCGGGCGCCGAGTTGTTCGGCGAGCTGTTTCGCATCGGCGCCTTCCTCGGGCGCCAGACTCGGCGAGACGGCGGTCAGCGCGGTCGCCCGGTCGCCGAGTGTTCCGACCGCCTCGGCCAGCAGATAGCCGGAGTCGACGCCGCCGGAGAAGCAGACGACGACGCGGTCCAGACCCGCGAGCAGATCGCGCAGCCGCGTGATCTTGTCGTCCAGACTCGGCATAGAATGAATCCAGGACAGTTCAAGGCGCAATTCCAACCGAACACGGTAGTATAGCCCGGCCTGGGTGTCAGTCACGGATCCTCCCGGCCTCGCACGTTGATGCTCACCCTTGGGGATGGCACCGTCACGCTGCTGCTCGGCACCGCCGCCGCGCTCGCCTCCTTCCACACCCTGATCGGCGTAGACCACTCGATTCCGTTCATCGTTCTGGGCCGGGCGCGCGCGTGGTCGCTTCGCCGCACGCTCGGAGTGACCGGCGCCTGCGGCCTCGTGCACGTTGCGTCGTCGGTGCTGATCGGGTCCCTCGGCGTGCTCCTGGGGGTCACGCTCGACCGGTTGACATGGCTGGAGTCGACACGCGGACAGCTCGCGGCGGGGCTGATGATCGGGTTCGGTCTGGTCTATGCCGCCGGGGGGGTCTGGCGGAGACTCCGCGGGCACACTCATACGCATCTTCATGCGCACGCCGACGGGACCGTCCACACCCACTCGCACGACCATCCTGGTGAGCACCTGCACCCGCACGACAGCGGCCGGGGGGTGACACCCTGGGCGCTGTTTGTCATTTTTGCGTTCGGTCCGTGCGAGCCGCTGATTCCGCTGATGATGGTGCCCGCGGTGGAGCGGTCCTGGCTTCTGCTGGCGGCCGTCATCGGCGTCTTCGGTTTCGTCACCCTCGGTACCATGCTGGCCGCGGTCACGCTGGGCTACTTGGGCCTGACCCACGCGAGGCTGGGGGCGGTCGAGCGGCGGATCGACCTGTTGGCCGGCGTGACAATCGCCGCGAGCGGCGCCGCGGTGCTGTTTCTTCGGATCTGACGGATTCCCAAGAAGTCAGAAGACAGAAGGCAGAAGAGTTTGTGGGCGTCGGCCGGCTTCCAACAAGCGGACCAGCCCTCGAGCGCGGAAGCCTGAGGCCGAGGGCGCACGTTTCACACCACCAGGTATGGGGTTCTACGCCCAGGACCACCCCATATCTCGTGGTGTCAGCTTGACAGCCCTTGGCGGCTGGGCCATGATGAAAGTTGCAGCGGCGGGGCACCGACAACACGCTGCCGTGTCTGTTTGCCGCGTTCCCAGGCGCGGCCAAGGAGAGCCGCCTCGTAGTCCGTGGTGACGGTCTGGCTGGATCCACCACGGGCTGTGGTCCAGGCTGCAGGGGTGAGCACCCGCGTCGCATGGGGGTGGGGGACCGCGACGCCCGGTCGTTGGCTCATCCCTTTCGTTATGACACCAACCGAATATCGGCGTCTTCGTCGTCTGCTGCAGCGCGAGCGTCAGAAAGGCGTGGTGGCGCTCGATCAGTTGACCGATCTGGTTCTGCGCGACACTGACGACGCGGAACCGGTTCCGGGCCCTGAGGGTGTGGGACGCGAGCGTGTCGGCGCCGATCGTGGTGCCGGATCCTGGGGAGGAGGACTGCGGGGCGGTCCGGCTCGCTAGCGAGGCTTCGCCTCAGACCGTCGCGACCCGGTTGGCTCCGCATCGCTCGCCGAGCTTTTCTCACAGCCCCGCTCCGCGCGGGCTAGACTCCTTGAACGGAGGCTGTCGTGGTGAGAGCGAAAAACACGATCAACACTTGACTCAATTGTCACGATAAACGTTGTGCAAGGAGTCTAGTGGATCACCCGTCGGGTCGCCTGTCGGTTTCGAAACTGAGAGACTACCCGCCATCAGTCGGTGATAATGATGCCGCCTGACTGGGGATCTCCCATGGCCCACAGCGCGGACCGGCTCGTCGGCTCGATGGACACCGTCACTGATGGACGAGCACGCCCGGCGGAGAGCGGGGTCCTCGTCCCGAGACGCTGCACACTCGACGGGTTCAGTGCCGAGGTGGCGCGCACCGACGGTGTGTATCTGCGCGACCTCGACCCCATCACCAACCTGCGGGTCCAGACCGAGAACACACTCTATGAGATCACGGTACCGCGGCCGCCGCGGTCGGTCGTGCTCGTGCGGGGCGGTCGCTTCTTTCCGAAGACGACCGAGGCCAGCTTCGGCGGGTCCAGCTTCGGTGGGAGCTGCTTGAAGCTCGCATGGTTCGGCGTCGGGCTCCACATGGAATTTCACTTCGCAGGTGGCTGGATATTCACCTCACGCGTTCGCTCGATCGAAGTGCTCGACGCCTCCTCCTTCCCCGGTCCGTTCTAGCGAAGCTCCGCCTCAAGCCGCCCGGACCCGGTCGGCTCCGCATCGCTAGCCGACTTTTCTTACAGTCCCGTTACGCGGGGCCCTGATCGACGGCAGCGTCCCGACCGTTCCATCGGAAGTGCGATAGACTGCGCCTTCGTTCGACACGGGTGCTGCTGTGCTGTACGACGTCGTCCTCATCCTTATCGGGCTCGGTCTGGTCGCCAAGGGCGGAGACCTGTTCGTCGACTCGAGCGTCTGCATCGGGCACGCGCTCCGTGTGCCCCGGTTCGTCATCGGTGGCACGCTGGTCAGTCTAGCGACGACGACACCCGAGCTGGTGGTCTCGGCAATGGCTAGCAGCGTCGGCGACACCGGGATCGCGCTGGGCAACGCCATCGGCTCCTGTATCTGCAACATCGGGCTGATCATCGGGACCGTCGCGATGCTGACGCCGGTGGAGGTGGAGAAGCGGGACTTCCTCAGCCGGTCCGCCTGGATGGTCTCCGCCGCGGTGCTCGTCGTCGTGTTCACGTGGCACCGCACGCTCAGCCGTCCGCTGGCGATACTGTTGCTGGCGTTCTCGTTCGCGTATCTGGCGTGGGACTACGTCGGCATCCGGCGCCGGCGCCGACAGGCGGTCGACTCAGAGCCGCCGGACACGAGCGGACTGACCAGGGCGGTCACCCTGTTCGCGTTCGGCGCCGTGCTCATCGTGTTCGGCAGCCGCCTACTGGTCGACTCGGGGCGGGCGTTGGCGGCGGCGCTCGGCGTGCCCTCTATCATCATCGGGTTGTCGGTGGTCGCCATCGGCACATCGCTGCCCGAGCTCGTCACCGGGGTGTCGGCGGCGCGGAAGGGCGTTCCCGACCTGTCGCTTGGCAACATCATCGGCGCCAACATTCTCAACCTCTTCCTGATCATCGGGCTGTCCGGTACGATCAACCCGCTGACGCTCGACCGCTTCACCCAGTTCTATTCCTACGGGTGGCTCGCTCTGTTCTTCGCCGCGTTCATCGGCTTGGCCACGACCGGCCGCTTCCACCGCGGCGGCGGACTGCTTCTGCTCGGGCTGTATGTCGTGTATGTCGCCGGACTCGTCGTCGCCCCGATGATGGGCGGGTTGTAGCCGGCTGCTGAATAACTCCGGGTGCCCGCGACGTTGTAGCTCCACGAGCAGGTTCTCGAACACCCAGCTGCCGTCAGACAGCCTGTATCTCAGGGTCGATGCTCTATCCAATTGGCTCTCTCCGCTCGCCGCCCGATGGCAGGCCACTCAGCGTTCCACAGTCGGGTCGGTCATGACTCGGAGGATGGGGTAGACCGAGCCGGCCTCGACCTGGCCGTCCAGCAGGTTCCAGGTCACGGCGCCGTCATCAGAGCGTGGTTCGAGCAGCGTGAAGACCAGGCGCCCGAGGGGTTGGTCCACCGGGACGACGAGCGTGCCGGCGGGGACGGTGCGGTCCACCGGTTCCCAGGCGCCCTCGACCGTCCGCTGGCGGTGTCCCTCGAACGCGCGGTTCGCGAGTGACGAGCCGGCGATGACGAACTGCTCGGCGGTGATGGCGGTCTCGCCGTCGAGCGGGGTGCCGTCGACACCGTGGGCGGCCAGCAGATCGACCACCGGTGCCAGGTCCGCCGGAACGTAGTAGGCCTCTGGCGCGATCTCGTCAGTCGACGCGGCGAATGTGCCGTACTCATACATCGACGTCGGCCGGGCTACGTCCAGCCGGCGGCGCATCGGTGCGCGCGTGTAAGGGTTCAGCACTTCTTCCGTGTCTCCCAGCAGTATCTCGACCGGCTCGGCCGAGCGCCGCGGCGTGGCGCGGGTCGCGAGGCGGGCGCCGACG
>DQNS01000075.1 GCA_015659035.1 Acidobacteriota bacterium | reverse complement strand
GCCCTCACCAGGCAACGGGAACATTGGGGCGCTGGCCAGTCCGCTGATCACGCTGAGCTGGTCGCGAAACGGCGCCAGCGGCGCCAGCGTCGGCGGCAGCTCGAAGCCCGCGCCCTCGGCCAGCGGCGTCCACCGGTCCATGATGACACCGTTGGGCACATAGCCGATGAACAGCCGCGCCACCGGTTGGGCTGCAGTATTCGGCTTCCCTGAGAGGGCCGACAGCGCCGGCACCATGCCATCGAGCAGCGGCAGGGCCAGGGTCGCGCCCACACCTCGCAGAAACGTCCGCCGTGGCAACGCCTTCTTGCTGATGATCATGACCCGAGGGTTCTCCTCATCTGAAACGGTACGCTGCGGACGATGCCGGCGATCAGCGCCGACCAGTGATAGTCGTCGTCGGCCGCCTCGCGGACGATCCGACGCACAGCCGGGGCGTCGTAGTACTCTACACCGCGCCCGAGCCCATAGGTCAGCAGTTTTTCGGTCACGGTGGTCACGAAGCTCTCCGGCCGCTTCAGCAGCGCCGTCCGCAGGGAGGCGGGACCATCCACCGGGGTCCCGTCGACAAGCTCACCGGCCGTGTCGATTGGCGTACCTGCCTCGCTGGTGGTCCGCCACCGGCCGATGCCGTCGAAGTTCTCGAGCGCGAACCCGAGCGGATCCATCACCCGGTGACAGCTCGCGCAGACCGGGTTGGCCCGGTGCGCCTCCATCCGCTCGCGCATCGACCTGGGCAGTTCGCCGCTGTCGTCGTTCTCGACGAGCGCAGGCACATCGGGTGGCGGTGGGGGCGGCGGCGTCCCCAGCACGTTCTCGAGCAGCCACTTGCCCCGGACCACGGGTGAGGTGCGATGCGCGTACGAGGTCACCGTCAGCAGACTACCTTTGCCGAGCAGCCCGCGCCGCGGCTCGAGCGCACCGTCCAGCGTGATCCGACGGAAGTGGTTCCCGTAGATGTTCGGGATGTCGTAGTGCTCGGCAAGCCGCTGGTTGACAAAGGTCTGGTCCGATGTCAACAGCTCGAGCACGCTGTGGTCCTCGCGCATCTGCGCGTCGAGAAACAGTTCCATCTCACGGGCCATCGCTTCTCGCAAATTCGCGTCGAAGTCGGCGAAGGCGTAGGGATCGGGCGACACCAGCGCCATGTTGCGAAGATAGAGCCACTGCCCACCAAAGTTGTCGACGAGCGCCCCGGCGCGGGGGTCGGCGAGCATCCGCGCGACCTGCGTCTCCAGCACCCCCGGGCGACGCAGCCCGCCCCGCTCCGCCAGGTTGAGCAGCGCATCGTCGGGCAAGCTGCTCCACAGGAAGAACGACAGCCGGGAGGCGAGCTCCAGATCGCTGATCGTGTAGGCCGCATCAACTGCCACGCCGTCCGGGTCCCGTTCGCGACGGAACAGAAAGTCCGGACTCACCAGCACGCGTCGCAGCGCCATCTCGATGCCGGTGTCAAAATCCCCGTCGGCGCGACCCATCTCGAAGAAGCCGAGCAGCATCTCGAGATCGGCCTCCGTGACCGGTCGCCGGAATGCCCGACGCCCGAGTCTTCCGAGAATCTCGCGCGCGCATGCCACCTCGTCGGAGCCCGACGCGACCGCATCCACCGGAGGCCGGCAGCTGAAGATGGTCCGCCGGCTGGGTGTGTCACCACGGCCGGTCACATTGTAGGGCCCGCGCAGCTCCACCCGCCCGACACCGGGGTCGACCGTCTGGTCGCCGGCGTACTCGTAGCTCGTGACGGCGTAGTGCGGCCGACGCATGCCTTCGAGCACCGACGCCTGGTCGACGAAGCTCACCGCGAGCAGATGCGGCCCGGCGCCGACCGTAAAGCGGACCTCCTGCCCGTCGTCCGGCGCGTTCCGGTAGTCCGAGCGACGCGGCCTGCCCTCGTCGTCGAGCCGCGGGCCACCGAGCGTGAGCCGTTCGACGAGCGCGCCATCGAGCCGCACCTCGAGCTGGTGCGGGTTGGCCAACCCGCGGACGCGTCCGTCGTAGGTGCGCGACAGATAGATCTTGGCCACATACTCGCCATCGACCGGAAAGGTGTGACGCACGCCCAGCCCGCCGCGTGACCCGAACGGCAGGTCGTCGCTGACCCGACCGTCCTGCTTCAGATACTTGTTGACCGCGAAGATCCGGATGGCCGGCGCCAGTGTCGTGTCACCGACCGCCAGCCGACTGATCTTCCGGGCCGCCGACAGATACCGCTCGGTCAGCATCGGCGAGACCGACAGCACATCGGCGATGTTGTCGAAGCCGTAGCCGGAGTCGTCGGCCGGCAGCAACGACCGACCGTCGATCTCGAGCGCAAGGAGATCGCGGATGGCGTTGGTGTACTCGGCTCGATTTAGCCGGTGGACCGCCGGTCGCCGGCCCGGATTCGGTTGGGCGGACGCGGCCGCGTCGAGCGCCGTCTCGAGGCGCGTGGCGGCCCGCTCGTACTCCGCCTCGGCGGGACGGCGACGGCCCGGCGGCGGCATCGCGCGGGTGCGCAGCTTCCGCACGACCTTCTCCCAGCGCTCGACCTCGCCAGCGTTCTCACCGACATGCTCGAGATCGAGGCTCTGGAGCGACAGCCCTGCCGTCAGCGTGCGGTCGTTGTGACAGGTGACACAATAGCGGTCGAGCAGCGCGCGCTCGTCGGCACCCTGAGTGGCCGGGGTCTGAGCAAGGACACTCCCGCCGCACGCCGCCACGAGCGCGAGACGCGTCAAGAACGCCCGCCGAGGTTTTGCCATAGGCTTCTACGTCACCTCAAGGGCTACCGTCACTACTGAAGGTCTTGGCCTAGACTGCTACACATGCATTATCATGATGGCGTTTGAAAGGTGTCAAGGTGAGCCGTCCGAGACACGTGTTGGGCGTCGGAGGCGACCGGTGAGTCTCGACCCGACGCAGCTGGTGTTCATGTTCGTCGCCGCGCTCATCATCTTCGGCGTCTACGGGCGTCGTGGCCCCCGATGAAGGGTGGTCCATGCTTCAGAGCGCACCGGCCACTCCTCTCCCTCTGGGAGAGGGGCGGGGTGAGGGCGGGCGTTCGCAAACCTGACGCAGGCTGAACGATGCAGACCACGAACCGTTACAGGCCGCACGTAGTCGCTGTCGCGGTCACCCTCCTGTTCCCGCCGCTCGTCGCGACCTCACGCGCCCAGACGGCACCCGACGGCCTCGAGCTCATTGCCGCGGCGCGCCGCGCCGATCACGAGGCGGTCCGGACGCTGCTTG
>DQNS01000063.1 GCA_015659035.1 Acidobacteriota bacterium | reverse complement strand
TGCGGCCAGGTGCGCACCGTCGCCGAAGCGCTGGCTGATCCCCAGCTGGCGGCGCGCGACATGGTCGTCGAGCTGGCGCATCCCGAGCTGGGCACTGTGCGACTGCTGGGCAACGCGATCAAGCTCTCGCGTTCGCCAGCTGTGATTCATCGGCCGCCGCCGAGTCTCGGCGAGCATACCGCGGAGGTCCTGGCCGAGCTGGCATCGGATGTAATCTCGAACCCCCAGGCTGACGGAAGCAAAGTGAGGGACAGATGAACGGACACCGGCGACGGCACGGACCGATGCGGGTCCTCATCCTAGCCGGGCTACTGGGGCTGCTGGACATGGCACCGCACGCGCAGAGCGGCGAGCGGTTCCACGGCCGACTCTCGGTGCTGCCGGTCGACGTCGCCACCGCCCGGACGATGTCCGGGTCGGGCGAGGCGCATGCGACGCTCACGGGCAACTCACTCGTGATCACCGGCACGTTCGAAGGACTGAGCTCGCCGGCGACGGTGGCCCACATCCACCAGGCGCCGCTTGCGCGGCGCGGTCCTATGGCGTTCACCGTCGAGGTCACGACTGGCACGAACGGCGAGATCAGTGGCAGCCTGGAGCTCGATGACGCGCAGCGCCAGGCGCTGCGAAACAGCGAGTACTACGTCCAGATTCACACCGAGACCAACACCGGCGGCGAAATCCGCGGCTGGTTGATTCCACAGACAGAGCAGCGATGACACGTGAATATGCGATCGTGTTCGGTGTCGTGGGCCTGCTGACCGCCGCCACCCAGATCGCAGGCCAAGCGCCGGTGGCCGGCTACACTGCCAGCCAGGTCGACGTTGCTTTCCTCACCAGCGACCACTAACATGGCGGCGTTTCCGATCGGGACGTCGACGGTCGTCTGCACCGCCGACTCGACATCGCTGGCCAGCTCCTGTTCGTTCTCGATCACCATCACCCCACCCCCCCACGCTGCGCTTCACCAGGTTCATGGCGTTCGGAGACAGCATCACCGCGGGGAAAGTCGGCGACAGTGTCCTGCCGCCGGGTGTGACGGCCCGTGAGATCCTCGCACGGCTGCGCGCGGTCCGTGGCCGGCCGATTCCGGGAATCTCCAACGTGGTGCCGCCGCTGAACGCCTATCCCACCCAGCTGCACAACCTGCTGACCTTGGCCTACGCGACCCAGCTGATCAGCGTGGCCAACGAGGGTCTGTCCGGCGAACGTGCGTCGGAGGGGGTATCGCGCCTCACCGCGTCGCTCCTCGCGGGACAGCCCGAGGTGCTGATGCTGTTCGAGGGGTTCAACGACATCGATGACACGCCAAACAACGTGGCTTCGATCGCCGCCGACCTCCGCAGCATGGCGCTCAACGCGCAGGGGCGCGGTGTCGAGGTGCTGCTGACCACCCTGACCCTGGTCACCGATGCCCGAGAGGAGTCGACCCGGCACGCGGGCGACGATCATCGCGCTCAATGCCGAGATCCGCGGCATGGCCGCCGCGCTCGGTCTCGGCGGTGTCGTCGACTTGTACGCCGCGCTGGACGGTGTGCCCGGTACCATCGGGGCCGACGGATTCCATCCCACCGTCACCGGATACCGCCGGATGGCGGACATTTTCTTCGCCGAGATCGTGTCCCGCTACGCCATCCCCGCTCGAGCCCCCTCGCTCACGGGGCCGTAACCATTGGGCATTTCACCTATTTCTTCGGGCACCACTGTGTCTGGTGACCAGCCCTCGTCTGTCCTATGATGAAGGTGCGAAAGAGAAAGTTCCAGGAACGTGTGCCGGATGGTCGGGCCGGGTCCTCCGTGCCAGGGGAAGCAGGAGCTGTTCACGTGATACCACACGCATCACCGTTCCGTCCCGGTGGCCAGTACTTCGGACCGCTGATTGGCGTGCTCGCCGTGGCCATCGTGGCCGGCCTCGCCACGTTTTTCTTCTTCGGCGGTCAGGAGACGGTCGAGGAACCAGAGCCGATCGTCGAGGCCCCCCTACCCCAGCCCCCGCCACCGGCGCCGCCGCCGGTGGTCGAACCGGTGGAGGAGATCGCGCTGCCGTTCCTCGACGAAAGCGACTCGCTCGTGCGCAACCTCGTCGCGGCGTTGACGTCGCACCCGGCCTTCGCCGCCTGGTTGATCCCGGACCAGCTGGTCCGAACGTTCGTCCTGGTGGTCGAGAACGTGGCCGATGGGAACAACCCGGCCGCGCGCTTGACACCGCTGCGCCCCACTCAGCGTTTCCGCGTGCGGGGCGAGGCGCAGCAACTGGGCGTCGACCCGGCCAGCTACGCCCGCTACAACACCCATGCGGAGATCGTCGCGTCGATCAACCCGGTTGGCGCCGCCGAGCTGTATCGCAGGCTCTACCCGCTGATCACCGAGGCATACGCCGAGCTGGGGCATCCGGACGGCGGGTTCGACGACACCCTGCTGCGGGCGCTGCGGAACCTCCTCGAGGTGCCGGTGCTAGAGCGCGACGTCACCCTGGTGCCGCGCGCCACCTTCTTCGAGTTCGTCGACGACGAGATCGAGGACCTGCACTCGGTCCAGAAGCAGTTCCTGGGGATGGGTCCGCGCAATGTTCGCGCCGTCCAGGCCAGCCTCCTGGACATCGCCCGTGAGATCGGCATCGACCCGAACGATCTGCCTACACCTGAGGTCGTGCGGTAGCCAGTTCCGGGCGGACCGGATTCCCGGGCCTCTGATGCAACTGCGCGTCAAGCGACTCAGCTCATCCGCGACGCTGCCCGTCCGGGCCCATCCCGCCGACGCCGGTCTGGATCTCCACTCCGCTGTCGACCTCGACATCCCACCGGGTGAGACCCGACTGGTCG
Source organism: Acidobacteriota bacterium (assembly GCA_015659035.1). GTDB lineage: Bacteria > Acidobacteriota > Vicinamibacteria > Vicinamibacterales > UBA8438 > NP936. The sequence continues at coordinate 92 of DQNS01000063.1, read as the reverse complement.
GCACCGGCCTCGCGCTCGAGCTGCCCCCCGGCACCGAAGCCCAGGTCCGCCCCCGCAGTGGCCTCGCCCTGACCTACAGCGTGACGGTGCTG
>DQNS01000126.1 GCA_015659035.1 Acidobacteriota bacterium | reverse complement strand
GCGCACGGCTCGTCGCACCCGGTCTGCACCCGGAGCATGAAGGCCACCCGACCGACGACACCGGGCGACACCAGCGCACCGCACGCGCCGGGCCCGTCTCCAAACCGTTGCGCGGTGGTCTCGACTCGCGGCAGCACCCGGTCGACGAGCATGTCCTTCTCGTCGTTCGGGACGACGTCGGGCGATCCGGGCAGCGCGGCGATCTCGTCTCCCGCGCGCGTGGCGTAGCACCCGGTGGCGACCACCCGCGCGTCGGGGTTGAGCCGCGCGACCCGGCGCAGCGTCTGCCGGGCGCCATGGTCCGCCGTGGCGGTCACCGAACAGGTGTTGACCACGACCAGATCCGCCTCGTCCAGCGGCGCGCGGGTACCCCCGCGCGCCCGCAGCCGCATCTCGAGCTGCAGAGAATCGGCCTGGTTCACACGGCACCCGAACGTCGCGATGGCGTAACGCAAGGGGATGTGCCCTACCGGTGGCGGGAGAAGCTGGACGGTGTCGCCAGTCTCTGTTCAGTGGTCATGCAATCGCCGCAACACTACCACGATCATCTGAAACCAGTCGGGGAGCGCGAACACCGGGTCGCGGCCGGACGTCTTTTTGGGCTGACCTGGGGCCCGCAACTGGCATAGGATCGGACGTCACACACACGGTCAAGAACTCGTCAACGTCGTGCACCGTATCTTCGGGGGAACCACATGCGTGTCACACAGCTGACCTGGACTACCGCCTTCGCGACCGCCGCGACGCTCGTCGTCTTTGCGCTGGCACAGCCAGAGCCGCTGGTCATCGAGGCCGCACCGTTGCAGGAGGACGCCCGACTCGAGGACCTCAAGAACGAAGCGGTCGTCGACGTGGAGAGCCGGCGCGACTTTACCCAGCAAATGGTCGACATGATCTACAGCTTCAACGAGCTGGGCTTTCAGGAGTTCGAGACACAGCGCTACGTGACCGGCATCCTCGAGGACAACGGCTTCACCGTCGAGCTGGGCGTCGCGGGCATCCCGAGTGCGTGGTGGGCCAGCTGGGGCTCGGGCGCGCCGGTCATCGCGCTCGGCACCGACGTCGACGGCATCCCGCAGGCGTCGCAGAAGCCGGGTGTGGCCTATCGCGACGCGTTAATCAAGGGGGCGCCCGGCCACGGCGAGGGACACAACGCGGGGCAGGCGCTCATGGTGACCGCCGCGCTCGCGGTCAAGAAGATTATGGAGCGTGACGGGCTGCCGGGCACGCTCAAGATCTGGCCGGGGATCGCCGAGGAGCAGCTCGGCACCAAGGCGCACTACGTGCGCGCCGGCCTGTTCGACGACGTCGACGTGGTCCTCTATTCCCACGTCAGCAACGGCATGACCGTGAGCTGGGGCGAGAGCGGCGGCAACGGGATGATATCGGTCGAGTATCTGTTCGAGGGTGAGAGTGCCCACGGCGCCGGCTCGCCGTGGGACGGCCGCAGCGCGCTCGACGCGGTCGAGCTGATGAACATCGGCTGGAACTACCGCCGCGAGCACCTGCGGATCCAGCAGCGCTCGCACTACGTCATCACCGACGGCGGCGACCAGCCGAATGTGGTCCCGCCGACCGCGGCCGTCTGGTACTTCTTCCGCGAGACCGACTACCCGAGCATCATGCGGATGTGGGAGCTCGGCAACGAGATCTCCGAGGGCGCCGCGATGATGACCAGCACCACCGTCGACTCGCGCGTGCTCGGCGCCGCCTGGCCCCAGCACATGAACAAACCGCTCGCCGAGGCGGTGCACACCAATATCCTCGAGGTGGGACTGCCAGAGTGGAGCGACGCGGACCAGCGGATGGCCAAGGCGGTGCAGAAGATGCTGGGCGCCGAAGAGCGGGGCCTGTCGACGGAGGTCAATGAGGAGCTGCGTGGACGCGAGGACATCCCGGACCGCGAGCGGCGGGGCGGCGGGTCGGACGACATCGGCGACATCTCCTGGGTGGTGCCGACCGTGTCGCTCCGGTTCCCGTCGAACATCTCGGGCGGCCAGGGGCACAACTGGAACAAGGCGATCGCGATGGCGACCCCGATTGCCCACAAGGGCGCGACCGCCGGCGCCAAGGTCTACGCCCGGACGCTGCTCGATATCCTGCTGACCCCGGAGCTGCTCGAGCAGGCGAACGACTACTTCGAGAACGTCCAGCAGAAGGACATGGAATACACCTCGTTCCTCCGCCCGCAGGACGAACCGGCAGTCTGGCTGAACCGGGCGATCATGGAACAGTTCAAGCCCGAGCTCGAAAAGTACTACTTCGACCCGTCGAAGCACGACACGTATCTCGAGCAGCTCGGCATCGCGTATCCGACGATCCGCGAAGGCGCAAACTAGCAGATAGCTGAAAGCTGCGTTCCGGTTGCTCCCTCTCCCTCTGGGAGGGGGCCGGGGTGAGGGCCACGGGCACTAGTGTCCAGAGGAGTCTGCCATGACAGCGATCCGCTCGGCCGTTCCAGGGATCGTCGGCGTCGCCGCCATCGTCGCGACGCTGACCGGCGTTGCCGCGCAGCAACCGCCACAACCGGTCGTGGCCACAACCCCGGCGCGCGACGCCGACCCGAGGCTCGACGACTTCAAGCAAGAGGTCACGGTTGACATCGAGGCCCGGCGCGACTTCACCCAGCAGATGGTCGACTCCATCTTCAGCTTCAGCGAGCTGGGGTTCCAGGAGTTCGAGACCCAGCGGTATGTCACTGGCATTCTCGAAGCGCACGGGTTCGCGGTCGAGAGGGGGGTCGCCGGCATCCCAACCGCGTGGGTCGCACGATGGGGCTCGGGCACACCGGTCATCGCGCTCGGCACCGACATCGACGGCATCCCGCAGGCCTCGCAGAAACCGGGCGTCGCCTATCGTGACCCGCTAGTGGAGGGGGCGCCGGGGCACGGCGAGGGGCACAATTCTGGGCAGGCGCTCATCGTGACCGCCGCGCTCGCGGTGAAGAAGATCATGGAGCGCGAGAACATCCCGGGCACGTTGATGCTCTGGCCGGGGGTCGCCGAGGAGCAGCTCGGGGGCAAGGCGCATTTCGTGCGTGCCGGGGTGTTCGAGGATGTCGACGCCGTGCTCTACTGCCACGTCGGCACCGGGCTCTCCACCAGCTGGGGGCAAGGGGGCGGCAGCGGGCTGGTCTCGGTCGAGTTTCTCTTCGAGGGCGAGAGCGCCCACGGCGCTGTCTCCCCCTGGGACGGCCGCAGCGCGCTCGACGGCGTCGAGCTGATGAACGTCGGCTGGAACTACCGACGCGAGCATCTCGAGCTGCAGCAGCGCTCGCACTACGTGGTCACCGACGGCGGCGACCAACCCAATGTGGTCCCGCCCACCGCGGCTGTCTGGTATTTCTTCCGCGAGGTCACCTACGAGCGCATCAAGAGCCTCTGGAACATCGGCGAGCAGATCGCCGCCGGCGCAGCGCTGATGACCGGCACCGAGGTCCGGTCACGGGTACTCGGCGCCGCCTATCCGATGCACTCGAACAAGACGCTGGCCGAGGCGATGCACGCCAACATTCAGCAGGTGGGGATGCCGGAGTGGAGCGACGCCGACCAGCGGATGGCCAGGGCGGTGCAGCGGATGCTGGGCACCGAGGAGAACGGGCTCTCGACCGAGCTCGACGAGGAACTGCGCGGCCGCGAGGCGACCCCGGTGCGCGAGCAGCGCGGCGGGTACTCGGACGACATCGGCGACATCATGTGGAAGGTGCCCACCGTCACCCTTGGCTTCCCAGCCAACATCTCTGGCGGCCAGGGCCACAACTGGAACAAAGCGATTGCGATGGCGACCCCGATCGCGCACAAGGGGGCCACGGCCGGCGCCAAGGTCCACGCCATGACGGTGCTCGACCTGCTTTTAACCCCGTCGGTCCTGGAAGGCGCCTGGGACTACTTCAACAACGTCCAGACCAAGGACCAGCAGTACGTCTCGCTGCTTAGGCCGCAAGACGAGCCGGCCATCTGGCTGAACAAGGAGATCATGGAGCGTTTCAAGCCGGAGCTGCAGCAGTACTACTACGACCCGTCGACATACGACAGCTATCTCGAGCAGCTCGGTATCGAGTACCCGACCACCCGCGAATAAACGGTGAGGGCCTCCTAGTCGCACTCCCAAGCGCGGCTGTATCCGACCCTTGTCGGGACGGCTTCCCTAGGACTCGCCCTTCTGCTCTCACGGTTGTACCTGCGGAGGCTTTTGACATCACACTGGACCACTACCGACATTTCCCGATTTTCTTCTTGACAGCTTTCAAACGACCGCCCGGCTCATGTCCTAGATACGGCAGCGGGACACCGGCCGCGTCCGTCCGCCAATCGCGTGTGTTCCGGGCCAAAACGAGGCGCTGACCCGGCTCGTAGGACTGGAGCACGAACGGGCCCAGACCGGCCATCTCGGCCGGCGGCGTGCTCAACCCGGGCGGCATCATCGAAGACCAGGAAGATCAGGCCAACAGTTCGCCCGAGTGGCGGTTGACTGGCCGCCTAGCGTCCCTTTGGCGTTATGGCTCGGATTTCGAAATGTATCAATTTGCCCCTGAAAGTCCTATGTGGGTAGCAACTATTGCCACTTGGTACGCTTCCTGCTACTCGACACCCTCGTACGGAACAAGGAGGGCAGAACATGACAAGTCGAACCATCGTTTGGGGGTAATGCATGGACGGCTCGAAACAGGCGAGCCAGACCGAGACAGGAGTTCGAGTATCGAGCTCTGGAAAACTATACGTCTTCTCTGTGTTTGCCTGCGGCATAGCGGCTATCGTTCACTCGGTGTACGAGCTACAGATCCAGCCAGTGAGCCATCAATGGCTCATCCTGGCCGCTCTGACGCTCGTCAGCGGGTCCGCCACGGTCAGGGTCGCTTCGATTCCTGCAACTGTTTCTGTGTCAGAGACGTTCGCTTTCATGGCCGTGCTCCTGTTCGGCACGGCCGCCGGCACTCTGACGGTGGCGCTCGACAGCCTTGTGATCTCCTTCTGGCTCGCCAGGAGGCGTCCTGACCCGCTTCGGGTTCTGTTCAACCTCTCTGCGCCAGCACTCTCGATCTGGCTTGGAGCAAATGCCTTCTTCTCTATCGCTGGAATGAGGCCCCTTGTCGACGAAGGCAGCCAACTCGGCGAGATCGCGCTGCCGCTTCTGGTCTTTACGGTCGTCTACTTTTTGACGAACAGCGGGCTAACCGCTCTCGCCATCTTCTTCGAGAAAAGTGACTCGCCGTTTCGGATTTGGCACAAGCACTTCCGTTGGCTGTCTCTTAACTATTTCGGAGGCGCCTCGCTCGCAGCTCTGATCGTGGTCTACACCCGAGACATCGATCTCGTCTTCGTAGGCATCATGACTCCGCTGCTGCTGGTGCTCTATTTCACTTTCCGGACCTCAATGGCACGGGTTGAAGATGCCAACCGACACCTGGCGGAGCTCAACTCGCTTCACCTGTCGACAATCGAGACCCTGGCGATGGCGATCAACGCCAAGGACCAGGTCACGCACGGCCACGTGCGACGGGTCCAGTTCTACGCGACGGAGCTTGCGCGCGCCATGGGCGTCCGGGACAAGAAAGAGATCCGCGCCATCGAAGAAGCCTCCCTGCTGCACGATATGGGCAAGCTGGCCGTGCCTGAGTACATCCTCAACAAACCGGGACCGCTGACACCCGCCGAGTTCGAGAAGATGAAGCGGCACACGAGCATCGGCGCGGAGATTCTCTCGGCAATCGAGTTCCCCTACCCGGTCGTGCCGATCGTGCGCCACCACCACGAGAGCTGGGATGGCACCGGCTACCCGGACGGCGTGAAGGGGGAGGCGATCCCGATCGGCGCCCGGATCCTGTCCGTTGTGGACTGCTTCGACGCGCTGACCTCGGATCGGCCGTATCGGCCGAGGATGCCCGACGACCGGGCGATGCAGATCATCGCCGACCGGTCCGGCACCATGTACGATCCGGAGGTGGTGACCACCTTCACCCGAATCCGCCCGACCATCGCCCTGGCCGAGCACGCGCGCGTTGCCGCCAGGCTCGACAGGAGCGTGCTGGCCGAGATCACTGCAGCGGCGCTGCCGGGGTCGGACGTGCCGGCCACACGCTCCACGCCGGCCGACATCGCCGCGACGACCGACGAGATGCTGACCGTATACGAGCTGGCGCGATCGCTCGGCGGCCGACTGAGCCTATCGGACGCGGGCGACATCATCGCGAAGCATCTCCGGCGGATGCTGCCGATTTCGGTCGCGGTGTTCTACATCTATGACGACGAGACAGACACGCTGGTGGCCCGGCACGTTGCGGGAGATGGGCAGAGCCACCTCTCCGGCCTGCGCATCAAACTTGGAGAGCGGCTTACCGGCTGGGTCGGCGCCAACCGGCGCACGATCGCGAACTCCGACCCCATACTGGATTTTGGCGAGGCCATACAGTCACTGAACCCGACCCCGAGAAGCTGCCTCAGCACGCCCCTTGTGGATCACCTTTCTCTCGTCGGAGTCCTGAGCCTGTATTCCCCTACCAAGGATGCTTTCACCGAGGACCACACGCGGATCGCGGAAACGGTCGCGCGGCAGGTCTCTCAGACCGTCCTCGAGGCGCGACAGTTCGAGATGGACCGCGCAAGCAGCCCCAAAGACCCGATGACCGGCCCGCCAACCGTCGAACACTTGCCCAGGCTGTTTGCCGTTTCGACCGCGTGCCGTTCCGCAGGGCGCTTCTGAGCGGTTGCATGTGTTGTGCAGTACCGTCCGGGCCGTCAGGGAGACCTGGTACCGGCACGCAACACATCGCCCGCGACGGTGTGTCAGCGCCATAGCCTGCCACAACGTCACGAGTCCCACCGCATGTCCAAGTACCGGCAAGCCCTCTCGGAGTCAGCGAGAGGGCGGTTCTTGCCTGCCCTTCAAAGACTTGGGGGTGGACAGATCCTCACCGATTCTCGTCCACGGCTTGAGCAGATCCTGCTTGCGGAAATGCTCCAGTACACCGGTGATAACGCAGCGGCAAGGAGACTAGCCCGACGCCTACTATCGTCTCGGGACACGCCCATGTCGGTTGCTTTCGCAGCTCTTGGATCTGTCCGTCGAGATCCGCGTCGCGTCGACCGGCGGACGTGACGAGCCGATCGTGCGCCTGCATCGAGTCGGTGCTGATCCCCGGGGACTACGATCAGGACGGCCGCACCGATCTGGGCGTGTATCGGCAAGGCGCGGGCGTGCCGGACCCGGGCGTGTGGTACGTCCTGCAAGGCGGCACCGGTTTCACGACGGCGTTCAGCGCCACGCTGGCGCCGTTCTCGGCGACGCCGGCGACGCTGTTTCCGGTGTTCTGAGGTCGTAGCGCGCGGCGCCAGCAGCAGCCGTGATGCGCAGCGGTCGGGAGGCGGCTTGGTCTGACGACTGAGCCGCCTCCTGTTCCGTACGGGTGGCCGGCTCTGCCTGGGGGGGGAAAGGGCTAGGACCTGGTTGGGGAAGGCTGGGTCGGGGCCAGCGCTGAGGGGAGCTTCAACATGATGGATCTGTTCAAGAAAAAGGGCGGGATGCCCTGGGGGCACCCCGCCCGCCGTCCTGACGAGTTGTTCTGGACTCACGCGGCTGGAGCCGAGCGAATCCGCAGGTAGGATGTTGCCCCGATCCTGTATGACTCGTGCGTGGTTTGTCACCGCGCCGGCGAGATGGCGCCGATGGCGCTCACGACGTACGCTGAAGTGCGGCCCTGGGCCCGGTCGATCAAGAACCGCGTCGTCGCCCGGGAGATGCCGCCCTGGCACATCGACAAGAACATCGGGATTCAGGAGTTCAAAGACGACATCTCGCTGACCGACGAGCAGATCGCGACGATCGCGACCTGGGTGGACACCGGGGCGCCCCTGGGCGACCCGGCTGACATCCCGCAGATGCCCCAGTTCCCGAATTGGTCGGCGTGGCAGATCGGCGAGCCGGATCTGGTCGTGCGCTATCCGGACTATCTGGTGCCGGCGGAGGGGCCCGACGTGTTTGGCTCGCTCTATGCCCAGTTCGATCTGGAGGAGGACCGCTACATCAAGGCGATCCAGACGCGGCCCGTGGACGGGCGTTCGCGCCAGGTCGTCCACCACGCGCTTTCGTATGCCGTCGGCCAGGACTACGACGACCTGACGAACGATGGCACGCAAGACCAGGGCGTGTTCCTGGTCGAGTACGCCTCGGGCAAGGGCGCGGAGATCTATCCGGAGGACACGGGCAAGCTGCTGCCGGCGAACCAGAAGGCGCGGGTCAGCTATCACCTGCACTCCATCGGAGAGGAAGTGCAGGCCGGCATCGAGCTCGGCATCGTGTTTCATCCCAAGGACGTGGTGCCCGCGCACATCCGCTGGTCGAAGCAGCTCGCGCGGCACAACACGGACCTGGACATTCCAGCGGGCGCGGTCGTCCGCCAGGACGGCTATGAGCGACTGAACAAAGCGGCGAAGCTCACCGCGTTCCAGCCGCACATGCACATCCTCGGCAGGTATCAGTGTCTGGAGTTGATCTATCCGACCACGCCGATCAGGAGCGAGGTGGTCAGCTGCGCGAACTTCGACTACAACTGGCACCTCGTCTACAACTACGCGGACGACGTGGCGCCGATCGTGCCCGCGGGTACCATCCTGCACACCATCAGCTGGCACGACAACACGGAAGCCAACCGGGCCAACCCGGATCCGACCAACTGGACCGGGAACGGCGGCCGCACGATCGACGAGATGGGCTTCGCGTGGATCGGCTGGTACGATCTGACCGAGGAGGAGTACGCGCAGGAGTTGGCGGCACGGAAGGCGCGACGGGAGGCTGCGACCAACGACGACGATCAGTAACGTGGAAAGGGTTGTCATGCCGATTGGTTTCCGATGGCTGCTCGGGGTGAGTCTTCTCGGGGTCCTGCTCGGCGCGCCGTCTGGCGCCGACGCCCAGCCGACGCCCTACAACCTGAAGTACCGCTCGGGGCAAACTGTGCAGCCGGTCTTCGAAGGGTGGTCGATAAACCCGGACGGCAGCTTCGCCCTGCACTTCGGATACTTCAACCGCAACTTCGTTGAAGAGATCCATGTCCCGGTCGGGCCGGACAACCACTTCGAGCCCAGTGAGGTCGACGCCGGGCAGCCGACGTACTTCTACCCGCGGGCCCACCGCCGGGTGTTCAGCTTCAGGGTGCCGAGCGATTTCGGGAACCGGCGGGTGGTCTGGAACCTGACCGTTCGGGGTGAGAGGTTGCGGGCGGTGGGGTGGCTCGACCCCACGTGGGAGACAGGCGCCAGGTCCGCAGGTGGCCGGCGACTCAGCGACGAGGCTGCGCGGAACACGGCGCCGACGATCGCGGTCGATCCGCCGTCAGGCGTCACCGTGCAGAGCGGGGCGACGTTGAGCGCGCGCGTGACCGACGACGGGCTGCCCGTCCAGCGCGAGCGTGAGGATGGAAACCGCAGACCCGGTAGCAACGATCCACCGTCGCTCCAGGCCAATCCCGACGCGGTGGAGGCGCCGCACAACGTCCCGGCCGTCCCGAATCGGCGCGGCAGCGGAGCTAGCGGCCCGCGTGTCCGCGGCCTGCGGGTGTCCTGGATCGTGTGGCGGGGGCCCAGCGGCGTGTCGTTCGACCCAGCCTCGACCGTCGCGGTCGAGGACGGCCAGGCGGTGGTGACGGCGACGTTCACAACCCCCGGTGACTACGTGCTCAGGGCCCAGGCCAATGACAACAGGTTGACCACCGAGCACGACGTGACCGTCACGGTCCGTTGAGCCGGGTCACGGGCACTGTCAAGTTACGGGCAAAGCCCCTAACATCAAGTTGCGCTCGCGGTTGCTCCGCCCCGATATCTTGGGGGTGCGTTGACGGGATTTTCATCAACTTGACAATACCCAGGCAAGCGGGATGCAGCGCCGGTCGAATGCAGCTGGACTTTCACCACGGGCTGCTAGCGAAGCTGCGCCTCAAGCCGACGAGTGAAAGCGGTGCGCAGCCTCGCTAGCAGAAGCTTTGTTCACAGCCCCGCTACGCGGGGGCGAGACATCTCTGCGTGTTATGAAACTTGCTTCATACGTCACGATGTCACCCTTAGGAGATGTCTAGTACATAGCTACCGATTGACGGGCACGGGAGGGGTCGAGGGCACCCGGGTGGCCCGCCGGGCGGCTCGACTCGTGCCGCCCGGCGGGGGCGGCATCGACTTGGGGTCGAGGTGCTCGAGCCCCTCGAGGATGTTCGACGCCCACTGAAACACATCGCACCCGGCGACGATCCGGCGCAGCGCGCGCATCCGTCGGTGACGCTCATCGGGCGGCATGTCGAGCGCCTGCGCGAGACCGTTGGCAAACCCCTCGACGTCGTAGGGATTAATCAGAACGGCGTCGTCACCGAGCTCCTGCGCCGCGCCGGCCAGCTCGCTCAACACGAGCACACCTTCGAAATCTTCGCGGGCCGCGACGAACTCCTTCGCCACCAGGTTCATCCCGTCGTGCAGCGAGCTGACGAGACAGAAGTCGGCCAACCGATACAGCGCCACCAGCCGTCTGATTCGCAGCGCCGACTTGCGGTAGCGGACCGGACCCCCAGCCAGGCCGTCGCGCGCGTGTCGGGCGTTGATGGCGGCCACCCGCTGGTCGATGTCCGCCTCGACCGCCTGGTAGCTCTCGAGCTTCGACCGTGAAGGCACGGCGATCTGGACGAAGGTCAGCTGCGTGCGCAGCTCGGGTCGGCGCGTGAACAGGCAATCCAGCGCGTTGAGTCGCTCCGGGATCCCTTTGGTGTAGTCGAGTCGGTCGACGCCGATCCCGATCAGGGGTGTGTCAATGCGCAGCTCCTGCCGCAACCGCTGCTTCTCGGCCTCGAGCCGCGGGTCGCGTGTCACACTCTGGATCCGGTCGAAGTCGACGCCGATGGGCACGGCGCACACGGTGGTAACGCGGTTCTGCGCGTGCACGCGGCCCCGGCTCACCTTGGCCCCCAGCTCCGTGCGCGCGGCGGCCAGGAAGTTGCGCCGGTCCCGGTCGAGCTGGAACGCAAGCAGGTCGCACGCCAGCAGCCCCTCCAGGATCTGGCGGCGATACGGACAGATACGCAATTGGTCAGGATGGGGAAACGGAATGTGCCAGAACAGGGCAATCCGGACGTCGGGACACGCCGCCCGCAGATACTTGGCGACCAGGGTCAGGTGATAGTCCTGGATGAAGACCGGTGACGCCAGATCGGGCAACTCGGCCTCGACCGCGCGCGCGAACCGCTTGTTGACCTCCTGATAGGCACGCCAGTCGGCGGCCCGGAACACCGGCTTGACGTGCGCCACATGACACAGCGGCCACAGCCCCTCGTTCGCGAACCCGTCGTAGTAGTGCTGCTCTTCGGCCTCGGTCAGCCAGATCCGGCGCAGGGCGTAGATCGGCGCGTCGGGCGGTACCAGCACCCGGTCGTCCGCATCGACAACCCGCCGGTCGGCGTCTCCGGCGCCGTGGGCAATCCAGACGCCACCGCGCTCGCGCATCAGGGCATCCAGCGCGACCGCGACGCCGCCCGTCGTGGGCTCCCAGGTGACGGCCCCATCCTCCGCCAGCGAGTGCAGGTAGGGCTCGCGGTTCGACACCACCACCAGGGGGCGGCTGGGCCGGTCGGGCGGACTGCGCTGGAGTTGGTTGGATTCGGGCATCAGCGCTCGGGTGACAACGACGATGCCACGGGGCGCACTAGGACCCGGGCGCCGGGTGCAGGACAGATACCGGTGTCCCGGCTCACACGGACCGGGACGCGTGAGGAACGTTGACAGCCCTCTCCCAGAGGGAGTGGGAGCCACCGAAGCGCGTTCTGCTAGACGCCGAACGACAGGCCGCAGCCGCACTCGGTCTTGGCGTTGGGATTGCGCAACACCAGGGACTGCCCGAGCATGTTCGGGTCGCAATCCAGCACCGTGCCGTCGAGATACTTGTAGCTTTTGGGGTCGACGAAGATCTTGGCGCCGTCGGGGCTCTCGAACACCTCGTCATCCGACGATGCCGCGTGCTCCCACTTGAACACGTAGCTGAACCCGTTGCAGCCACCCGCCTTGATGCCGACACGGAGACCGCCCTCGGTTCTCCCCTCATCGACCATCGCAGTCTGGATGCGCTTCGCCGCCGCTTCGGTGATCTCAATCATGGGTCCCCTTCAGTGTACTTCACCGAGCGACGAGTGTCCCGTCCCAAAGGTAGGGTTCAGAGGTGTCTGGGAGCTCGTGACCCTGCCGAATCAGGCGTGTCCAAACTGAGGCTGGCGACGCCATCCGGCTTCCTCCTGTTTTCTCCCCGCTCATCCTGAGCAGAGCAGAGGGTGCCGTTGTCGAAGGACCGACTCCTGACTTCTGACTCCTTGGGGGCACTCTAGTAGACGCGCCACTTTGGTGGCAGGTTGCGGTCGTCCTCCGCGAGGTCGAACACCGGTGTCGGTGCCCGCAACCGGGTGACCAGGCTGCACAACTTCTCGATGACATAGTCGACCTCCGCCTCGGTATTGAACCGTCCGAGCCCGAAGCGGATCGACGCCCGGGCTCGCGTATCACCCAACCCCAGCGCCCGCAGCACATGCGAGGGCTCGCGGCTGGCCGACGTACACGCGGCGCCGGAGGACACCGCCACGTCGTCGAGTCCCATCAGCAACTGCTCGCCGTGCAACCCGTCGACGCTGATGTTGAGGTTGTGCGGCAGCCGTGCCCGCATCGACCCGTTCACCGTCACGCCCCTCAACGACCGGCGTATCCCGTCCCACAGCCGGTCTCGCAGCCGACTCAGCCGTGCCGCCTCGCCGGGCATCTCGTCGGCGCAGATCGCGGCGGCGCGACCGAACCCGACGATGGCCGGCACGTTCAGGGTGCCCGACCGAAGCCCGCCCTCGTGCCCGCCGCCGTCAACGAGCGGCGCCACCGCGACGCCGTGCCGGATGAACAGCGCACCCACGCCCTTGGGGCCGTACAGCTTGTGGGCCGTCAGGGACAGCAGGTCGATACCGTCCGCCTCGACGTCGATCGGCACCTTGCCGGCGGCCTGCGCCGCGTCGGTGTGCAACAACACACCCCGCGCCCGCGCCAGACGCGCTAGGGCCGCGATCGGCTGCAAGACCCCGATCTCGTTGTTCGCCATCATGACGGTGACGAGCACCGTCGTCGGGGTAATCGCGGCCTCGAGGGCCGCCGGGTCGAGCACCCCGTCATTGCCCACCGACAGATACGAGACCCGCATGCCTTGCTGCTCGAGCCGCGCGCAGGGGTCCAGAATGGCCCGGTGTTCGGTGCGCGCGGTCACGATGTGGTTGCCGCGGTTGCGCGCGGCCTCGGCCACGCCTTTCACCGCCAGGTTGTTCGACTCGGTGGCGCCGCTGGTGAAGACCAGGTCGCGCGCCGGCGCGCCGACCAGCGCCGCGACCTCCGCGCGCGCGTCCGCCACCGCGTCCCGGACCGTCCAGCCAAACCGGTGATGCCGGCTGGCGGCGTTGCCATAGTACTCGCCGAAGAACGGCAGCATCGCCTCGATGACCCGGGGGTCGACACGCGTGGTGGCGTGCCCGTCCATGTAGATCGGCAGGTCCATTTGTCTTCGTGTGAGCTGACTCCTCCGGAGCCGGATGAGCCTAGCTGACAGCGGTGACGGAAGCCCCCGCGTAGCTGGGCTCTGAGAAAAGCCGCGTTAGGGCCCGTAAGCGAGGCTGCGCCGACGATCGTCCGGGTGTGCGGGGCGCAGCCGCGCTACCGGCTCGCCGCCGGCACCTGAGCGAGCGGCGCATCCTGATCCGACGAGCGCCGGCTCATCGAGACCGGCACGACGGGCGGCTCATCCGTGGCGAACGCCTGGAGCGTGTAGGAGGTCAGGGCGTTGACGATCTGGTCCCTGATGCGCCACAACGGGTCGCGAATGTTACATGTGGCGTACTGGTCGCAGTCGTCATCCGCTCTCGAACAAACGGTGACGGTGACCGGGCCGTCAATCGCTTCGATGGCGGCGCCAACCGAGATCTGACTCGCCGGCCTGGCCAGGAGATACCCACCGCGGATGCCGTGCTGAGACGCCAGGAGTTGCTGCTTGGCCAGGCGCTGGAGCACCTTGGCCATCACCTCGACCGGAATCCCGTAGCGCTCGGCGATTTCACGCGCGCTCGCCGCCTCGGCCGCCGGACGCAACGCCAGGTCCTTGAGCGCCATCAGCGCGTATTCGGCTTTCTTGGAGAGTCGCAGCATGCTGTACCCCGCTGGCGGAACGCCGACCTGTGGCCTGCGTCAATACTTGGGCAGCGTCGGGTCGATTCGGTTGATCCAGGCGAGGATACCACCCTTCAGGTTCCGCGCCTTGCTGTAACCGGCCTCCCGCAGCAGTTTAACCGCCTTTCCGCTGCGGACCCCGGACTTGCAGTGGACAATCATGTCGTCGCGCCCTTCCAGCTCGAACAGACGCGACGGCAGATCGCCCAGCGGGATCAGCACCGACCCGGGGATGCGGCAGATCTCGAACTCCTGAGGCTCGCGCACATCGAGCAGCAGGAACGACTCGTGCCGATCGAGCCGGGTCTTCAGCTCCTCGACGGTCGCCTCGTCCGCGTCTTCGGTCGACGACGTGGCCGCCGCCGTCGCGGTCGGGGCGATCCCGCAGAACTGCTCGTAGTCGATGAGTTGGGTCACCGTGGGGTGCTCTCCGCAGACCGGGCAGTCGGGGTCCTTTCGCACCTTCAGCTCGCGGAACCGCATCTTCAGTGCGTCGAACAGGAGGAACCGGCCCACGAGTGACTCGCCAACGCCCAGGATGAGCTTGATCGCCTCGGTGGCCTGCAACATGCCGACCACACCCGGCAGGATGCCCAGCACACCCCCCTCGGCACAGCTGGGCACGAGCCCGGGCGGCGGCGGCTCAGGGAACATACACCGGTAGCAGGGGCCATCCTTGGTGGCGAACACCGAGGCCTGCCCCTCGAACCGGAAGATGCTGCCGTAGACGTTCGGTTTGCCCCCAATCACGCAGGCGTCGTTCACCAGATACCGTGTCGGGAAGTTGTCGGTGCCGTCGACAACCAGGTCGTAGTCGGCGAACAGACCGAGCGCGTTCTCGGAAGACAGGGCCATTTCGTGCGTCACGACCTCCACTTCGGGGTTCAACACGTTGATCCGCGCCTTGGCCGAGTCGAGCTTCGACCGCCCGACGTCCGGGGTGCCATGAATGATCTGCCGATGGAGGTTGCTGTAGTCGACCTCGTCGAAGTCGACGAGGCCGAGCGTTCCCACCCCGGCCGCGGCCAGATACAGCAACACCGGCGAACCCAACCCGCCGACACCGATACACAACGCCCGCGCCGCCTTCAGCTTGAGCTGCCCCTCCATGCCGACCTCGGGCATGATGAGATGCCGGCTGTAGCGCGCGACCTCCTCGTGGGTCAGCGCGAGCGGTGTGCTGTCCTTCTTCACGCCCGCCCCCCACCCGCGACCGACGGGATGATGCTGACGGTGTCGCCCGGCTTCAGCGGCGTCTGTTCCTTCTCGAGATACCGGATATCGTCATCGTTGACGTAGATGTTCACGAAGCTGCGCAGCTTGCCGTCCTCGGTGTAGAGGTGGTTGCGCAGGTCGGTATGT
This sequence comes from Acidobacteriota bacterium, assembly GCA_015659035.1. Taxonomy (GTDB): domain Bacteria; phylum Acidobacteriota; class Vicinamibacteria; order Vicinamibacterales; family UBA8438; genus NP936. The sequence continues at coordinate 27,718 of DQNS01000126.1, read as the reverse complement.
TCCGCGGTCATGTTCGCCAGCAGCTCACCCACCGTGCGGCCCTCGGCCTCGACGACATCCTGCTTGCCCGCATAGACGCGCAACGGCGTCGGAATCAGAATCTTGTGTGCCATGATGTGTCGCCCGTGCGTGTCCTCCACTTGTCTTCCGCCTTCGCCAACCGCCTGCGCCAAGGCTACGGCGGTCAAGAGGCTACGGCAGACAGGCCTGCCTACGCGCTCGGCTCGACCACCACCGGCTCCTCGTCGAACGCCGACCGATCGTCACGCAGCCGCCACGAGGTCAGCGCCCTCGGCTCGCCACCCTCGACCGCCACGATCACGTAGGCGAACACGGGCCACGCGTGGTCGAGGTCGTACCGGGACGGCCGCGCCGGATGGTCCGGGTGCGAGTGATAGAACCCCAGCAGCGCGGCGCCCAGCTCGGCCGCTCGCCGCTCGGCCACCCAGTAGTCGGCCGGCCGCACCAGAAACCGACGCCGGGACCCCTCCCCGGTGGCATTGGGCAGCGCCAACGCCTCTACCACCAGCTGCTCGCGCCCGATCAGCGCCCCACAACACTCGTGCGGGTAGGCCTCCCGGCCATGCCGGCGGATGGCTGTGTCGGCCTCGGCGCACAACACCAGCGTGGGTCGCGTTCCTATCACCACTCGCTGGCCAGCCCGTCCGCCGCCATCCTAGTCGGCGTCGGTGGCAAAGCCCTTCTCTCGCCAGGCGAGCGTCCCGCCGGTGATGCTGCGTACATTGCGATAGCCGAGCGACTTAAGAAACAGCACGCCGGACAGCGAGGCGTTCCCGCGCTGGCACACGCTGAGGATCGGCGCGTCGAGATCGCCGGGAAGACCTGCGTGATGCTCGCCGAGCTGGGCAAGCGGCCGGTTGATGGCACCAGGGATGTGCGCCTCCTGGTACTGGTCACTCGGGCGCACATCCAGCACGAACGGCCTGTCGGCCTGCCACTGCTCGTGGGCGGCGTCGACGTCGATGGTCAGGTCGGCGTTGCCCCGCACGTTCTCCACCATCGTGTCGAGCAGCGGGTTGCGCGGCGCCGCTGGCTTGGGGGTGCCGGCCTCGAGACCCGGCAGATACTTCACGACCGACGATGCGTACTTGAACGCGCTGTCCGGGAAGATGACCACGACCAGGTTGCCCGGCTCGTCGGGGACCAGCTCGAACGCACCGGCCAGGGCCATGGCCGAGCTTGGCCCCGCGATGATGCTCTCCTCCCGGTTCAGACGGAGACACAACTCGAACGCCGCCTGGTTCTGAATCTCCCTCAGGCCGTCGTACTCCGCCGGACGAAACAGCTGGGTCTGCTGGAGCTGGCGGATACTCCGCACGCCAGGGATGTCATGGCCCTCGCCAGGATGCACACCGAGGACCTGGACCGCGGCGCTCTGCTCTTTGAGAAAGCGCCCCGTCCCGGTAAGGGTGCCGCATGTACCCAGACCCGCGACGAAATGCGTGACCTTTCCTTCCGTCTGGCGCCAGATCTCCGGTCCGGTCGTCTTGTAGTGCGCGTCGGGATTCGCCTCGTTGGCGTACTGGTTCAGCATGTGGACCCCGGGACGCTCGGCGATCTCCATCGCCTTGGCGATGGCGCCTTCGGGTGCCCCAGGCGCCGGGCACAGGGTGTCGTCGAGCTCGAGCACCTCGGCACCAAAGAACCTGAGCATGGTGCGCTTCTCGAGCGGTATCTCGACCGACAGCGGCGTCGTCAGCGTGTAGCCCTTCGCATTGGCGATCATGGCGAGGGCCATGCCGGTGTTCCCCGAGGTGGGCTCGACCAGCTTCTGGTCCGCGTGCACGGTGAGACGTGCTTCGGCGTCGGCAACCAGGTTGGCCGCGATACGATCCTTGACCGCCCCGAACGGGTTGTACCACTCGAGCTTGGCGTAGACCTGGGTCTGCCGGAACGGCGATACCCGGTTCAGGCGCACCAGTGGTGTGGGATTGTCGGCACTGGAGAGGAGGCCGAGAATGGAGTCGTAGACGCGCAGGGCGTGGTCGTTCATTTCCTGGCTGATCCTCGCATGAACTAAGTGCAACCTCTAATTTTATTCGGTATGTTGCCCGCGCTCAAGCCACGGCCCCCGCGGGGGTCGAAACGACCGGCGCGACGACCGGGTACACTGTGTGACGCGTCGCAACGGACGGCAGATCCCCCCGCCTAGCGGGGCTGCGAGACAGGCTAAGGGGCGAGGACACGATTGGACACCGTCTCGATGCTCGTGGGAATCGCCCTGGGTTTGGCCCTGGGCGGCGTGGGCGGCTGGCTGCTGGGGCGGGTCGGCGAGGCCGGCAGCGGGCCGCGGGCGGACGCGGCGGCGGCGCGCGCCCGTGCCGACGAGATCGCCAAACGGGTCGCACAGCTCGACGCGGCGCTCGAGACCCGCGAGCGCGACCTGGGGGACGCCCGCCAGCGGTCGAGCGAGCTGACGGAGCGGCTGGTGCGCGCGACGGCCGAGCTCGACGGCGAACGCCGGTCGGCGAACGACCGGCTCAAGCTGCTCGAGCAGGCGGAGCAGACCCTGCGCGAGGCGTTCGCCTCGGTGTCGGCCGAAGCCTTGCGGGCCAACAATCAGTCGTTCCTGCAGCTGGCGAAGGCGTCGCTGAGCGAGTTCCAGAAACAGGCGGTGGTCGATCTCGACCACCGGCAGCGGTCGATCGACAGCCTGATCAAACCGCTTCACGAGACGCTGGGACAGGTGGACGCCAAGCTCCAACAGGTGGAGAAGGAACGCGCGAGCTCGGACGCGCGGTTGAACGAGCAGCTGCAGACGCTGGCCACGTCGACCAGCAACCTCGAACGCGCCCTCCAGACCCCGCATGTCAGGGGCGGCTGGGGAGAGGTGCAGCTGCGACGGGTGGTCGAGCTGGCCGGCATGCTGGACCACTGTGACTTCTCGGAGAAGACGACCGCGCAGACCGTGGAGGGCCGGCTGGTACCGGACATGGTGGTCAATCTGCCGGGCGGACGACACATCATCATTGACGCGAAGGTGCCGTATGTCGCCTACCGGCAGGCGGTCGAGGCCACCGGGGACGACGAGCGGGCGGCGCGATTGAAGGAGCACGCCGGCCAGGTGAAGGCCCACATGGTCGAGCTGGGCAGCCGCGGCTACTGGGCCCAGTTCCAGCCGACGCCGGAGTTTGTCTTCATGTTCCTGCCGGGTGAGGGCTATTTCAGCGCCGCGTTGCAGCACGACCCGGGGCTGATTGAGTTCGGTGTCACCCAGCGGGTGATTCCGGCCAGCCCGTTGACCCTCATTGCGTTGCTCCGCGCGGTGGCGTATGGCTGGCAGCAAGAACGCATTGCCCGCAATGCCGAGGAGGTCAGTGCCCTGGGTCGAGAACTCTACGAGCGAATCTGGCGCCTGGCCGGTCATCTCGACGACCTGGCCAAGGGACTGACCCGCACCGTGGAGGCCTACAACCGGACGGTGGGCACCATCGAGTCGCGTGTCCTGGTGACCGCGCGGCGGTTCAAGGAGCTAGGAGTCAGCGCCGCCGAACCGATTCCCGAGGTGCCCACGGTCGAGCGCACGCCGCGGCCGCTCCAGGCCCCGGAGATGGCCGACCTGTTCGGCGCACCAGACGAGCCCGACGACGAAGATGATCGGGATCGAGACTGATCCGACGGTGGCGAAGCCCTCCCGCCTTCGCCGAGGCTACGGCGAACAGGCCGGCTTCTCCTGACTTCTGACTTCTACGTAATGGACCTCGAACGCTTCGACCTCGAACGCTGGCAGTCGGTCCACGAGCACGACGTCGACATCAACCTGTCGGAGAGCGGGGTGCACCCGTTGCGGCTGCAGGAGATCGTCGAGACCGCAGACCTGGACGACCTGCTCGGGCAGGAGCTGGGCTACACGCAGACCAACGGCACAATCCAGCTGCGGGAGCGGGTCGCCGCGCTCTACGACGGCGCGTCCGCCGCCAACGTGCTGGTGACCAACGGCGGCTCCGAGGCGAACTTCGTCACCTGCTGGCACCTGATCGAGCCGGGCGACGAGGTCGTGGTCATTCAGCCGACTTACATGCAGATTCCCGGCCTGGTCCGATCCTTCGGCGCAACGGTGCGCGAGGTATGGCTCGAGGACGGCCATGGTGACCATGGCATGAATGACCAGACCCCGATGCGCTGGCGGCTCGACCTCGATGCGGTGCGCGGGGCCGTCACCCCCCGCACCCGGTGCATCGCCGTGTGCAACCCCAACAACCCGACCGGCGCCCGACTCGACGAGGCGGAGGTCGCCGAGCTCTGCGCGCTCGCCGAGAACCTGGGATGCTGGGTGCTGGCCGACGAGATTTACCGTGGTGCCGAGCTCGACGGTCGCGACACCCCGTCGGCGTGGGGTCGTCATGACCGGGTCATCGTGACCGGCGGTCTCTCGAAGGCCTACGGGCTCCCGGGGTTACGGATCGGCTGGATCGCGGGGCCCGCCGAGCTCGTCGAGCAGCTCTGGGGACGGCACGACTACACGACCATCGCGCCGGGCGCCGTCAACGACCTCCTGGCGCGGCTCGCCCTCGACCCCTCGCGACGCGGCCGGCTCATCGCGCGGACACGGGCCAGACTGCGGGAGAACCAGGCGCTCGTCCGGACGTGGGTCTCGGAGCAGCACGGTGTCCGTCAGATTCCACCTGAAGCCGGTGCGGTCACGCTTGTGCGCTACCCCGGAGCCCGGCTCTCGGCCGAGCTGGCCGAGACCCTGCGGGCGACGCACGGCGTACTAGTGGTGCCGGGCGTGCACTTCGGGCTGGAACACCATCTGCGCATCGGCATCGGTGGCAACGCCGGCCTGCTCCGAGAAGGTCTCGCGCGCCTCGGTCGGGTGTTGGCGAACGACTAGGCTAAAGGAGACAGGAGGCATCTTTTTCCTGACTGCTGACTGCTGACTTCTTGAGCATCAGAAAGCACTGAATGACCGACACCGCTTCGACGACCGACCCGTCCACCGACGGCCCGCTTGCGGGCCTCAGGGTGCTCGACCTCACGCGGGTGCTGTCTGGCCCCTACTGCACGATGATGCTGGCCGATATGGGCGCCCGGGTCATCAAGGTGGAGCAGCGTGGTCGTGGCGACGACACGCGCGGCTGGGGTCCACCGTTCCAGAACGGCGAGAGCGCCTACTTCCTCAGTGTCAATCGCAACAAGGAGAGCGTGACGCTCGACTTCAAGAAGCCCGAGGGACGTGCGGTGCTGGACGCGCTGATTGGGCGGGCCGACGTGCTGGTCGAGAACTTCCGACCCGGCACCCTGGGGCGCCAGGGGCTCGGATATGACGACCTCTCGGCGGCGCATCCAGGCTTGGTCTATTGCTCGGTCTCCGGATTCGGGCACACCGGACCGCGCCGCGCCGAACCTGGATACGACGCGGTGCTACAGGCCGAGGGCGGGCTGATGAGCATCACGGGCCCGGCCGACGGCACCCCGTACCGACTGGGGGTCGCCATCGCCGACATCGTCTCGGGGATGTTCGCCGCCTACGGTGTGGCCATGGCGTTGCTGGTGCATGCACGCACCGGCCGTGGCCAGTTCGTCGACGTGGCGATGCTCGACTCGGTCGCGGCGCTCCTGACCTACCAGGCCGGCATCTGCTTCGCCACCGGGCAGGCGCCGCCCCGGCTGGGCAACCGGCACCCGACCATCGTCCCCTACGAGACCTTTGCCGCGGCAGACGGAGACATGGTGGTGGCGGTCGGTAACGACGCACTGTTCCGGCGGTTCTGTGAGGCGATCGACACACCGGCGCTGGGGGAGGACGCCCGATTCGCGACCAACAGCGGGCGCATTGAACACCAGGAGACGCTCCGGCCCCTGATCGCTGACCGGCTCCGCACGCGACCCCGACAGCAGTGGGTCGAGACGCTGAAGCAGGCCGGTGTGCCGTGCGGGGCGGTCCGCGACCTGGCGCAGGTGCTCTCGGACCCGCAGCTGGCGGCACGGATGATGGTGCTAGGGATGACCCACGCGACGGCAGGCCCGATGCAGGTGCTGGGTGTGCCGGTCAAGCTGGGCGACACCGCCGGCAGCGTCCGTACCCCGCCGCCGACCCTCGGCCAGCACACACACGCTGTGCTCCGAGAGCTGGGGTACGACGCGGACCAGATAGCGGCGCTGGAACAGGCGGAGGCAATCTGAGGCGGGCTGCCGAAGCAAGCGCTCCAGTTTCTCCCTCCCCCTCTGGGTCGGGGTGAGGGCGAACGGCGCTCGCCCTGCGGCCCAGGTACCACAACCTGCCGTAGAATATCGCCATGACCAAACTGACTGTTGAAGGATACGGGACGTTCGACGTCCCCGACGGCAAGCGACTCGTCCTGGCCATCGAAGAGGATGCCAAAGTCGACGTCATGCATGCATGCGGCGGCAACGCCCGATGCACCACGTGCCGCGTGGAGTTCATCGAGGGTGAACCGTCGAAGATGACGGTCGCCGAGAACGCCGCTCTCGAGGCCAGGGGCCTGACCGGTGTTCGCTTGTCGTGCCAGGTGCTCTGCGACCAGGAGATGACCGTCCGTGCTATCAGCCGGCTGGAGGGCACCGGCCGGCCCGACCCCGGCGGCACCCCAGCGGAGACGATCACGCCGACACCGGAATGGCTCTGATCGGCAGTGCGCCACCGGGCGGCTGTAAACGCAGCTTCGACTCTAGTGGTATGTCCCGCAGCCACTGCCAGCCGTCGCGCGGACTCAGAATCGGTAGCGGTGCGGCCTCGGCCACGTCGAGCAAGTCCTTGTCGCCCGTGACCAAGGCATCGGCTTCACCCACCACCGCCGAGGCGAGCACCCAGGCATCGTCGTCGTCGCGAATCTCCAGCGCAAGCATCTCGCGCGGCTTCGGTTCCGTCCAGACAGGCGAACGCCTCATGTGGCCCATGAACCCCGACATGTCTACAGCCAACGCGGGACTACGTCTGATACCGCCCCCGGCACCGAACCGCCGACGGCGTTCAGGTTCCTCGTGGGCGACTACCATGATGTGAAAGAAGACCAACATCGCCATTGCATACATCAAGAGCAACGTGCTCCCGACGAACACCGCTTCTCCGACGAGTATCCCGACGTATGCGACCTAGATCGGTTAGAAAGAAGATGCCGCCCAGCATCTGATCCGTCGATGTGCCGTGAGTCGAGAAACGGGGGTCCAGGCCGCGCGAAGTCGTAGCGCGGCCCCGATTGAGTCTGGCCTGTTTGCCATGCTCGATCGTGTCATGACCCCCTCACGTGTTGTTAGGAGCCGAAGCCTGCCCCCTACCGTGCCACGAACACCGGTAGCGCCGCGAGCAAAAACGCGAGCACGTGCTCCTCGGTCAGCTGGGGGAGCTCGACGCCGTCGGCCAGCGGCCGCTCGGTGGTCGACACGCTCTTCCCGCGCAGGTGGCTGACCACGGTCATGATGGTGACCGGGTCCTGGGTCGCGTCTACGGTCAGGTCGATGAAGTCCTCGTGGTGCGTCTCGGACGTCAGCCGCACCGACCCCGCCGGTGTCGAAAGCTGGAACGAGAGCCGCTCAACTTTGAGTATCGACAGCACCTGTTGCACGACCGGCGTGGCGGTCTCCTGGATGAACCGTCGCGCCTGCACTTCGTCGACACGTGCACGGGCGCGGTGCTCGGCGGCGTCCAGTCGGGCCTGCTCGACCATCGTCAGCACCCGCTGGCGCACCTCCGCGACGTCAGCCATCGTCCTGGGTCCTGCGTGGGCCAACGCCGGCCTCGTAAATCCGGACGAGCTCCACCAGCTTGTATCCGCGGGTCTGATACGGGGGCACGATGCGTTCGGTACGGAGATACTGGAGCATGCCCTCATCGGCGTAGTCGGGCGGTCCGACCGCCTCGACTTCGGACAGTGCGCGCTCGAGGTCGGTCACCCTCATCACGGGTTCGGTGAGAGTCCGGGTCACCGGCAACAACCCCAGCCACTTGGCCCGCACGGCGCGGTCTCGCGTACGGAACGCGACGAACAGCTCATTGCTGATGAAGTTGTACTCGACGTCCGATCGGGACGACGGGACATCCTCGACACGCAGGCGGGCCACTTGGTCCAGACGCTGGAACGCGTCGATCAGCGTCTGTGTGAACACGCCTTCCCCGGACCACCTGGTCGTGTCGAGATCCATCTACTCAAGAAGTCAGAAGGTAGCAGGTAGAAGGCAAGCGGAAACCGGTGCGGCAGACGAAGGCACACGGCCGTCGGACCCGAAGACGCGAGAACTGAGAACGGGCGTGTCTCACTGCTGGCGTAGCCGACAGGTTCCATTCTGACTTCTGCCTTCTGCCTTCTGACTTCTACCGTCAGTCACCCGCGACCACCTCGATGACCCCGCGCATCATCTCACGGTGCGGTACACAGACGTAGGCCTGTCTGCCCGGCTGCTCCGGCACCCGGACACGCAAGGTCGCCGAGGCGTTGGCATCGAGATACGGCGTCGCGAGCTCCCACCCCTCGATGGCGAGATTGTGCGCAATACCGGGGTCGACGTTCCACAGGATGAACCGCACCTCTGCCCCGGCGTCGAGCCGGATCGTCGGATTGGGCACCGTGCCACCCTCGAGATAGAACGCCATGTCCCGCGCCACGAGCGTGATGTCCCGGACCGGCGGCCGGGTGCTGGCCGTCAGCGGCAGCAGGATGGACAGACACACGACCACCACCCCCGCCAGCAGCACCCCCGTCACCGCGCCGCGGGCGCCACGCCATCGCGGGGTCTGTCCAGGGTCCGGTTGCTCTCGATTGTGTAGTGCCAACATCATTCTCGACCTCTAGCTCTCAAGCAAGCTGCTGAAGAACGCGGCGAAGCCCTTCGGCTTTCTCCTGCCTCCTGTCTCCTTCGAGCGTTCGTGCCCTCATCCAATGACGAGTCCCGTCACCCACATGACGGTGACACCAGCGAACAGCCCGCCCGCCACCGGCGGCGTCGTCACATACCCGGCGACCGACTCCTCGCCCACCACCTGCCGGGTCAGCTGCACCACCACCTGCGCGATGGCACCCGCGCCCAGGGCCAGGAACAGCACCGACCAGATCGGCGAATAGATGAGTCCACCCACCCAGGCGCCGACGATCGTCGGCGCGCCACCCAATAGGCCCAGACGCAGGAGCCGGCCCACCCGCACCGGTTCCCTCGCCAGCGGTGCCACAATCGCCAGTCCCTCGGTCGTGTTGTGCAGCATGAACCCGACGATCAGCACCGTCCCGAGCGTCGCCTCCCCGAGCGCGAAGGCCGCCCCGATCGCCAGCCCCTCGCCCAGGTTGTGCAGACCGATGCCGGTCGCCACCATCTGCGCCAGGATCCAGCCGCGCCCCGCCGACGCCCCGGTGGCGCGCCGCCGCGCGCGCAACCAGCCACCAACCGTCTCAAGCCCGACGAACGCTGCCAGCGCGCCGAACACGAACAGCGCCACACCCTGGAACGAGCTCGGCGCACGTGCGGCCGCCTCGAGGCCGTCGTGCCCCGCCTCGACCAACAGGAACAACAGCAGCCCGATCGTCAGCGCGAGCAGAAAATCGAGGCCGGTCCGCCCGACGCGCGAGACGAGCGGCAGCCACAACAGACCGATTGCCACCGGAATGACACCCACGTAGAGACCGATCAGCGTGAAGATGCCGAAGAACCTGGCATCCGGAGTCGGGGTCTCGACAGCCACCGCGACCTCGTGGTCGAACGTGACACCGGTCGAGGTCACGAGCCGCAGCGCGTGCGCGTCTCCCTCAACCCACGGGTACGGGATCGTCAGCGTGGTCCGGCCCAGATGCGCCAGCGTGGTGCCGGGCTCCGCGGTGAACGACCAGTACGCCTCGTCCACCTGGACCTGGGCGATCGTCACCGGGTCCGGCCCGTCGTTGAGCACGGTCGCCACGATGCCCTCTGGACCGAGCTCGACCCGTTGAAACGCCAGCTCCTCGACCGGGGGATACCCTTCGCCCCGCACCACGTCGAGAGGACCGGACCAGAACAGGACCCCGAGCAGCCCGCCGAGCAACACAAGCGGGAGCGCCGCCAGCGCCCAAAGCGTGGCGCCCCGAACCCGACCGGCCCCACCACCGTCGCGACGGGGCTCGTCACTAGGTGTCACGGTTCCCCTCGGCCCTGAACAGCCCCATCCACCCCAGCTCGGCGAACTCGCTCTGATGGCCGTGGAACATGAAGTCGCCGGGATAGCGAAAGGTGGTCTCGAGAATCGCCCGCTCGCCCTGGCAGAACATGATGGTGTCGGTCGACTCGGACGGCGTCAGCGACGTGCCGGTGCGAAAGACATCGAAGAACATCCCGTGCAGGTGCAGGCTGTTGATCAGATCGAACTCCGTCAGGTTGACCACATACATCCGCACGAGCTGACCGACCTGCACGCGAATCGGCTCCTGCATGTAGAAACTGGCGACGGTGTTGGCGGCATAGACCTCGTTGTCGGCGTCAAAGTTGGTGTCGAACCCGTTCAGCACCATGACCAGCTCGTCGGCCGGCGGTCGCAACACGTCCGACGGTGGGTCGATAATGAAGGCGCCGTAGAGCCCCTTGTGAACATGCCGTTTCAGCGGGTTGGCGTGGCAGTGATAGAGATGCAGACCAAACGGCTCGGCGTCGAACTCGTACAGATAGCTCTCCCCCGGCATCACCTGATGCGCCGGCAGCGAGCCGTCCATCCCGGGGGGATGCCAGCCATGAAAATGCAGGGTGTGTGGGTGCGACCCCTGGTTGACGAAGGTGATTCTCAGATGGTCGCCCGCCGTAGCCCGGATCGTCGGGCCCGGTACCTGCCCGTTGTAGGTCCAGGCCGGAAAGAACACGCCGGGCGCGATCTCGATATCCCGGTCGACCGCGAACAGCTCGTATTCGCGGAGGGTCGTGCCGTCCGACTGCGGCGTCTCGCGATAGAACCGCGCCCGTTCGTCGGCCCCCAGATCCGAGAAATTCCAGGTGCGCAGGAACCGAGTCGGGTCGAAGAACTCGGTGGACACCCGACCCACCGGCCCCATGGCGTTGCCGAGGTGGTCCGGCGCGGCCGCGGACACCGGATCCGACTCGCCGGCCGCGGAACCCCGCGAGGTCAGGGCGACGCCGCCGGTCAGCGAACCGAGCCCCGCCAGACGGAGCCACGCGCGACGTGACCATCGTCGGGTTTCGGGACCTACTCGATTTCGCATTTGAGTCATTGACAGTTTCATTTTGACAACTCAAAATATAGGACGGTGGTCTAGGAAAGTCAATCAAGGATTCGACAGCCGATGCTGCCCTCCAGCACCGTCGAGAACTACCTGAAGGCGCTCTATCAGGCCGAGGCGACCCTCGGCGAGAAGGCCCTGGTGCCGATGGGGCAGCTGGCAACCGCAGTGCGGGTGGCCCCGGGGACGGCGACCACGATGATCAAGGCGCTCGCCGAGTCGGGTCTGGTGAAGTACGAGCCCTATCTCGGTGTCCGGCTGTCACCGGCCGGGACCAAGCTCGCCGCACTGGTGCTGCGACGGCACCGGTTGGTCGAGCAGTTCCTGGTCGAGGTCATGGGCATGAGCTGGGCCGAGGTCCACGAAGACGCGGAGCAGCTGGAGCATGTCGTCTCGGACCGGTTGATCGAACGGATGGACGCGATGCTCGGACACCCCTCGGTGGACCCGCACGGCGACCCGATTCCCACGGCCGACGGCGACGTGGAGTCGCACCAGTACGACTCGCTGTTGACCTGTCGGCTGCGGACCCCGGTGAAGATGATCCGGGTCGCCGACCAGGACGCCAGCTTTCTCCGGTTCCTCGAAGAACACAATCTCAAACCCGGCCAGTCGATCGAGGTCGAGCTGCGAGACCCGGCCGCCGACAGCGTGCAGCTCCGGACCGGTGACGACCACCGGATCACGATCGGCACGAAAGCCGCGTCGAAGCTCCTGATCGAGGTGGTATGAAGAGTGACTCCAGGCGGCAGCCCTTCGACAACAGCGCCCGACTACTCTGCTCAGGATGAGCGGGATGGCATCGGGGGCGTGGCGTCAGTCGGAGCCGATAGCCGTCGACGCGGACGCTTTAGCAACGACGTCCGGCGACGGCTCGCTGTAGGTCGCGTACGATGAGGGGGTTTCCCAGACCGTCACCCGCACAACAGGCAAACCGGACGCCTTCGCCTGCTGGTGGATAAGCTGCGCGAGACACTCCACCGTCGGGTTGGAATCGACGAGGTAGACCGGCTCACCCAGCACCCGAAGCGGCTCGACCAGCGGGTCGTCGCGACGGAGAATCATCTTGTGGTCCAGCTCGCGGTCCACCCAGTCCTTCACGACGCGCTTGATGTCGCTGAAATCACACACCATGTCGCGCTCGTCGAGCGCCGTGGTGCGCACCTCGATCTCGGCGATGGCGTTGTGGCCATGCGGATGCTTGCAGACCCCGTCGTAGTCGAGCAGCCGGTGGCCGTAGCAGAACTCGATGCGCTTGGTGACCGAATACATCTGATCGGATGGTAGTGAAACCTGGGAAAGACGGTCAAGAACGGCCGGTGGCCGTGCTCTGCTCGGGCGGTCTGGATAGCGCGGTGCTGGTCGCCCATCAGTCGCGCGACGCCCGGGTCCACCCTGTGTATGTTCGCGCAGGCCTGGCGTGGGAGCCGCGGGAACAGACCGTCCTGTCTCGGTTGCTCGCGGCGGCGCCGTTCGCGGGCCGTGTCGAGCCGCTGGCACGCCTCGACGCGCCCGTACGCGATCTGTACGCCCCGGCCCACTGGGCCATGCAGGGCACGCCGCCCGCGTTCGACACGCCGGACGGCGACGTCTATCTGGTGGGACGCAATGTCACGCTGCTCGCCAAGGTCGGTCTGCTCTGCGCCCAGCGGCGGATCGGCGTGATTGCGCTAGGGCCCCTGACCGGCAATCCGTTTCCGGATGCCACGCCGGCGTTCTTCGATGCGATGGCACGAGCGCTGTCACTCGGTCTGGACCACGAGATCCGGATCGTCTCGCCGTTCGGGCGCTTCACGAAGGCCGCGGTGATCAGGCTGGGAGTTGAGCTCGGGGTGCCGTTCGAGCTGACCCTGTCCTGCATGGGCCCGGCCGACGAGCGGCACTGCGGGCGATGCAGCAAGTGCCGTGAGCGGCTTCAGGCATTCGACGCCGCAGGCGTCGTCGACCCCGCGGAGTATGCACAGCACGGGTACCCGGAGGAGACAGGAGACAGGAGACAGGAGACAGGAGGGGACTGAGGGGTCTGGTCGGCGTCACGTCGTGGCGGAGTTGCGCCGCTTCCCCGATCTCCGGTTGGCGTCGACATAGACGCGAGGCCCGCCGCCGAAACGGATGACCTGCCTGGCCAGCTCGATCGCCAGGGTGCCCGTGTCACTCTCCAGCCTCACGGGCGGCGCCGGCGGGACGAGCCTTTGGACGTGATCGCGCCTGCCGCTCCAGCTCGGCCATCAACGCCTCACGGCGGTGCACCAGCTGTCGTTGTGTGCGCCGCCCGTGCTCGGACCCGACGACATACTCACAGAGGATCGGAAAGGCAATCGTCGAGTCGCAGTAGGCAACCACGGTGTCCGGCAGCATGCCGGGGTTGACCTTGCCCCAGCTGACCGCCTCGGACGGTGTGGCACCCGAGAGCCCACCCCACACGACCTGGTCGGTCGTGATCTGGACGAAGTACTCGCACCCGCCCTTCGGAATGCCGTAGATCTCCCACAGGGTCGGTTGCCCCTGCAGATAGAAGTTCTTGGGCGAGCCCCCGCCCAGAATCAGGCACCCGTTCCGGGTGCCGTCCAGGATGATCGCCGCCACCTCGTTCACGTCGCGGTTCGGGTCGATGGTGCACCCCCCACCGTGCAGCAGCTCGTGGGCCGCGAGGTTCATCCCGATCGAGCTGTCACCAGGCGACGATGTGTAGATCGGCACGCCCGCGGCCGCCGCGCTCGCCACGACCGAGTGCCGCTCGCACCCGGGGTATCGGGTCATCAGGTCCTGGCCGAGCGCATAGTGGAGCGTGGCCGAGGACACCGGTCCGGCGAACGCCTGCCGGGCGAGAAAACCGCGCACATAGGCGTCGGTCTCGAGCAGCACCTGGGCCGGAAACAGGATGTCGTAGATCCGGATCACACCGTCCTCGTGCAGCTCGACGTCGTCGAGAAACGGCGAGCCACGGTGCAACGTGAAGTTCAGGGCGTAGTGCAGGTCGTGGTAGAGGTTGGCGCCGGTGCTGATGACGAAATCGACCAGCCCTCGCTCCATCAGCTCAATCACACACCCCCCGAGCCCGGCCGGTGTCAGGGCGCCGGCCACGGTGAGCCCGATCGTGGTGTCGTTCGCCGGGTCCAGCATCTTGTCCGCGAAAACATGACAGGCCTCGGACAGACGACCGGCGTTGAACGCCTGGAAACTCTCGTCGACCAGTCGCCGCACATCGGCGCTGCCGCGCGGCCGGTAATACCGGATCGGGTCGCCGCTCAGATGTCGAGTAGTGGACGACGCTCCTGACAGGCCTGGTGTGCGATGGGGCACGCGGTGCCTCCGCGAGCACGGGCAGCCGCGCCGGCCGTGGGGCTGCCAAGCCGACCGACGCACGTGTGGCGAAAGTGTAGCACGGTCCCTTGACAGGATCGGATGATGCGGGAGGTATGTGGGACGCCTGGGCTCCTCGGGCGGCGCCTCGACCGCACGGTCACGTCTCAGGAGGCGATTTGAGCGCGACCACCCCACCGACCCACCGCGAGGAGGCCGACCTCCCGGCTCATTTCACGTGGCTCGTCCAGTCACCCTTGCGTGCCGGCCTGCCGCACCACCCGGCGCCCAGCGTCCCTGATTCCGAACCCCGAATCCCCGACACCCTCACCGAGAAATCGGGTCGTCCGGATCGATCCAGTCGGCTCGCCGGCCGGCAAGCCCGGTCAGGACCAGCGCGGCGCCCGTGGCCCCACCGATCAGCCCCAGCCCATCGGTCAGCCAACTCTCCCACCCGTAGTCACCAACAGCGATCACGGTCGCCGGTGCCAGCAGCACGAGACCGACGACCAGCGCCGGCGTGCGGCTCCGCGCCACCCGCAGCAGCACCCCGCGCGTGCGCCGCATCGTAAGTACGCCGGCATTCGGCCGCCGTACCATCGCGCTCACATGCCGGTGCTGTGGAACCCGCCGTCGACCACCAAGACCTCGCCGGTGACCCCGCGCCCGGCCGGACCCAGGAGAAACCTGGCCGCCTCGGCAACCTCCTCGGCGTCGACGGTTCGACCGAGCGGCGACCGATCGCGATAGTGGTGCAGAATCTGGCTGAATCCGGGGATTCCGGCAGCAGACAGCGTCTTGATCGGTCCCGCCGAGACCGCGTTGACCCGGATGTTGCGTGACCCGAGATCACTCGCCAGATACCGGACGACCGCCTCGAGCGCGGCCTTGGCCACCCCCATCACGTTGTAGTTCGGGAACACGCGCTGGCTGCCCAGGTAGGTCAGCGTGAGAATGC
This sequence comes from Acidobacteriota bacterium, assembly GCA_015659035.1. Taxonomy (GTDB): domain Bacteria; phylum Acidobacteriota; class Vicinamibacteria; order Vicinamibacterales; family UBA8438; genus NP936. Next base: position 12,289 of record DQNS01000126.1, on the reverse strand, counting down.
TGCCGCCGCCCCGTCGCTCCATCAGGGGCGCCGCCGCGCGTGCCAGCGCGACGAGCGAGTAGGCGCTGATGTCGAACGCTTGCAGGAAATCCTCGCGTGACGTCTGGAGAAACGGCTCGGAGAGCGCCTCGCGCGACGCGAATCCCACCGCGTGCACGAGAAAGTCTAGCCCGCCGCACTCGCGCTCGACGGCCGCGAACAGGTCGCGCACCTGCGCGTCGCTGGTGACGTCGCAGGGCACAATCAACGGTGGCTGGCGCAACGTGGCGCCAAGCTTGCGCACGTTGGCCTCGAACCGCTCGGTCGCATATGACAGCGTGAGCTGCGCACCCACTGCATCCATCGCCTGGGCGATCGCCCAGGCCAGCGAGCGCTTGTTGGCCACCCCCACGATCACGCCATGGGTGCCAGAGAGATCGATCATCGATGTGCTCGGTTCTGATCCGGCGCGCGGTTGAGCCGGGTCTGTCGAATGAGCTGTCGGTGGTCGCTACCGGGCACGGCCCTTGCCGCGGTTGCGCGGCTGGCCCTTCCCGGACCGATCCGAACGACCCGGGTTCGACGAACGGTTGGCCGAACGCTGTCGTGGGGGACGTGACCCGTTCTTGCCTTGTCCGACCCGGCCGACCTGTGCGTCATTGCCGTCGGCGCGGTTGCCGTTCGGCTGCCCCTGGGGTTTGCCGCCCGGCCGCCGTGCCCGCCGCGACCCGCCTTCGCGATTGGCGGTTTCCCGAACCGTGAAGACCGGCGCCTGTCGGATGGGTGCCGGCATGCCCTCCGGTCGTTCGAGCGTTGCGCGAATCAGCGGTCGTCGTACCGAATCGACCCGCGACGGTTCGACGGACGTGACCGCCGGGGGCGGGTCGGGCGGTGCCTCAGGCACCGCGGCCTCGGCGTTCGCCGGCTCCTGCAGCGCCGGCGCACTCGCAGCACTGGCGCTCGACAACGCGGCCACCAGTCGTGTCTGGCGTCGCGGCGGCACCCGGGCAGCCTTGTATGGATGCTCGGTGTCGCACGTCGTGCACCGAGTCAGTTTGATCTCGTCGCCGACGAGGGCGACCACGGCGTGATTGGTGACACGGCGTTCGCGTGGGCAATAGTCATCCAGGACGTCACCCAGGCCATGCTGACGCTGCTCCATGAATCCCTCTCAAGCCGGTTGGTTCGATGCGGCGGGACCGCTCAGCGGTAGGTTGAGCGAGACGGACCGGGAGCGGCAACGCCGCGGCCCAAGAAAGCCGTCACGCATTCCAGACACAAACCCGAGTTACGAAAACGCGAAGCACCTGTTTCGTCGCTTCAGGAAGAAGGCTCGCGTTGCGCAGCAGGACGGTGATACGAACTGCCCGGCGACGATACACCCTCCGTGTGGGGCTCGCCGGGCGGCTGCGAAACGCAGTGGGACTATTCTACTACTCTTGCCCCGATCCGCAACCGGTCGGTCGTCAAGACCACTAGTGGTCGGTGGCGACTGTCCGCTCGTCCACCCACCGGCGCACCTCGTGGAGCGCCGACGCCACCGCATCGGGCGCTGTCGACTGCGGGGTTCGCCGCGCCGTCACCGATCCACGCGCCGTGATCCGTCCGGCCGCATCGGCATCCAACCGCTCGTGATACCGCCGCCAGTCAGCCGGTGACAGCGACGCGAAGTCACGGTTCGTTGCCAGCAGGTCCCGCACCATGCGTCCGACGACCTCGTGGGCTTCCCTGAACGGCACGCCGCGGGCGACCAGCAGATCCGCGACGTCGGTGGCCAACGCCAGCCCGGCCGCGGCGGATTCCGTGCGTGCGGGGTCGAGGGTGAGAGACCGCACGACGAGCGTCGTCGCCCGAGTCGAGCTCCGCACCGTGGTCTCGGCGTCGAACACCGCCTCCTTATCCTCCTGCAGATCCTTGTTGTACCCGCTCGGCAGCCCTTTCATCGTGGTCAGCCACCCGGTCAGGTGGCCGATGACGCGACCGGTCTTGCCGCGCACGAGCTCAAGCGGGTCGGGGTTCTTCTTCTGCGGCATCAGGCTGCTGCCGGTGGTGACCGCATCGGCCAGTCCGAAGAACCCGAACTCCTCGCTGGCGAAGATCACGAGATCTTCGGCCAGCCGACTCAGGTGCACCATCGTCCCCGCGCATGCATGGAGAAACGCCGAGACGAAATCGCGGTCTGCCGTCGCGTCGAGACTGTTGGCCACTACCCGGGAAAACCCCAGACGCTCGGCTAGCGCGGCCGTGTCGATGGCGTAGCTGGTGCCGGCAACCGCGCCGGACCCGAGGGGTAACGCGTCGGCCTCCTCGCGGGCGGTCTCCAGACGACGGTGGTCCCGTCGTATCGCGACGGCGTGCGCCAGGAAATAGTGCGCCACGAGGATCGGCTGCGCCCGCCGGAGATGCGTGTAGGACGGCATCAACGCCGGCCCGGCAGCCTCGGCGCGGCTAGCCAAGGCGTCAACCAGCGCCACGAGCTCGCGCTGCAACCCGGCAGTGCGACGACGCAGATAGAGACGCAGATCGAGCGAGACCTGCTCGTTGCGTGAGCGGCCGGTGTGCAGCCGCCTGCCCGCGTCCCCGACGCGTTCAATCAGCTGTCGCTCCACGAACGCATGAATGTCCTCGTCCGGCCCTTCAACGAAACCGGGGTCGGCGCGACCCCGGTCCCGAATCTCCTCGAGAGCCGTTCGGATCGCGGTCGCCTCGCCGCGAGACAGCACACCGGCCCCGGCCAGCGCCTCGGCCCACGCCAGACTGCCGGTCACGTCGTCCTCGAACAGCTGCCGATCAAACCCGAACGAGGCCTGGAATTCGAAGACCTCGTCGTCGGGCAGTGCGTCGAACCGGCCGGACCACAGATGGGACATAAGGGAAAGAGCTTAAGGAGTCAGAAGTCAGAAGAGAGCCGGTGGGCTTCGCCGGCCTTCGTGTGTACTACCCGAGGCTCCCCTTCCTTGTAGCACTCCCGCGGCGCGATGACCGCGGGGGGGTTCTAGATGCCGGCGCAGCCTTCCGAATCTCTCCTGTCTTCTGCCTCCTGACTTCTGACTGCTTGTGCATTCGTGTCTACACGTCCGCGCCGGGCTGCTTCGCAGCGGCTAGCTCGACCGGCAAACCCCAGATCTTGATGAAGCCCTCCGCGGCACTGTGGTCAAACTGGTCGCCCTCGTCATAGGTGGCGAGCGCCTCCTCATAGAGCGCGTACGGCGACTTGCGCCCCACGACCCAGCACGCGCCCTTGAACAGCTTGAGCCGGACACTGCCGGTCACCCGCTGCTGCACGTCGGCGACCAGCTTATCGATCGCGCGCCGGGTTGGCGTGAACCACAGACCGTTGTACACGAGGTCCGCATACTCGCACGAGAGCCGACGCTTGATCCGCTCGAGGTCTCTCGGGGTCACCAGGGTCTCGAGCTCGCGATGGGCCGTGTGCAGCATGACCGCCGCCGGAGCCTCGTAGATCTCCCTGGACTTGATGCCGACGAGCCGGTTCTCCACCATGTCAATCCGCCCCACACCGTGGGCGCCGGCGATCGTCTCGAGACTCCCGATCAGCTCGACCAGCGGCATCGCGACACCGTTGACCGCGGTCGGGACGCCCTGCTCGAAGTCCAGCTCGACATGGGCCGGCGCGTCGGGCGTGTCGGCCGGCGACTTGGTCAGCGTGTAGACCTCCTCAGGAGGCTCCGTCCACGGATCCTCGAGCACACCACACTCGATCGATCTCCCCCAGAGATTCGAGTCGGTGCTGTACGGGCTATCGACCGTGGCGGGCACGGGGATACCGCGCTCCCGCGCGTAGGCAATCTCGGCGGGACGTGACATGCCCCATTCCCGGGCCGGTCCCACCACGCGGATCGCGCGGTTCAGTGCGCGCGCCGAGACGTCGATCCGGACCTGGTCATTCCCCTTGCCGGTGCAACCGTGAGCGATCGCGCCGGCCGACTCCATCTTCGCGATCTCCACCAACCGCTTCGCAATCAGCGGCCGGCCGAGCGCCGTCGCCAGCGGATACTGGCCCTCGTAGAGCGCGCCCGCCTGCAACGACGGCAGGACATACTGCTCGGCGAACTCGGCGCGCACATCGAGCACGTGGCACCGGACCGCACCGACCGACATCGCCCGCTCACGCACGTCGTCGAGCTCCTTCCCCTGACCCAGATCCAACGTGACCGCCACGATCTCCGCCTGATACTTCTCCGCCAGCCACGGAATCGCGACCGAGGTGTCGAGACCGCCCGAGTATGCGAGTACGATGCGTTCCATATCCTTGTTGCTCCTGACTTCCGCTGTCGGGTCAACCACGAAGGAGTCAGGAGACAGGAGACAGGAGAAAGCTGGACGGCTGCGCCGACCTCTTCTCACCGCCCCGGCGGCGGCCCATTGAAAGAACCAGGCCGGCCGATTCCCGACCGATTCGGCCGCTCCGGCTCCTCCTGTCTCCTGTCTCCCGGGAATCCTCCGCTACCCCTGTGCCCAGCGCCCGAGCCGCCGCTCGAGGATCCTGGCGCTCTGCGCGGTGCGCATCACGACCAGGATCGTGTCGTCCCCAGCCACGGTGCCCACAACCTCGGGCCACGCGGCCTGATCGAGCGCGAAGGCCAGCGGCTGCGCTTGCCCCGGATCGGTCTTCAGGACCAGCAACTGCTGGACCCGGTCGGCCCGGCACAGAGACGCCACGACCGCCCGCCGCACGCGGTCGCCCGTGACGGTCGGTGACGGGGTCTCGATCTGGGCTTTCTGGTACGCGCCGTCCGCCGCTCGCTTGACGAGCCCCAGCTCCTTGATGTCCCGCGAGATCGTCGCCTGTGTCGCCGTGATCCCCCGTGCGGCCAGCTGGCGCCTGAGCGTGTTCTGGCTGCGCACGACTTGCCGGGACACCAGATCGAGGATGGCCGATTGCCGATAGGTTTTCATATTTATGCAAGTCTGTGTATTAGTATCCATAAGCCGATCGGATGTCAAGCACCCCGCGGCGCTCGACGATTATTTTGATTGACCGTGGTCCACGAGTGGACGTATAAATAACCTAAGGTTAGTATAAATATACATGGCAGACGTGATCTCCATCGGGATCGCCGGCGCGACTGGGTACGCGGGGCAGGAGCTGATCAGGTTGGCAGCGCGGCACCCGGCGGTCCGGGTCACGACGGCGATGGCGTCCGGTGACACCGACACCGTCCGGACGCTGCCCGGCCTGGCCCGGGTCTGGGACGGCGAGGTCACACCGCTGTCGATCGACCGGCTGGTGGCCGAGACCGAGGCGGTGTTCATGACCTTGCCGGACCCCGTGGCCGCCCAGGTCGGTCCGGCGTTGGTAGCACGCGGTGTGCGGGTGTTCGATCTGTCCGGCACGTTTCGGTTGCGGGACCCGGCGCAACGCCGCCGCTGGTACCCCGCCACGCCAGATCTCGCAGAACCGGCCGTGTATGGGCTGACCGAGCACTATCGAGCGGCGTTGCCCGGCGCGCGGCTGATCGCCTGTCCGGGGTGCTATCCGACGGCAGCGGTGTTGGCACTCCGGCCACTGGTCGACGCCGGGCTGCTCGAGGGCGACATCGTCATCGACGCCAAGTCGGGCATCTCCGGCGCCGGCAAGACACCATCCGGGCGAACCCACTTCTCGGAATGTCACGGCAGTGTCGCCGCCTACGGCCTCTTCGAGCACCGGCACGGCGCCGAGATCGAGCAGGAGCTCGAGCAGGCCGTGACGTTTACACCGCATCTCGTCCCGCTGGATCGTGGCATTCTCGAGACGATCTACGTGCGCGTTCGACGGGCAGTGAGCGAGACGATGGTCGCCACCGCACTCGAGCAGGCCTATGCGGACGCGCCGTTCGTCCGGCTCACGGGTGACGCCCTGCCCGAGATCAAGCACGTCACGCACACCAATTTTTGCGACATCGGCTGGAAGATCGACACACTGTCGGGACGGCTGGTGCTCGTGGTCTGTCTGGACAACCTCGTCAAGGGCGCCGCCGGTCAGGCGCTGCAGAACCTCAACGTCGCGTTCGGGTTGGACGAGACAACCGGGCTGTCATGACAGGAGAGACGGGCACGACCGTGCTCAAACTCGGCGGCGAGCTGCTGGAGGAGCCGGACGGGCGACGAGACATCGCCACGGCGATTTGCCGCCTCGCGTCACAGTCCCCCCTCGTCGTCGTGCATGGTGGTGGGCGCGAGGTCGACGCGGAAATGACCGCCAAGGGGATCCCCACACGAGCCGTCGATGGGCTCCGTGTGACCGACGCGGCCACCCTCGAGGTTGTCGTCGACGTGCTCGCGGGCCGCGTCAACACGCGGCTTGTGGCCGCGGCCCGGGTCGCCGGGGTGGAGGCGGTCGGGCTGACCGCTGCCGACGCCGGTATATCGACGATCCAGCGGGCAGAGCCCTACACGGCGGCCGAGGGCACCCTCGTCGACCTCGGTTTCGTGGGGCAGCCAACCGGCGCCGACCGGCCCGTCCTGCTGGACCGGCTCTGCCAGGCGGGTCTCGTGCCGATCGTTGCCAGCGTCGGCGCCGACAGCGGCGGACAGTTGCTCAATGTGAACGCCGATACGTTGGCCGGACATCTCGCCGGGCGGTTGGGCGCCGCGCGACTCCTGATCGCCGGCGGCACCGCCGGCGTGCTGGACGAGCAGGGTCGGACGATCCCATCGATGGATATGGACCTGATGCACCGGCTCATCGCCGACGGCCGGGCCAGCGCCGGCATGGTCGCCAAGTTGATCGCGTGTCGCGAGGCTCACCGCGCCGGCGTGGGCCGGATCGACATCGTCACCGGTACACACACCGACAACCTGGACACAAGCGCCGGCACCACGATCCAGCAGGTTGCGCAAGAACGTGCTCCGGTTTCTCCCTCTTCCGCCGGGAGAGCGGGGTGAGGGCCCAAGTGACGGCCCAGGCGGCTGCTAGACATCTCCAAGGGGTGAGATCATGACATTTGAAGGAAGTTTTCCAGAGATGTCTAGCAGTCCGTGGTGAAAGTCCGGCGTGGCACCGAGACCGGTGATGCGCCCGTCTGGTAAGACGCGACGAGGGAAAATACCGGCAGTATGTGACCGAGGAGCAACGCAGGCAGCCGGGATGCAGCGGCGGTCGAATGCAGCCGGACTTTCACCACGGGCTGCTAGCCCCCGCGTAGCGGGGCTGTAAGAAAAGCTTCGCTAGCAGGATGAGAGCAGAGGATGGTTACGCAAGGACAGGACATCCAGACAGTCGAGGCAGAGCACCTGCTGCAGGTGTACAGACGCGTGCCGATCGTGCTCACGCACGGTAAGGGGAGCTATGTCTACGACATCGAGGGGCACGCGTATCTAGACTTTCTCTCCGGGATCGGCGTGGCCTCTCTGGGGCACGCGCACCCGGGGCTGGCCACGGCGCTGGGGGAGCAGGCCCGCACGCTGCTGCACACCTCGAACCTGTATTTCCATCCCCTCCAGGGGCAGGTCGGACGCCGGTTGACGGCGCTGTCCGGTCTCCCGCGTGCCTTCTTCTGCAACAGTGGCACGGAGGCGGTGGAGGGCTGCCTGAAGTTCGCGCGGCGCTATTGGCACACACGCGGTGAAACCGCGCGCACCCGGATCGTTGCCCTGGAACGGTCGTTTCACGGCCGCACTTTCGGGTCGCTGTCGGTCACCTGGGAACCTGGCTATCGCGCCCCGTTCGAGCCGTTGCTCGAAGGGGTCGCCTTCGTGTCGCCGACTGACCCGGACGCCCTCGAGACGGCGGTCGGGTCAGACGTGGCTGCGATCATCCTCGAGCCGATCCAGGGCGAGGGGGGCGTCTGGCCGTTGTCACCCGAGTTCGCCGACGCGGTCACCGCGGCCTGCGAACGTACCGGCACCTTGCTGATCGCGGACGAGATCCAGTGCGGACTGGGCCGGACCGGCGCGCCGTTTCACTCCGCAATGCTGGGGTTACGTCCCGATCTGCTGGCCCTCGGAAAAGCGCTGGGCGCGGGGGTGCCGATCGGAGCGATCTTGATGAGTCAGGAGGTAGCGGATGCGATTTCGCCGGGTGACCACGGCACGACGTATGGCGGCAACCTCCTGGCCTGTCGAGCGGCGCTGGTGTACCTCGACGCGCTGGAGCACGGCGGGTTGGACCGGGTCCGAGTCGCCGGGGCGCGACTGGCCGACGGCCTGCGAGCGCTGGCGACCCGGCATCCCGTGATCACGGACATCCGCGGCGCCGGACTCATGCGCGGCCTCGAAATGACCGAGGCGACGGCGACGCAGGTCGTCGACGGCGCGTTGGCCCACCGACTCCTGGTCAACCGCACGGCGGGACGGGTGGTGCGACTGCTCCCGCCGCTGACTGTCTCCGACCCAGAGATTGACGAAGGGCTGCAGATTCTGGATACGGTCCTGAGTGACGTGCGATGATCGCGATGGAAGAAACCCACACCCCGACGACCATGGCCGACATCCGGCCCGCTGGTCGCCCCGACGCGGCGGCCATCAGCCGGCTCGTGACCGCGAACGTCGGCCTCGGACATCTCTTGCCGCGCACACCGGAGGAGGTCGGGCGCCACGTGTCCCGGTTTCTCGTCGCGACCCTCAACGGCACCGTGATCGGATGTGGAGAGCTGGCGCCACTCAGCAAGAGACTGTCCGAGATCCGGTCGCTGGTCGTGACCACCGGGTCGCGCGGGGCCGGTATCGGCACCGCCGTCCTGGCGGCGCTCGTCGCCGGGGCCCGCCGGCAGGGCGTGCCGCGTCTGTGTGCCTTCACCCACCTGCCGCACCCCTTCGTGGCCATCGGTTTTTCGATCGTGCCACACACCTGGCTGCCGGAAAAGATCATGACCGACTGCCAGCGGTGTGAGTGGTTCCGGCGGTGCGAGCAATACGCGGTCGTCATCGAGCTCGGTTGGGGTCAGAGCGGACCACGCGGCACCGCGAGGACGATCTGATGAGCGAGCGCGACAAGATCACGGGGGGCATCACCGCACCGGCGGGCTTCACGGCCGCCGGGGTCGCGTGCGGCATCAAACCATCCGGGCTGGATCTCGCGATGATTGTCTCGACACCAGCGGCGCGGGCGGCCGGCATCTTCACGACGAACCTGGCGGTGGCAGCACCGGTCGTGGTCACCCGCGAACACCTTCGGGCGTCGCACGGCGCCGCGTCGTCCATCGTCGTCAACAGCGGGTGCGCGAACGCCTGCACCGGCGACCAGGGGCTGGCGGTGGCCCGGACGATGGCGACCGACACCGCCCGCGCCATCGGGTGTTCGGCAGAACAGGTCCTCGTCTCCTCCACCGGTGTGATCGGGGTCCAGCTAAACGGCGAGAAGCTACGCCACGGCATCACGCACGCCGTCGGAGCGCTGAGTCGCGAGGGGCATGGGGCGGCGGCCGAGGCCATCATGACGACCGATCGGTGGGCAAAGGAGGCGGCCGTCCGCGCCACGACACCCGAGGGGGTCTTCCACGTCGGGGGAATGGCCAAGGGCGCCGGCATGATCGAACCGAACATGGCCACCATGCTGGGGTTCCTGACCACGGACGCCGATGTCGGGCCGGACCTGCTGCAGCGCGCGCTCGCGGAGGCCGCCGACGACACGTTCAACGCCATCACGGTCGACGGCGAGACGTCGACCAACGACATGGTCTTGCTGCTGGCCGGCGGCCGTTCCGGGGTCCGGATCGACGATACCGCCTACTCTGCGTTCGTCGATGCGCTCCACACGGTGTGTCGGGAGTTGGCGCTCGCCGTGGTCACGGGGGGCGAAGGTGCCACCAAGCTGGTCACGGTCACCGTCACCGGCGCGCGCACAACCACCGAGGCCAGGCAGACCGCGCGCGCGATCGCCAACTCCCCGCTGGTGAAGACGGCGGTGCACGGTGGCGACCCGAACTGGGGCCGACTGGTGGCGGTCGCCGGGCGAGCCGGTGTCGCCTTCGACCTCACACGCGCGCGGGTCCGTATCGGCGAGGCCGAGCTGTTCAGCGGCGAGCAGGTCTTCGCCGACCGGGAGCCGGCCGCGGCCGAGCACCTGAAGGAGTCGAAGGTGGTGATCGGGGTCGACGTGGGCGCCGGCGGCACCGGCACCGCCACCGTGTGGACCTGTGACCTCAGCGCCGAGTACGTCCGCATCAACGCGGACTACAGGACGTGATGCCCCAAGGAGACAGGAGGCGGGAGACAGGAGAAGCTGGAGGGCTTCGCTAACATCGGTCTCTCGCCCCGCGCTGGTGCACCCATCATGGACACGACGAGCACGACCAAACCGGTTCAGAGCGAGAACGCCGTCGCGGCGGATGTAGCCAGGGCGGGACGCACCTATCTGTCGGTGCTCGACCTGTCGCCCGAAACGCTCGAGGCCTGCCTCGTGCTGGCCGGACGGTTGAAGCGGGAGCGGCGGTTGGGCCCCGACGCGCCGACGGCACGGGCGCTGGCCGGACGCACGCTGGCGCTGCTGTTCGACAAGCCGTCGCTACGGACCAGGACCGGCTTCGAGATCGCGATGCAGGAGCTCGGCGGGCACGTGAGCTGTCCACCGTCGGCCGACGCCCTTGGCACCCGTGAACCGCTGGCAGACGTGGCGCGTACCCTCGAGCGGTGGGTGTCGGTGGCCGCGATCCGCACCTTCGAGCACACACGGCTGCGCGAGTTCGTCGAGGCCACCACGCGGCTGCGGATCGTGAACGCCCTGACCAACGAGGAGCACCCCTGCCAGGCACTGGCCGACTGCCTGACCGTGCAGGAGCGATGCGGTGCGGTGCGGGGTCGCACGCTGGCCTATGTCGGCGACGGCAACAACGTGGCCACCTCGCTGACCCACGCCGCCATGATGCTGGGACTGAACCTGCGGCTGGCGTCGCCCGAGAAGTTCGCCCTGCCGGAGGAGACGCTCGACGCGGCCCGTCGGGTGGCTCGTCACGGCGCCCAGCTCGTGCAGGTGCACGACCCGGTCGAGGCGGTTCGGGGCGCCGACGCCGTCTACGCCGATGTCTGGACCTCGATGGGACAGGAGGCGGACCAGACCCACCGCCGCGCGGCGTTCCAGGGGTACCGGGTCACGAGCGCGCTCATGGCCGAGGCCAACGACGACGCCGTCTTCATGCATTGTCTGCCGGCACACCGGGGTGAAGAGGTCGACGCGAACGTCCTGGAGGGCCCGCGCTCCGTGGTGTTCGACCAGGCGGAAAACCGGCTCCACACCCAGAAGGCGTTGTTGCTGATGATGCTAGGCGGCGTTGAGCCTGACCACGACAACGTCTAGTGGTCCGGTCCTCTGGGAGACAGAAGTCAGTCCTTCGACAGCGGCACCCTCTCCTCTGCTCAGGATGAGCGGGGAGAAGACAAGGAGGAAGCCGGCCTGTCCGCCGTAGCCTCGGCGGAGGCGGAAGGGCTTCGCCAGTTTCCGTTTCAACTCCCCGATCCCTGAAAGGTTTTGACTTCCCAGCTTACGACTGCTCGAGCGCCGCGGCCGCCTGCTCGACCTTGTCGGCAAGCTCCCGGCGGTAGTCGTCCAGGCGCGCCCGGATCGCCGGATCGCCCAGAGCAAGGATCTGCGCCGCCAGCACCGCCGCGTTCGTCGCCCCCGCCTGTCCGACGGCGACCGTGGCCACCGGCACACCCGGTGGCATCTGGACGGTCGACAGCAGCGCGTCGAACCCGCCGAGCGGCGACGAGTCGATCGGCACGCCGATGACCGGAACAACCGTGTGCGCCGCGACCACACCGGCCAGATGCGCGGCGGCGCCCGCCCCGACCACGAAGACCTGCACGCCGCGACCGAGCGCCGCTTCCATCACGCGCCGCACGCGGTCCGGCGATCGGTGGGCGGAGGCCACCGTCATGTCGCACGTGATCTTGAGGTCGCGCAGCGTGCGGACGGTGCTAGCCATCACGTCGGCATCCGACCCGGACCCGATCAGGACCTGCACCTGCAGATCGCCCATCACCTACCCCTTTCTGCTACGTCTCAAACCGCCCGGACGACGTCGGCTTCGCATCGCTAGCGACGCTTTTCTTACAGCCCTGCTACGCGGGGGCCTAGCAGCCCGTGCGCCTCGAAAACTTGCTTCCCATCACTATGTCACCCCTTAGGAGATGTCTAGCGCCTTGCGTCCGATGTCGGTCCGGACCTGTTTGCGCGCGAACGTAATCAGCCCCTCGGCGGCATAGGCGCGCTCGATAGCTTCCGCAACGTCGACGCCGCGGCCAACCACCGTCAGCACCCGTCCGCCCGTGGTCACTACCGCGTCATCCCGCAGGTCGGTACCGGCGTGGAACACCAGCACCCTTTCGAGAGCCGACGCGTGGTCGAGCCCCGCGATCGGCGCGCCGG
>DQNS01000066.1 GCA_015659035.1 Acidobacteriota bacterium | reverse complement strand
CGACTGTGTGTTGCACAGCCGGACAGTATATCATCGCGGCCGGCGACCAACAGGGTCCATCGGTACGTGAAACCGCGGCGTGCTCCGCGCCCGATGACTTCATGGCCATCTTCAAGAAGCTGAAGGCTGCGGAAGACCTCCGGGTCTCGATGATCGGGCTGCAACTGAGCAACCGGGTGTTGCAGATCGGCCACAGCGACCCGCGCCTGATCGCGCTGCTAGCGGCCAAGGTCGGGGTCAGCGGACAGGCCTCGGCGCTCGTGACCGACGACGCCGCAGCGAACACGATTACCCGCGCCGCGAAGGCCCGCGGCGTGCTCGTCGATGTGAAGGTCGCCCCGCTCCGGACACCGCCGTTCGCGCAGGGGTGGTTCGATGTCGTCGTCATTCCGGAGCTCATCGGCGCCATGCGACCGCACGAGCGGGTGGGCACCCTGCAGGGCGCGCGACAGGTACTGCGGGTGGGGGGACGCTGTCTCGTCATCGAGACCGCGCCGCGCGGCGGGCTCGGTGCCCTGTTCTCGGCGCGGTCGGTCGACCCTCACTACCGGGCGCAAGGCGGTGCCGAAGCCGCGTTGCGCGTCGAGGGGTTCGAACCGGTGCGCACGCTGGCTGAACGTGACGGGCTGCTCTTCACGGAGGGCACGAAGCCGGACCCGGCCTGACCCCTTCCGAGCACACCAACTGTCTCGACCAGCGACAGCGGCCCAACCAAACAGCAAGTTCTTGCGTCAAACTCCCGAGAAAACTGATGATCAGCGCCGTTCCGGACGCGGGCGGAGCGGCAAGGCTCTTGCACAAGTACCACGGAGATCGAAACGTTGGCCGGATGCCGGCGTGCTTATGAAACCGGCCACTAGATTGCCGGACGTGTTCTCGCCGGCCGAGCTGGCGCGCGTTACCGGTCTGCCCGTGCGTCAGATACGCGCGCTGATCCAGACGGCCGCCATTCCGACCGTCGACGGAGCGCTCGTCGCCCGTCACGATGCGTTCCGGGCGTGCCGAGCGTTGCTCGACCGCCGGTTGACCGGACGGGTGACCGGTCGAAGCGATACGGCGGTGGCGCTTCTCGCCGGCGCGACGGCTCGGGACACCGGTCGCCGTCATCGTCGAGGTGGCCGTGGAGTTCACGCTGCGGTAGCGGAGGCTGTCGTTGGTAAGAGCGAAAAGACACGCAAGACTTGACTCGATTGTCACGATAGGCGTGGCGCAAGGAGTCTAACGTACAGAACACGGAGCATCGATATGGACATCGCCCTGGCCACCGTGACAGTGATCTCGTTGACGATGGCGTTCGCCATGGGTATCGTGACCTGTCGTCTGATACGTGAGGAGCGCCGGCGCGCTGACGCTCGAGTGCCCATGCTGATGGCCGACCTGGCAGCCGATGGTGACAACGCCCGCACCGTGGCGCCCCCAGTCCGCACCGCGGAGCCCGCGCCGCCGCGACGCCGGGTTGCTCCCGCCACACCGGTGGCTCGACCTGCGCGGTCGGCCGGAACGGTGGCACTCCGCCCCTTCCTCGCCAGCGTGGCGGCCGCGGTGGTGGTGTTGGCGGCCGTGTCTTTCACCATGCTGTCCGAGCGGTCCCGTGGCCCGGACCCCGGCGCCGGCACTCCCGAACCGGTCGAGCTGCTCTCGCTGGCGCATGCCAAGGAGGGCGACTATCTCGCGATCACCGGGTCAATCCGGAACCCGTCCGATGGGATCGAGCGCGGACAACTGAGTGTGACGGCCATCGTGTTCGACCGGGACGGCACGGTGGTGGGGACCGGACAGACGCCGCTGCCGGTGGCGGTGCTGCCCCCCGGGAGCGAGACCCCATTCACCATCTCACTGCCCGACGCCGACCGGATCAATCGATATCGCATCAGCTTCAGGCAGGGACAGACCAGCGTGCCGCACATCGACCGCCGGCGGCCGAACGGTCAGGCGCGCTCGGGGGTGCCAGCGCCGACCGGGGGCCAACCATGACGGGGTCCACGGTGACCACGGTGACGAAGGTGACAATGACCCGACGTGTCCTGGCCGCGCTGTCGCTCGCCGCGGTGGTTCCGCTGGTCGTCGCCGGTCAGCAGCGACCGGAACAGGAACCGGACGACCGGGCATTGGTATTCCGTGGCGGTATCGAGCTGATCAATGTCACCGCGACGGTCACGGATGCCCGCGGTCGCTTCGTCAGCGGACTGACCAAGGACGACTTCCGGGTCTACCAAGACGGGGAGCTCGTGGACGTCACCCATTTCAACAACGAGCGAGTCCCAGTGAGTCTCGGGATCGTCCTCGACACCAGCGAGAGCATGGACGGCCAGAAGATGGCCGCGGCCCAGCGGGCGCTCGACCGGTTCCTGTTCGACCTACTCGGCCCGGACGACGAGATCTTCCTCTATCGGTTCGACTACACACCGGAGCTGCTGCAGGACTGGACCGTCGACCGCATTCGGCTCAGTCGCGCGATCCGAGACATCCGCCCGCGCGGCAACACCGCCCTGTACGACGCGGTGGCCGAGTCGGTCCCGCGGGTGGCCAGGGGGCAGCATTTCAAAAAGGCGCTGCTGATCATCTCAGACGGCAACGATAACAATAGCGAGACCGACGTCCGGGAGCTACGAGAGCTCATCAGGGAGAGCGAGGCTCTCATCTACGCGATCGGCATCGATGGACCCTCGACGCCGGCCGGCTGGAATCGCCCGGGCCAGACGATCCAGATTCCCCGACCAACGCCGTTCCCGTTCCCGGGCGGCGGCCGTCGACCACCGCAGATACAGACAGGCCGCCGCGGCCTGAGAACCGCGAGTCGGGGCGATCGCGTCGACGTGACAGCGCTCCGGGATCTCACAGACGCCAGCGGCGGTCGGACCGAGATCGTCAGGGACGCGGACGACCTCGACCCGGCGACCGCCGGCATCGCCGACGAGTTGAGCCGGCAGTACTACCTGGGCTATCCGGCGCAGACCGGGAAGGACGGCCGCTGGCACTCCATCCGGGTCGAGGTGCGCAATACCGCCTATCGGGTCCGTTCCCGACGTGGCTTCATGGCAACGCCCTAGCTCCTGGCGCTCTACAGGAGACAGGGGGCAGGAGATAGGAGACAGGAGGTGGCCGGAGGGCTTCGCCAACCCTGTTTTGAATGGATTGAATGATTGGCCGCTGTTGGGAGGACAACCGCGACAGCCTCAGGTTTCCTCCTATCTCCTGCCTCCTGTCTCCTTCGTATATCATCTCGCGCGTGGAGCTACTGACCGCGGTCGGTCTCAGCCTGGTCGGGAGCGGGGGCGGGGTGCTCATCGCGTCACCGCTTCTGCTGTTGCGTGACCCTGTTCGTCTCCGGCTGGTACCCGGTCTCATCAGCTATGCGGTGGGCACGTTCCTCGGCGTGGCGCTGCTGGCGCTGGTCCCGGAAGCGCTCGAATCGCTGCCGGCGCCGCGGGCGCTGGGGGCGCTGCTGGCCGGCATCCTCGGCTTCTTCATGCTCGAGAAGCTGGTCATCTGGCGTCACTGCCACACCGCGGACTGCGACGCCCACGACAGCAGCGCGGCGCTCATCCTGGTCGGCGGCAGTCTGCACAACTTCACCGACGGCGCCATCGTGGGCGCGGCGGTCCTGACGTCGCTGCCCCTTGGCATCACGACCGCGCTCGCCGTGGCGGCACACCAGATCCCACAAGAGGTTGGTGACTACGCGATCCTGCTAGACGCCGGCTACTCGCGCACCCGGGCCTTCGTCATGAACACGCTGTCGGCCTCGACTTGCACGCTCGGTGCCGCCGCGGTCTACGCAGCGACCAGCCGGACACCGACCGCTCTGCCCTACGTGCTCGCCTTCGCCGCCGGCAGCTTTCTCTACGTGGCGCTGTCCGACCTCATCCCGGGGCTTCACCGTGAGGCAGTCGACGTGAGCGCCGTCCGTCAGGTAGTGCTGATCGCCGCCGGCGTCGGAACGATCGTGGTGTTGTGGTGACGCAACGACCTGACGACCTACGGCTTTGGGCTTTAGGCTATAGGCCTTGAAGCGCTCGGAGACGATCCCTACTGCCGCACAAGCGTCCTCATGAGAGGACACTCCACGCATCGTCGAGTTTCCCGAAGAATTCTCTCAAAGCACTGAATAAAAGTGCTTTATGGACGACGGCTGGGCCTGGCACGGGGGTTGCCAAGTCAGTAGTCGAGTCTCGCGGATCATGGTGAGCGCGAAAGGGCCTCACCGCCACCCGCGGGAGACCGAGCGAACAAGGAGGTGTCAGATGATGCTGCGCGCAACGGCGGTATTCTTTGTCCTCGCCCTCGGGTCAACCCTGGTGTTCGCCGAGCCCGAGCGGAAAAAACTGCAGGTCTTCGAGGACACCCAGAGACAGGTGAACCGGTACTCCTTTTTCACCATCTTCGATGACGTCAACGTGGCCATCGACGAGCACGGGGTGGTCGCGTTGACCGGCCATGTGACCGGCCCGCACAAGAGCCGGGATATCGCGAAGCGAGTTGCCGCCGTCGAGGGTGTCAGCGAGGTCGACAACGCCATCACGGTGCTTCCGGTCTCGCGGTATGACGACCAGCTCCGGATTGGCATCGCCCGAGCGATCTACGGCAACTCGCACTTCTGGCGATACGCCATCTCCGCCTCACCGGCCATCCACATCGTCGTCGAGCGCGGTCATGTCACGTTGACCGGGGTGGTCACCAACCACTTCGACCGTCAACTGGCGGAGACCTTCGCCCGACGGTCGCGGGCCTTCTCGGTGACCAACCGGCTACGAACCAACGAAGAGGCGCGCGGCGAGCTCGAGCTGTTGAACTGAGGGCCCAAGCACGACTCAGGCCCCTCCCCAGCGGCGTGTCGACCCAGGAGCCCGGGACCACCCCGGGCTCCTGGGTCGTACCAGTCGAGACAACGATCTGAGCGGCGGCACTGTCCCCGGAATCCCATCTGAGGTCGCAGGAAATACCGCGCGACCGGCGCCGGTCTACGGTAAAGTGAAGACGCACCTGATGCCGACAATCCGAATTGTCCTCGCGACCAGCCTCGTCTGTCTGCTCGGCACCGGTCTCCCGAGTTTCGGGCAAACGCGCGACGGCGTCGGCCAGGCGTTCGGGCAACCGGCCCGCGACACCTCGGCGCTCGACCCGACGACCGGCCTGGCCGCACTGTCGGGACGGGTGCTGCGGGGTGACACCGGCGCCGCTGTCAAGCGCGCGATCGTGCGGCTCGCGGGCCAGGACACCCGCGACCGCCGGACGGTGCAGACCGACGACAATGGGCGCTACCAGTTCACCGACCTGCAGGCCGGCCGGTACACGGTGACGGTGAGCAAGGCGGGGTTCATCACCCTCGCTTACGGTCAGAAACACCCGCGTCAGCCGGCGCTCCCGATCCAGGTCGACGCCGGCCGCCCGCTCGTCAACGTCAACATCGCGCTGCCGCGAGGGTCGGTGATCACCGGGTACGTGGTCGACGAAGACGGCGAACCGATGACGCGCGCCCTGGTGCAAGTGCTGCGGTACGTCTACCGTCAGGGTCTGCGCCAGATCGAACCGGCCGGCACCGACCAGACCGATGACCGGGGACAGTACCGCGTGTTCGACCTCGAGCCGGGCGAGTATTTCGTCAGCGTGACGCTGCCCCGTCGGCGCGGTGGGGTCGGTGCGAGCGGACCGGGTGGGCGCGGCGCGCGGGGGGGACGTGGTGGACGCGGTGGCGGCGGGTTCTTCGGGGCATTCGACGTCGAGGACCCCAACGCCACAGGGCTCGCGCCGTCCTACTACCCCGGCGTGACGATGCTGCGGGAAGCAGTCCCGCTCACGCTCGGCCTGAGCCAGGAGATGGCCGGCGTCAACTTCGCCGCACAGCTCGTCCGGATGGCCCGTGTCGGCGGCATGGTCTTCGGCCCTGACGGGTCACCGGCTCGCGGGACGCAGGTGTTGCTGACCTCGTCGGAGGTCATGGGACGCAGGTCGGGCTCCACGCTGGCCGGACGCGTCGACCGGGACGGCTACTTCGAAGTGACCAACGTGCCACCCGGCAGCTACACGGTGCAGGCGCTGTCGGGACGCGGCCGGCGAGACAGCGAGCCGGTTTTCGCGAGCCTGAAGATTGCGGTCGACGGGCAGGACATCACCGACCTAACGATGATGCTGCGGCACGGCGCCGAGATCAGCGGCATGCTCACGTTCGACGGCACCCAGCTGCCGGACCCGTCCGACCTCGAGCGGCTGCTGGTCACGACCAGCCCGATCAACCCAACACCGTTCGAGCAACGTGGGGGATCGAATGCGGGCGTCGAGCCGGACGGCAGCTTCGCCCTGAGCGACATCGGCGGCGGGCCCCGTCTGATCCGGATGAACCGGTTGCCGGATGGTCTACAGCTGAAGGCGGTGTATCTCGAAGGTCGGGACGTCATCGACGCCCCGCGGGATTTCGCCGCCGGGCAGAGCATTGCGGGTGTCACGCTGGTGCTCACCGACCAGATCACCGAGCTGGCCGGGATGGTGCACGACGACCGGGGCGATGCGGTGACCGAATTCACCGTCATCGCGTTTCCAACCGACGAACGGCTCTGGCAGCCGCAGTCCAGACACATCATGGCGTCGCGGCCGGACCAGAACGCCCAGTATCGGATGCGTGGGTTGCCGCCGGGCGACTATCTCCTGTCGGTGGTCGAGGTCGTCCAGCAGGGCGAATGGTTCGACCCACGCCTGCTCGCCGATCTGCGACGACGCGCGGCGCGGGTGACCCTCCGAGATGGCGAACACAAGTCGCTGAACCTCGGCCTCGAGGCGCCGCGATAAACGCCCGTTACGCGCTCCAATAGCTCAGGGCTCAAGGCTTCGTCACTCGCTGTTCTCCTGCCGCATGCAGTCCGCTCGGTCCGCCTTCGCAACGGCTACGGCGGACCCGCTGTAGCTCGCTGCTCGATGGCTGTCGGCGAGCGAAGGCGGGGTATACTGGCGGTCCTTCCCGACCATGCCCTCCACACTCCGCCTCTTCCTGATCGACGGCAACAACCAGATGTATCGCGCCTACCATGCGCTCCACGGACTGACCGGGCCGGACGGTCGATCGACCAACGCGGTCTACGGCTTCATCACGATGTTGCGGAAGCTGCTCAGCGACCAGCAACCGGACCTGGTGGCCGCTGCGTTCGACCTGAAGGGACCGACCTTCCGCCACGAGCTCGCCGCCGACTACAAGGCGACCCGGCGTCCGATGCCGGAAGACCTCGTGGAGCAGGTCTCCTGGGTGCACGAGGCCTGCGCGGCCCTGGGTGTCCCGGTCGTGACCCACGCGGGGTTCGAGGCCGACGACGTGATCGGCACGCTGGCCACGCAAGCGGTTGCCGCCGGTCTCGAGGTGGTCGTGGTCACCGGGGACAAGGACTTCTTCCAACTCGTGGGCGACCGGATACGGGTGTTCAATCCCCGGGACGAGGGCGCCTGGTACGACGATGCCGGGGTTCTCAAGAAGTTCGGGGTGCGTCCCGACCAGGTCGTCGACGTCCTCGCACTGATGGGAGACGCAAGCGACAACGTCAAAGGCGTGCCCGGGATCGGCGAGAAGGGCGCGCGGGCGCTGCTCGCCGACTTCGGCTCGCTCGACTGGCTGCTCGACCACGCCGACGAGCTGCCGAAGAAGAAGTACCGCACCGCACTGACCGAGCATGCTGACAATGCCCGCCGTAGCCGCGAGCTCGTGCGTCTGGTCACGGACGTGCCGGTACCCTACGAGCCGGAACGATACCGCTATCGGGGCGCCGACCGGACCCGCTGCTTCACGCTGTTCTCCGAGCTCGGGTTCAAGTCGCTCGTGAGCGAGTTCGCGCCGACCGCCGACAGCGTCGACACCGACTACCGGATGGTGACCGACGTGGCCGAGCTGGAGGCGCTCGCCGCCGCGCTGCGCGAGTCCGGCCGTTGCGGGCTGCACGTGCTGACGGTGTCCGGCCCGCCCACCCGCGGCGGCGTCGTCGGCCTGGCCTTCTCGACCGCCGCGCGGTCCGCCAGCTACGTGCCGCTGGCACAGGACGGGCTGGACCTGACCGGCAGCCTGGACGGCGGGACCGTGTTCGGGACACTGGGACCGATGCTCGAAGACCCGCAGGTGCGCAAGGTCGGACACGACCTCAAGCGGGACATGCTGTGGCTCGCCGCGCATGAGATCCGGCTGCGGGGTCTCGAGCTCGACACGATGATTGCGAGCTATCTCCTCGACGCGACCCGGACCACGCCGACCGTCGAGACCGTGGCGCTAGAGCACGCCGGCTACCAGGCGTTGACGGCCGACACGGTGCGTGGCAAGGGCGCGAAGGCGCCCGACTTCGACCGGCTGCCGCCGGACGGCGTCCTCGCTTATGCCTGTGAGCGGGCAGACCTACCGCTGCAGGCGGCCGAGCCGCTGAGGGCGCGCCTGGACCAAGAGCGCCTGGCGGAGCTCTACCGCGAGCTGGAACAGCCGCTGATCCCGGTGCTGGCCGACATCGAAACCGCCGGTATCCAGGTCGCCACCGACGCCCTCGCCGCACAATCTCGACGGATGGACGCCGATCTGAGCGAGCTGCAATCACAGATTTACACGCTCGCCGGCGAAGAGTTCAACATCAACTCGCCGCGGCAGCTATCGGCCATCCTGTTCGAGAAGCTGGCGCTGCCCACACGGAAGAAGACCGGGAAGACCCGCGCCGCGTCCACCGCAGCGGACGTGCTCGAGGAACTGGCGCAGCACCACGCGTTGCCCCGTCTGGTTATCGAGTGGCGCGCGGTCCAGAAGCTCAAGGGCACCTATGTCGACGCCTTGCCCCAACTGGTCCGACCGGACACGGGCCGCGTGCACACCTCATTCAACCAGGCGGTCGCGGCAACCGGGCGCCTGAGCAGCAGCGACCCGAACCTGCAGAACATCCCGATCCGCACACCGCTCGGCCGCGAGATCCGGCGAGCCTTCGTAGCGCGCGACGGACATGTGCTGATCTCAGCCGACTACTCGCAGATCGAGCTACGCGTGCTGGCGCATCTTTCGGCGGACACCGCCCTCACCCAAGCCTTCATCCGCAACGAAGACATCCACGACAAGACCGCGCTCCATGTGTTCGGACCCGACAGCGGGCTCGACGCGCACGAGCTGCGGCGGCGCGCCAAGATCATCAACTACGCCCTGCTCTACGGAAAGACGGCGTTCACGCTGTCAAGGGACATCGGCGTGACCCCGCAGGCCGCGCAGGCGTTCATCGATGCCTACTTCGAGGGCTACCCCGCGGTGCGGGGGTTCCTGGACGGCGTGATCGACGAGGCGCGCGAGAGCGGCGAGGTCCGGACCATGTTCGGACGGCGCCGCCTGGTACCAGAGTTGCGCAGCCGCAACGGCCAGATCCGCGCGGCCGCCGAGCGGGTCACCATGAACATGCCGATCCAGGGCACCGCCGCCGACATCCTGAAGCGGGCGATGATCGACCTGGCCGGTGCCTTGCCGCCGTCCGCCCCGATGATCCTCACGGTGCACGACGAGTTGCTGATCGAGGCACCTCGGGACGAGGCGGACTCGGTGGCTGATCTGGTGCGCGACCGGATGGAGCGGGCCGCTGACCTCACGGTGCCACTGAGGGTCGACGTCGGGATCGGTGAGAACTGGATGGCGGCCAAGGGGTGACACTGGATCGATGTAACATATTGATATATAATAACTTGCTGTTCAAGAGGGCAGCCGTTGAGATCGGATCCAACCGGTCACGGGTCTGACGCGGTTGTATAATCCTGTACCGAATGGCGGAGCCGACAACCATCCCACGGTCGGAACACAAGCTCTCTCGCCGGCACATTGACAACGACGCACTCAAGGTCATCTACCGGCTCCAGCAGAACAACTTCGAGACCTACCTCGTTGGCGGTGGTGTCCGTGACCTGCTGCTGGACCGGCGGCCGAAGGACTTCGATCTCGGGACCTCCGCACATCCGCAGCAGATCAAGCGGCTGTTCCGGAACTGCTGGATCATCGGACGACGGTTCCGGCTCGCGCACATCAAGTTCGGGAGGAAGACCCTCGAGGTCGCCACCTTCCGCAAACAGGTGCCGCCGGAGACCGACACCGAGCGCGCGGCGCGTGAGGCGGAGCGCGAGCGGGCCAAGCAAAAGGCGACCGCGGCCGGCGACCGACAGACCCGGACACGCCTGGTCATCCCGCGCGACAACACCTTCGGCACCGCCGAGGAGGATGCCTTCCGGCGGGACTTCACGATCAACGCGCTGTTCTACGACGCCTCGACCCGCTCGATCCTCGACTACGTCGACGGCATGCGGGACATCGGGCGCCGCACAATAAGGAGCATCGGCGACCCCAACGAGCGCTTCATCGAGGACCCGGTCCGGATGCTGCGCGCGGTGGTGCTGGCGGCCCGGCTCGACCTGTCGATCGACCCGGCGGTGAGCACCGCGATCCGCCGGCATCGGGGAGAGATCGTCCACAGCTCACCGGCGCGTCTTGTGGAGGAGCTCTACAAGATCGCGCGAAGCGGCGCCTCGGAGCGGATCATCCGCGACCTGGGCGACGCGGGGCTGCTGAAGTTCATTGCACCCGAGCTCGACCGCGCCCGCTCGGACGCCCTGTGGAAATCGCTGGGGGCACTCGACGACTACCGGCGCCGATTCGACGACAGTCCGCCCACACTCGGAAACGCCGTGCTGCTCGGCAGCATCGTGGCGCCCTTTGCCACCATCGAACGTCCGCGACGCCGGGCGGCCCAGGAGCCGCTCGTCAAACGTCCGCTCGAGGTTTCCCTGGGCCTCCTCCCGATCGCGCGACGCGACCTGGAGCGCCTGCGTCAGATACTCGACCTGCAGCACCGTCTGGCGGACGGGCACATGTCACCACGAGCCAGACAGGCCATCATGCACCGGTCGGCATTTGCCGAGGCGCTCACCTGGATGGAGATTCACCGGCAGACACCGGAACTGGTCGCGCAGTGGCGCGGCGAAGCGACCGGCGCGCCGTCGTCCCCGGACGACGAGCAGACACGGCCCCGCCGGCGGCGGCAGCGACGCCGGCGACGTCGACGCGGGCCTGGAGCGGGAGAGCCGGGACCCGGGAGCGGCGGGCGGGGACCAGGGACCGAGGGCCCTGGGACGTAGTGGAAGTCTGAAGTCCGAAGCCGGGAGGGCGGCCGAGGTTGCCTGTGGCCGGCTCAACTGAGCAGGATGCCGGTCACGCGCACGAACGACAGCACGACACCGGCCAGAGTGAGCACGATCAGCCCAAGTGAAGTCAACATCACCCAGCTGCTGTCTTGACGGTCGTCGTCGAGACTCATGAGGTGGGCGGCAATCCAGCCGCCGGCGAACCCGCCGCCGTGCGCCCAGTTGTTGATCCCGGGCATCACGAACCCGAAAACGCCGAGGATGATCGCCCACTGCCAGAGCTGCTGGGTCATCACTGAACTGCCGCGACGCCGCCCGTAGACGATCAGCGCCGCCAGCAGCCCGAAAATGCTACCCGAGGCGCCGATCGTGGGCACATTGCTCATCACGTTCGACGCCAGAAAACCGGCTGCCCCGGAGATGTTAAACAGCAGGAACGCGCGACCCGCCCCGTAGACCTCGGTCACGGCGGGACCCAGGTTCCGGATCCACATGACGTTGAACACGATGTGGAGCAGGCTGCCGTGGAGATACATCGCCGTCAGCAGCGTCCACCACCACCCGAGCTCCCAGGTGAAGCCCCCCGTCATGCCGAGCTGGAAGAGGGCGCGGGTCCCGGGCGACAGGATCGAGAAGAGACCCCGGGCCTGCAGGATCGCCTCGGGCTGCAAGAGCAACGCGAGCGCGTAGAGCGTGACGCAGGTGCCGACGATAAGCGTGAACAGGTCGAGACGACCGCCGAGCGCGCGCCGCAGCACCGTCGCCCACCCGAACAGCCCGGGCCGCCAGGCGCCGCAGAAGGGACACTTCTCCTCGTTCACGCCCACCAGGCGGCCGCACTGGGAGCAGACGACGGAGCCCTGAACCTGTCTCACGAGTGGTGGTGCCTAGCTATAGCTAGAGGAGACCGGCCCGATCTGCTCGATGGTCTTGTAGGGTTTGGCGAGCCCGAGCCAGGTCAGCAGCTTGATGACGGGCCACGCCGGGTCGAGCTCACTCGCCCGCAGGCTGAACTTCGGGCTGCGCGGAGCCGCGTGGTGGTTGTTGTGCAGTCCTTCGCCGCCGGTGAGCAGCGCCAGCGTCCGGATGTTCATCGCGGTGTTCTTGAAGTTCTTGTAGCCGGCGTAGTGGCAGAGACCGTTGATGGACGGCGACAGCACGAACACGTACATGATCGTGTGGACCAGCGCCGCCAGCAATCCCCACCCGACACCGAGCACGACACACAGCAAGGCGATGCCGATCAGCAGACCGACCCGACCGTGGTCGAACAGCACCCGGTCCCAGCGATCGGGCTTGAGATCGCCAGCGTACTTCTCGACCACCTCCGGCTTGCGTGCCTCCTTGACATAGTGAAACGCGTTCCCGAGCTGCACCGACCAGAACCCCAACAACAGCGGGCTGTGGGGGTCCCCCTCCTCGTCGGTGAAGGCGTGGTGCTTGCGGTGCACGGCCACCCATTGACGGGGCACGAGGCCGGTGGTCATCCAGATGACGAACCGGAAGAAGAATTCGACGACCGGGTGCAGGACGAGCGCGCGGTGAGTGGCGCAACGGTGCAGATAGATGGTGGTGGCGAAGGTGGCGGCCTGGGTGACCGCCGACGAGAGAAGCAACATCACGATCACGGATGTCAGCAAATCGCCCTCCAGCACCGGCCTGGCAGCCTGGTGCACGACGACCAGACCCTGGCCAGCAGAACGCCCGTCAACGGTACCACAAGCTTCACCCGTGGACCCGTTCGAACTCCGCCATGAACTCGACGAGCGTCGCCACACCTGCGTCGGGAAACGCATTGTAGATCGAGGCACGCTGCCCCCCAACCGACCGGTGCCCCTTCAACCCGGCGAGCCCCGCCTCGGCCGCCTGGGTGCCGAACCGCCGGTCGAGCTCCTCGGTGGGCAACCGGAACGTCACGTTCATCAGCGACCGGCTGCCGGGCTGGGCGGTGCCACGATAGAACCCGCTCCGGTCGATGGCGTCGTAGAGCAGCCCTGCTTTCCGCCGGTTGCGTGTCTCCATCGCCCTCAGCCCGCCAGCATCGAGCAGCCACCGCATGACGAGTCCACAGAGGTAGATCGCGAACACCGGCGGTGTGTTATAGCGCGAGCCGTGGGCGGCCGCGACCGCGTAGCGCAGCGTCGTGGGCAACGTGTCCGGCCCACGCTGGGCGAGGTCCTTGCGGACGATCGCAAGGGTGACACCGGCCGGTCCCAGGTTCTTCTGTGCCCCGCCGTAGATGAGCCCGTGCCGGGCCACGTCGATCGGGCGGCAGAGCAGATCGGACGACGCGTCGACCACCAGCGGGGTGGTGCCCACCTCGGGCATCACCGGCCACTGCGTCCCGACGATCGTGTTGTTGGACGTCACGTGGACATACGCGCTACCAGGGGTGAGACGCAGCCCGTCTGGCGCCGGCACCCGTGTGAACGCCTCGTCCTCGGTCGTTGCGCAGATGTTCACCCGTCCGAACTTCGCCGCCTCGCTCGCCGCCTTCTTCGCCCATTTGCCGGTCAGCGTGTAGTCGGCCACGCCATCCGGACCGAGCAGATTCATCGGCACCATGGCGAACTGCTGGCTGGCGCCCCCCTGCAGGAAGAGGACGTGGTAGTCGTCGGGCACGCCGGCCAGGGTCCGCAGGTCCGCCTCTGCCTGCTCGAGGATCCGGTCGAATGTCGCCGACCGGTGGCTGATCTCGAGCACCGACATGCCGACCCCTGGCAGCGCCAGCAGGTCGCGCTGCGCCGCCTCGAGCACCGGCTCTGGCAGCACCGCCGGTCCGGCACCGAAGTTGAACACGCGATGGGTGGGAGTGGAGGACATTCAAGGGCCCTTCACCTTAGACGAGCTCGCGGCCAACCACGATCGGCGAAGCCCTCCGATTTCTCCTGTCTCCTGCCTCCTGCCTCTTGCCTCCTTGGACATCAGATCAAATGCGTGAGGAGCCCGTCACGAAGCTTGGGCTCGAACCAGGTGGACTTGGGCGGCATGATCGCGCCGGCGTCGGCGATCGCCAGCAGCTCCGGGACCGTGACCGCGGCCAGTGAGAAGGCGACCGCCGCCTGGCCCGAGTCGACCAGCCGCTCGAGCTCTGCGGTGCCGCGCACCCCACCCACGAACCGCACGCGCGCGTCGGTTCGGATGTCGGCCATCTCCAGCACCGGTCCCAGGAGCCGCTCCTGCAACACCGACACGTCCAGCGAGGCCACCGGGTCTCGTGGGGTGCTGGGCTCACCCTCCGACAGCCCGACCTGATACCAGCGCCCACCGACATACATCGCGGCCGTCCCCTTGTCGGGTGTGGTCTGGGACGTTGGCTCGACAGGAAGCAAACCGGAGACCGTCTGCAGAAACGCTTCCGGTGTAGCGCCCGCCAGATTCGACAGGGCGCGGTTGTATGGAAGGATCCGGGTCTGCCGGTCCGGAAACGCGACCGCCAGGAACGAATCCCGCTCGGCTGGCCCGGCGGCGCCGGTCGCGCGCCGGCCGAGCGTCTGACGCGCGCGGGCGGCGCTGGCCGCGCGGTGATGGCCATCGGCGATGTAGAGCGTCGGGACGGCGGCGAACCCGCCGACCAGACCCGTGGTCTGCTCCCGGGTCGCCCGCCAGACCGTGTGATGAACCGCGTCTGCCGCCTCGAAATCGAACAGCGGCTCGGTTCGGCAGACCCGCTCGACCTCCGCGTCGATGAGTGGTGTCTGTCGGTAGGTCAGGAAAACGACACCGGTCTGCGCCTCGATGGCCACCATGTGCCGCGTGCGGTCGTCCTCCTTGTCGGGTCGGGTGCGTTCGTGCTTTTTGATAGCACCGCTGTCGTACTCGTCGAGCGAGTAGCAGCCCGCCAGCCCCGTCTGAGCATGGCCCCCATCGCGCAGGCGGTACACATAGAGCGCCGGCTCCGCCTCGACCACCAGCGGGGCGACGCGACGCACCCTGGCCAGATTCGCCACTGCTGTCTCGTACACGACCGGGTCGTGCGGATCGGTGCCTGGCGCCAGATCGATTTCCGGTCGTGTCACGTGCAGAAAGCTGAGCGGCACGTCGGCGGCGAGCGCCCGTGCCTCCTCGGTGCTGACGACGTCGTAGGGGACAGCGGCCACGGCCGCGGCCGCACGCGGTTCAGGACGAAGCGCGCGAAATGGAGAGACAACGGCCATCGGGGCGTTCCGGTCGAGGGGGAGCGCTAGCGACGCTGCGTCTCAACCTGCGGGGAAGTTGGTCGGCACAGCCGTGCCAGGCTGTCTGTCCTGCAGGCTCCCCCGTCTGAAAACGGGGGTTTCGAGCATCCCGGCGTGAACGACCACCCCCTGAAGGTGGCGGCATCTGCCCGACCGCTCATTGCGTGTTCGCGGCGACCGGGGCGTCGCGCTGCGACTGCCAACCGGGCAGCAGCGCCAGGGCGCGGTCGCGGACCTCCTGGAAGGCGGCCATCTGATCCGGCGGCACCGGGTCGCCGGGTGGCAGATCGCGGAACTCGATCAGCCAGTTGACGAACGTGCCGTTCTTTCGCACTCGGTAGTCCAGGTGCGGGCCGGTCGCCAGACCGGTCGACCCGACGAATCCGATCGTCTGTCCCTGCATGACCCGGGCGCCGCGACGCAGCCCCTTCGCGAAACGTGACAGATGCAGATAGTAGGTCTCGTACCCGTTGGTGTGACGCAACCGCACCATGTTGCCGGACCCGCCGCTGGGCGCTGCCGACACGAGCGTGCCATTGGCGACGGCGATGACCCTCGTGCCGGCCGGCGCGCCATAATCCACGCCGAGATGAGCTCTATGCGTACCGAGCACCGGGTGCAGTCGACGGTAGGAGAATCGTGACGTGATGCGTGGTTCGAACGGCAGAGGTGAGCGCAGGAACTGGCGCTTCAGCGAGCGGCCGTCGGCATCGTAATATCCCGGCGCCTCGCCCCGCACCTCGTATCTGAACCCGAAGAGCTGCCGCCCGTCGTTGTTGAAAGCCGCCGCCAAGACGTCGCCGTGGGTCACGTGGACATCGTCGCGCACAAACTGCTCGTAGAGCACCGCGAAGCTGTCACCAAGACGCAGCTCCGTATTAAAATCGATCTCGGCGCTGAACATCTGGGCTATCGCCATCGCGACCTCGCTGTGGCCGCCGCCGGCGTCCATCGCGGCGAAGAGCGAGTTGTGGTCGCGGTTGATCTCCCCGCGCATCGCCACCTGCTCGCGCACCTTCTTGTAGTCGATGAGCACGGCCTCGAACACCGGAGATTCCGGCCGGCCGGCAACCTGCAGAAACTGATCCTCGTCGACGTGATATTCGAACCGCCGAAACCGCCCGTCCGGACCGTAGACGAGCTTGTATGGGTGACCCGAGCGCAACCGGCGCGGGTCGAACACCGGACGCATCGCCTCGACGACGGCGTAGGCGACGTCCCCCGCCATGTCGTGCGAGGCGAGCAGGCTCGCAAGCGTCGCGTTGCGCGGCACCTGGTCCTCGACAGCTCGCGTGTCCGGCTCGAGATAAATGTCGGGACCGGCCGTCGCCTCGGGCAGCGGCGACTCCGCGAAGCCACATCCGACGAGACCGAGTCCCAGGAAGAGCAACGGAACGATGCGCACGCGTCCGAGCATAAGCTTCGCAGTGTAACACACTCACAGCGCACGACTTCCGCACTTTTTCGAGCTGTTGTGTCCGAGCCCGGGCAGAAGTGTGAAGCCGCTCGCTATCCGGGTAGCGCCTCGAGGCGAGCGCACACCGACGTCGATCATGGCGCTCCTTTCACTCGAGAAGTCACCCCAGCTCGATCGCGATCGGGGCGTCGTCTCCCCGGGACTCGACAACGCCGATGACGGCCGCCTGAGCGTAGCCCTGCGCGCGCAGGTCGTCTACGCAGGCGTCGGCGCGATCCCCGGGAACACCCGCCAGCAGTCCACCGGCGGTCTGCGGGTCATACAGCAACGGATAGCGCGGGTCGAGTGCGGCCCGCTCGACATCGACTACCGCGCGGCGGAGCCGAACGTTGTGCGGATGTAACGAGCTGAGCAGCCCGGCGGCGCTGGTCTCGAGCGCGCCGTCGAGCACCGGCACCGACGCCAAGGCGAGACGCACGTCCACGCCCGACGCCTTGGTCATCTCGACCAGATGACCGAGCAGACCGAATCCGGTGACGTCGGTACACGCGGTCGCCCCATGGCCTCGCAAGACCGCGGCAGCCGCGCGACTCGACTGTCGCATCGACGCAACGGCGCCGGCAATCCACCGGCCCTTCGCGCGCATCCGCATCTCGGCGGCAAACAAGGTGCCGGTGCCGACCCCCTTCGTGAGCACGAGCCGGTCCCCTGGCCGCAGCCCGGTCTTCCGCAGCACCGCACCGGGGTCGACCAACCCGGTGAGCGAGAGCCCCAACGCCAGCTCCGCGCCTTCGCTGGTATGTCCGCCGACCAGCGCCGCGCCGGCATCGTTGAGCACCGTGACCGCCCCGCTCAGCAACTGCACGAGCGTGTCCTCGACCTTGGTATCGAGCCCGAATGGGACGGTTGCGATTGCCAGCGCCGTCTGCGCCTCCGCCCCCATCGCGAAGATGTCACCCAGACAGTGGTTCGCGGTGATCTGCCCGAACACGAACGGGTCGTTCACGATGGCCCGGAACGCATCCACCGTGCGCACCAGGGCCTTGCCGGCGGGAACCGTCACGACCGCAGCATCGTCCGGCGCGTCCAACCCGACGAGGACGTCGTCACGCCGCACCGGCTGCAACTGCTCGAGCACCCGGTCGAGTGGCGTGGCGCCCACCTTCGACCCACAACCGCCACACCGCATCGCGGCGGTCGAGATCTCCCGGAGGACCTCCGGGGAGGCGAGCCCCGGCTCAACCGCGGGGGTCGCGCCGTCGGCCATCGGCGGCAGGTCGCGGTACTTCGACATGAACCGTCGGTCGATCCAGTCCTTCCAGCGCCAGATCACAGCCCCTTCGAACGACCACGGCCCACGCGCGCCGACGGCATGGCGACCGCCGGTCGACACCAGCGTCAGGAACCGGCGCTGCGGACGAAACGGCCGCGGCGGCCGCCCGAGCAGCACGCGCCGCAGGTTGGCGGCCAGTGGCGGCCCCTGCCGCACCGCGAACACCCCCGCCTTCTCGCGCGGATGGTTGACGACCGCGGCGACGTCCCCGGCCGCGAAGACCCCCGGGTGCGAGGTCGACTGCAGCGTGTCGTCCACGCAGACGAACCCGCTCTCGTCGACCTCGAGCCCCGTCTCCCGCAGCCAGGGCGCGGCGCCGGCTTGTGTCACCCAGAGAATCTCGTCAACCGCCACCGTCGTGCCGTCGCCGCATGTGATCGCCCCGTCCGACACCGACGTCACCGCCTGCCCCAAATGCACCTGCACGCCGCGCTCGCGGAGCACACGCTCGAGCCGCCGACCCATCCCGCGGTTGTGGGTCGGCAGGATCGTGTCGCTGGCGCCGAAGAGATGGAACTCGAGGGTCTCGGCCGGCCGACCGATCTCTTCCAGCATCCGGTGCAGCGCGAACTGCACCGCCAGCACGAGCTCGACGCCACCCGCGCCCACCCCGACCACGCCGACCTTGACCGGTCCACTGGCCGCCGCGACCCGAGCACGAAACCGCTCCCAGCGCGCAACGAAGGTGCTGATCGGCTTGACCGGCACCGCCACACCGGCAGCCCCCGGCACCTCGCGCAGTGACGGCGTGGAGCCGATGTTGATCGACAGCAGGTCGTAGGGCACCGGTGGACGGCCGTCGCAGATCACCTGCCGCCGATCCAGATCGAGCCCGACCGCCGCTCGATGGTAGAGCCGAGCGCCGGCGAATCGGCTCAGGGGCGCCAGATCGATATGGGCGTCGTCGAAGTCGTAGTGGCCCGCCACCAGTCCCGGCAGCATGCCAGAGTAGGGCGTGTGGACGTCGCGTGTGATCAGCGTCAGCCGCACGCCGGCGACCGGATGCATCCCGAACCGCCTGAGCACCGCAACATGGGTGTGCCCGCCGCCGATCAGGACGAGGTCTTTGACGACTGGGACGCTGCTCTCCCTCATCTGGACGCTCGTGTCAGGACCCGGGTCACCGGGCCGGCAAAGACCGCGGGCGCCGGCAGCAGACTGATGACGAGAAACGCCTCGCGGGGGAAATCGAAGAAGTAGCCCGGATGCACGAGGACCCGGTCTCGCTCGATCAGGTCGATGACCAACGCCTCCTCAGAGCGGGTTGCCGGCACCTGCACTACAGCGTACCACCCCGCCTCGGTATGGAGGACCCCGCACGCGGGGAACCGCCGGACCAGGCTCCGCAGGGTCGCGTAGTTCGCCCGCACGCGGCGGCGGATCTGATCGACCACCGGCCCCGTCCGTTCGAGCAGCGTCCCGACGGCGAGCTGCACCGGCGTCGCGACCGAGAGATAACTGTCGCAGACGAGCTCGAGCCGGGCGAGCGCGCGGCGCACCAGCGTCTCCGGGCCGCCCACGAGGATCCACCCCAGCTTCACCTGCGGCAGCGCGGCCGACTTGGACAGCCCGCCAAGGGTGAACGTCAGCGCATCGCACTCCCCCACCAGGGCGCCGGACCCCCCCGGCGCCCGCTCCTCCAGAGGGTAGACATCGAAGACTTCGTCGCTGATGATTGCTAGCTCGTGTCGGGCGGCGGTCTCGCGCACGGCGTCCAGCTCATCCTGACGGACGAACGACCCGGTGGGGTTGTTGGGGTTGACCAGCAGGATAGCTCGGGCCCGCGGTTCGACGGCGCGGTGCAGGCTGTCGAGGTTCAGCTCCCAGCGGCCGTGGTACTCCAGCGCGTAGGCACTGGCCACGACCCCGTCCAGGCGGGTGAGATGCTCGAACAGCGGGTAGCTCGGCTGCGGGACCAGGACCAGATCGGCCGGGTCACACAGGAGCTTGAACAGCAGCGAGTAGGACTCACTGGTGCTCGCGGTCACGATGACCCGGTCGGCCGACACCCTCACGCCCCGACCCGTCAGATACGCCGCGACCGCTTCGCGAGCGGCCGCCACCCCGAACGGCGCCGGGTCATAGCGGAGCGCCGACGTCGCCCCCAGCGGCTCGAGCAACCGGGCGGGGTAGGACAACCCGACCCGGGTCGGGTTCGAGACCGTCAGATCGTCGAGTGGCTGCCCGGTGGCGTGCACGCGCGCGATCGCCCGGGCGACGCGATTGGACCGAAGCGGGGGAACCCGAGCCGAGAACATGCGTCTTGGTGACCCGTCTGGGGAGGCCAGGACCCGGGCGGGCCCCTCAGCGTTCGGGGGTCGACACAATCCCCGTGTCCAGCCGGGCCACGACCAGCTCGACCAGCCGCTTCAGCTGATGCGCCACGTCACGATAATGGCGGGGGGATCGCCCGTACGGATCCTCGACTTCCTCGCCCGTTCCCACGTGATCGCCCAGCATCTCCACCGGCGCGCGGAGCTTCAGGGCCCGGGCCTCACGCTCGGTCTCCCGGTCCAGGGCCAGGACCAGGTCGGCCCTCAGACGTCGGGTCCAGCGGTCGGGCGCGGTGGGCCGCGATCTCCAGCTCGAATTGTCGCCGCATGACATCGACCGCGTCGGCACAGGGCAGATTCCCGCTCAGAGCGATGGTCCCCGCCGAGCCGACCACGAGTGTCTCGAGCGCGGGGCGCGACTTCGCGACGTGCCGCAGCAGCGCTTCAGCCATCGGACTCCGACAGATGTTGCCGACGCACACGAACAAGAGACGGCTGACCGTGCTCATCGGGTGACGGCTGGGAAGCCGGTTGACGCTGCTCTGGCTGCGCCCTGTGCGGGAACACGATTATAGTGTGCGAAGCCGGGCCCCGCCAAGACTGCAGTCTAACGGCCCGTCACCGATGCGCGTACTCTTGATTCCCGTCGGCAGCGCAGGCGACGTGCACCCATATGTCGGGCTGGCGCTCGCGCTGCGGGGCCGCGGGCACGACGTCACCCTCGCCACCAGCGCGTACTTCCGCCCACTGATCGCACGACTCGGTCTCCGACTCGTGCCGCTCGGCACGGTGGAGCAATACGAGACCCTCACCGCCCATCCAAACCTGTGGCATCACCGGAAAGGGCTGAACGTCATCGCCGGCGCCCTGCAGACCGTGTCGGCCGACCTGTACCGCGTGGTGCGCGAGCACGGTGTCGGCGACGACACCGTCGTCATCGCGCCCGGGCTGGCGTTCGCCGTGCGGACCGCTCATGACACGCTCGGGATCCGCCTCGTCACGGCGCACCTGCAACCGAGCTGCTTTCACAGCGTTCACCGGTCACCGGTGCTGCATGCGGCGCTGCAACGGATCAACGCGTTACCCCGGGTCCTCAAGCGGCTACTGTTCGCGCTGATCGACCGGGTGGCCGACCGCACGCTGGACGCGGCGGTCAACACACACCGCCAGGAGCTCGGTCTCGGCCGCGTCCGGCACATCACCAGTCGATGGTGGCACTCCCCGACCTGTGTCATCGGGATGTTTCCCGACTGGTTCGCACCGGTGCAGCCCGACTGGCCGCCGCACGTGCACCTGACCGGGTTCCCGCTCTATGACGAGCGGGACGCGACGGAGGTGCCGCCCGAGGTCGCCGCATTTCTCGACGCCGGAGACCCGCCGGTCGTGTTCGTCGCCGGGTCGAGCAACCGGCAGGCGGAGCGGTTCTTCCAGGCGGCGGCCGACGCCTGCGGGCAGCTGGGACGACGCGGTCTACTGCTGACGCAGTACCGAGAACAGCTGCCGGCCAAGATGCCCGCTGGCGTGCGTCACTTCGACTACGCACCGTTCACCGAGGTGCTTCCCCGTGCGGCCGCACTCGTCCATCACGGCGGCATCGGGTCGGCAGCGCAGGCGCTGGCCGCCGGTGTCCCGCATCTGGTGATGCCGATGACCTTCGACCAACCGGACAACGCCGACCGGCTGCGTGAGCTGGGTGTCGCGCGGGTGCTGCCGCCGGCGCAGTTCCAAGGTCCGGCCGTGGCGCGGGAGCTGGAACAGCTGCTCGGGTCGACCGAGACGGCGGCACGCTGCCGCACGCTGGCCCAGAGACTGAGCGGGGTCAACGGGCTGAGGGCCGCCTGCGAGGTCATTGAGGCCGTCGCAGGCTGCTGAAACGGCGGCCAGCTTTCTAGCTTCGAGCTTCGGGCGCCCTTGTACCGCCCTCAGGCTTGGCGTCGTCCGGCGACGGGGCCGGCCGTGCTCAACCGGGTAGAATGTGTTCGAGTTGCTCATGTCACCATGGCACGACTACCCCCCGCAGAGCGGGGTGTGAGACACACGGCTCGGGTAATCCCAGGAGAGTCACATGCGCCGAACACAATCACGTGGAGTCGTCGTGGGGGTCGCGGCCACCCTGACCGCCGCCTTGCTGACCGCATCTCCGGGCGCCGCGCAGGAGACCACGGGGTATCTGACCCCACCACCTGAGATCGTCGACATCCTGGATGCGCCGCCGATCCCCCAGGTGGTCGTCAGCCCGAGGGGTGACACGGTCGCCCTGCTCTCGCGTCCGGCCATGCCGTCAATCGCCGAGCTGGCGCAGCCGATGCTGCGGCTGGCCGGCTATCGGCTGAACCCGCGGACCAACGGTCCACAGCGTCCTGCCGGGATCACCCGGATCACGCTGACAGGGATCAGCGACGGGGCGGAGCACGCGTTCGACGCGCCGCGCGAGACGTCGCTGGGGCGGGTCGAGTTCTCGCCGGACGGCTCACGGCTGATCTTCACGCTGACCCGGTACAACGGCATCGAGGTGTGGCTGATGGAGGTCGCTACGGGGGACGCGCGGCCGCTCAGCGACGCCTCAATCAACGCGGCGTGGGGTGACCCCTGCGACTGGCTGGACGAGAACGCCACCGTTATCTGCACATTCAAGGCGTCGGCGCGCGGCGCCCCACCCGGCGCACCCGATGTCCCCACCGGACCGAACATCCAGGAACACAGCGGTGGCGCGGCGCCGATCCGCACCTACCAGGACCTGTTGGAAAACGCGCATGACGAAGCGCTGTTCGAGTACTACTTCACGAGCCAGGTTGCCACGATCGATCTCGCCACCGGCCGCCGTACCGCGGTCGGTCCACCCGGGCTCTACGAGCAGGTCAGCGCCTCTCCGAGCGGCCAGTATTTTCTGATGGTCGAGGTTGAACGGCCGTTTTCCTGGCTGGTCACCGCCCGCAGCTTCCCGAAGGACGTCACCGTCCGGAACGGCAGCGGCGAGCTCGTTGCGCCGATCGCGCGGTTGGGGCTGGCCGACGCGGTTCCGATCGGCGGCGTCCCGACCGGTCCCCGCCGCTACACCTGGAACCCGACTGAACCACACACGCTGGTTTGGGTCGAGGCGCAGGACGGCGGCGACCCGCGCCGGACGGTGCCGCAGCGTGACCGGGTCCTCTCGCTGAACGCCCCGTTCAGTGGCGACCCGACCGAGCTGGCCCGGACCGAGTTCCGGTACGGCGGGATCGCCTGGACGGAGGACGGCACGGCACTGCTGCGGGAGACCGACCGGCGCACCCGCCGCACCCGCACGTGGGTGCTCGCCGGCGACGCGGAGCCCCGCACGCTCTGGGATCGCAGCACCGAAGACCGCTATGCCAACGCCGGCGGCCCGGTGACCACAACGCGCCCCGGCGGCCGTGTAATCCGCCAGACCGGCGATGCCATTTACCTGACCGGCGCCGGGGCCTCACACGAGGGTGACCGCCCGTTCCTCGACCGGCTCGATCTGCGCACGTTCGAGACCGAGCGGCTGTTCCGGAGCGCCGACGACGCCTACGAGGTGGTGACCGCCGTGCTGACCGACGACGGCCGGTCGGTGCTTACCCGTCGCGAGACCCGGGTCGACCCACCAAACTACTACGTGCGTGACACCGCCAGCGGCGGCACACGCGCGATCACCAGCTTCCGGGACCCGGCGCCACAGCTCACCGGCATCCAGAAGGAGCTGGTAACCTACAAACGCACCGACGGGGTGCAGCTGTCCGGCACCTTGTATCTGCCGCCCGGCTACCGCGAGGGGCAGCGCGTCCCGATGGTGATGTGGGCCTATCCGCGCGAGTTCATCGACCCGCAGCTCGCGGGTCAGATCAGCGGCTCGGACAGTCGGTTCACGGCAATCCGCGGCGCCTCCCACCTGCTCCTGCTGACCCAGGGCTTCGCGATCTTCGACGGGCCGACGATGCCGATCATCGGCCCGGGCGAAACCGCCAACGACACGTACATTGAACAGCTCGTGGCGAGCGCGCAGGCGGCCGTGGACAAGGTGGTCGACATGGGGGTCACCGACCGCGACACGATCGGCGTCGGGGGGCACAGCTACGGCGCGTTCATGACGGCCAACCTGCTGGCGCACTCCGACCTGTTCCAGATGGGCATCGCCCGCAGCGGCGCCTACAACCGGTCGCTGACCCCGTTCGGGTTCCAGAACGAGCGCCGCACCTTCTGGGAGGCCACCGACATCTACGCGGCGATGTCGCCGTTCTTCCACGCCGACACGATCAACGAGCCGATCCTGCTGACCCATGGAGAGGTCGACAACAACTCCGGCACGTTCCCGATCCAGTCGGCCCGGATGTACATGGCGCTCAAGGGCCACGGCGCCACCGTCCGATACGTGACGTTGCCGCACGAGTCACACGGCTATGCCTCGCGCGAGTCGGTGCTGCACACGGTGGCCGAGATGCTGAACTGGGCAAATGCCTACGTCAAGAAGACCGGCGGCACGACCAACGCCAGCGCGGCCCGGTAAGCGCTCGAGGAGACAGAAGGCAGGAGGCAGCCGGAGGGCTGGGCCAGCTTCAACTCAGCTTCAGGACCGCCGCGCTGAAGATTGTCCTACGCGAGGGTCGGGAGGAAGCGCGGAACGCGGCGTGCCTGGGTCGTCTGCTCGAAGCTGTAGGCGATCTGAATGAGCGTGGGCTCGCTCCAGGCGCGGCCGAAAAACGACAGCCCGACCGGTAGACCGTGCACCTCGCCGGCCGGCACGGTGATGTTCGGATACCCGGCCACCGCGGCGTACCCCGAGCTGCCGCCGCCGAAGTGGTCGCCGTTGACCAGGTCGGTCACCCAGGCGGGTCCACCGGTCGGCGCGATGATGGCGTCGAGTTGCTGCCCGTCCATTGTCCGGTCGATACCCTCCGCACCGGAGAGACGGCGGGCGGCGGCCAGCGCCGCCAGATACGCCGGGTCCGAGAGCGGTCCCTTCTCCTCGGCGGCGAGCAGGCGTTCCTGCCCGAAGTAGGGCATCTCGTCGGCGGCGTGACGCTCGTTGAACGCGATGAGGTCCGCCAGCGAGCGCACCTCGGCGTCCGGCCCGCGCATCGCCAGATACGCGTTCAGACCGGCCTTGAACTCGTACAGCAGGACCTCGGTCTCGGCGGCGCCCATGCTCGTGAGGGCGCCCGCCGCGGCCGGACGGCCGCTGGGGCGAAGGTCGACCGGGTCCACGACGACGGCGCCGGCCGCGCCCATCGCCTCGATGGCGGTCTCGACGACCTGGTCCACCGCCGCGTGGAACCCGAGAAAACGACGCGCCACACCGATCCGCATGCCCCTGAGCCCGTCCGCGTCGAGAAACGGCGTGTAGTCGACCAGCCCTCGTGTCTCGCTCTCGGCCGTGGCCGGATCCCTGGGGTCGACACCGGCAATCGCCCCCAGGACGATCGCCGCGTCGCGCACCGTGCGCGCCATCGGACCGGCTGTGTCCTGGGTGTGCGAGATCGGGATCACGCCGGCCCGGCTGACCAGCCCCACGGTCGGCTTGATGCCGACGATGCCGTTGGCCGACGCCGGACAGACGACCGAGCCGTCGGTCTCGGTCCCGATCGCGACCGCCACCAGGTTGGCCGACACGCCGACACCGGAGCCCGAGCTCGACCCGCACGGGTTCCGGTCGAGCACATACGGGTTCCGGCACTGCCCGCCGCGCCCACTCCAGCCGCTCGAGGAGCGGGTCGAGCGAAAGTTCGCCCACTCGCTCAGGTTCGCCTTGCCGAGCAGCACCGCGCCCGCCGCCCGCAACCGGGCCGCGACGCTGGAATCCTCGGACGGCACCCAGCCGCTCAGCGCCAGCGAGCCGGCGGTGGTCGTCATCCGGTCGGCGGTGTCGATGTTGTCCTTCAGCAGAATCGGCACGCCGTGCATCGGGCCGCGCGGCCCCTGCGCCCGACGCTCGCGGTCGAGTTCGTCGGCGATGGCAAGGGCATCCGGGTTGGTCTCGAGCAGGGCGCGCAACGCCGGCCCCCGCAGATTGAGCTGCTCGATGCGAGCCAGGTAGGCCTCGGTGACCGACCGGGCGGTCCACTCGCCGGTCGTCATTCCGTCCTGCAGGGCGGCGATTGTGGTCTCTTCTACGTCTAGGGCGAACTCGTCGACCACGGTCCCGGCGGCCGTGGCCGCCGGCTCCTCGGACGGCACCGGGCCACAACCGATCGGTCCGGCAACCACCAGCGCGCCGCCGACCGCCGACGAGCGCAGAAAGTCGCGCCGGCTGACGTCTGACTTCTGGCGCATCATCTCAAGGGACCGTGATGAGCATCGGCACGACCGTCTCGCCCCAGTGCAGACGCAGCTCCGTTTCCTTCCCTTCGACCATCGCGAAATAGTACGCGAGCGTCTCTACATGGTCGCCGCGCTGCGGGGTGATGGTCAGCCGGAGTGCATCCTGGTCCTCGCCGGGGTAGGGCGTGTGATAGACGTCAGCGGCATTACTGAAAATAAGGGTCCAGTCACCAGCCCGGGGAATGGCCCAGATCGAGTAGCTCCCCGCCGCCAGCGGCTGCCCGTTGACCATCACGTCGCGGCTGAACGACACAGCGGTGGCATCGTTCGCGCCCGGGTTCCAAACCTCGTCGTAGGCCACGATGCCGCCGAACAGCTCGCGCCCACGGGCCACGGGCCGGTCGTAGACCACCTCGATGTCTGTGTTGGCGACGCGCTGGAAGACCGACCCGCTCTGGCTCTTCTGCACCTCGTCGGGGGGGATGATCGGGAGATCGCCGCCGCTCGGCTGCACGTCCTGCGCACCCGCTCGCTCGCCGATCGCCTGCGTCGAGGGCGCCGCCCGGTCCCCGCCACACGCGGTCAGCAGACAGCTGACCAACACACCAGCCGACGCGGTAAGGACCCTGAGTGTTCGTCTCGTCATCTCTCCTCCTACGGCAGTCAGCGTACATCAGGACACGCGAGCCAACCGGCGTTGATACCCTCCTGGATCCCGTGTCAGGCCGACACCGGAGGCGCCCCTGGGTGCCGCATCGCCGCTGCGGCGGCCGCACCGGCCAACCCCACCGCCATCAGTCCGACGAACGGGACCGTGTAGCTTCCGTAAGCATCCCACGCGAGACCGGCCAGCCAGGGGCCCAACCCGCTGAACACCCCGGTGATCGTCATCCGGATCCCGGTGGTCACAGAAAAGGCCTGCCGGCCGAAGAAATGTGAGAACACCACCGGGGTGCTGATGTACGCCACCCCGAACCCGAGGGCGATCATCGCGATCGCCAGGGTGGCCAGTGTCGTATCGTCGGCCAGCAACAGCCCCCCGGCGCCGAGCCCCTCCAGCGCGAGCGCGACAGACAGCGCGTACTGGGGCGGGATCCAGTCGCCCACAGCGCCCATGAGACGCCCCCCGATACTGATGAGCGCCATGGTGCCGACGAACCCGATGGCCACCGCCTCGGGATGACCAACGTCCATCATGTGGAGGGTCAGATGCGGCACGATCGTGTTCCACGGGACCGAGTAGGCAACGCCACAGACGAGCATCAAGGCGAACTGCGGCGTGCGAATCGCCTGCGCGGCCGTCCACTGGTCGGCGACCGAGGCCATCTGCTCGGCCGGGAGCGGGGCCGTGGGCCTGTCGGGGTCCGCCCCGTCCCGGCGCTGACCCAGCACCTCCGGCGTCTCGCGCACCAGCAACGCGGCGATGACCGCCAGGGTCATCGAGATCGCCGCGATGGCGGTCCAGCCGACTCGCCAGTCGGAGTGCTCGAGCACCCAGATGTCGGCGGGCGCCACGAGCCGGCCGACGATTCCGCCGAAGGCAAAAATGACCCCGATCACGAGCGCGCGGTGACTGAGAAACCAGTTCTGCCCCAGCGTCTGCGCCGGGATGATCGTCGAGAACCCGATGCCGATGCCACCCAGGATCGAGAACCCGAGATAGCAGTCGAGGGCGGTGTCGGCGCGTCCGAGGAACAGCAGTCCGGCCGCGGTGGTGCAGAAGCCGGCCGCCATGACGCTACGCAGCCCGAAGCGCACGATCGCCAGCCCCACCAGCAGCCCCACACACTGATACAGCACGTTGAATAGCCCGAACACACCACCGATGCCCGCGCGATCGATACCGAGATCCGCGATGATCCGGGGAGCGAACATGCTCCAGCTGTAGTACATGGGCGACATCCCGAAGCCGTAGCAGAGCCCGGCCACGAGCACAATGACCCGACCGTAGAAGAAGCGGGAGCGCATGGGGTACAAAGGAGTCAGGAGACAGGAGATAGGAGACAGAAGAAAGCAGGTGGGCTTCGCCGATTCATTTCATGCCTCGGACTGACTCCGCCCTCCCCTCGTATGGGACGACGACACCCTAGCCGCCCTAGCGGTCGACCCGCGGCAGCGCCTTGCGTGGCAGCAGCTCGTCGCGCATCGCGGTGTTGTAGGCGAAGATCGCCGCGACCACCGCCATCTGCACCACGTCGTCGCGCTGCACCCGGTCGACCACGTCCATGTTCGAATGATGGGTGCGTGCGTTGTACTCCAGACGGTCTTGAATGAACTGGAACCCGGGCAGCCCGACCGCGTCGAAGGCCGTATGGTCGGTGCCGGAGACGCTCCGCGGCCCCAGCGTGGTCACGCCCAGATCGTGCAGCGACGGGAGCCACGCCTCGAACACCGGAGCGACCGCGAAATTCTCCTGCAGCCAGATGCCACGCAGCCGGCCCGAGCCGTTATCGAGGTTGAAGTACCCCGAGAGCGTCTCGTGCGCCGGTCGTAACCGCATCGTCTGCGGGTCACCGAAGTGCCGCCGGACATACTCGCGCGAACCGAGCAACCCCTGCTCCTCGGCGCCCCACAGCGCCAGCCGGATCGTCCGTCGCGGGCGGGC
Organism: Acidobacteriota bacterium; assembly: GCA_015659035.1. Lineage (GTDB taxonomy): Bacteria > Acidobacteriota > Vicinamibacteria > Vicinamibacterales > UBA8438 > NP936. Next base: position 28,832 of record DQNS01000066.1, on the reverse strand, counting down.
ACCGATTGTGCGCAAGATCCGCATCACCTCCATCATCGCCGCCACCCCGGTTGTGTTGTCGGTGGCGCCGGTCCCGGCGTGGGTGGTGTCGAAGTGCGCGCCGACCATCACCACCTCGTCGGCGAGATCGGTGCCCGGGATCTCGGCGAGAATGTTGAACGCGTTCATCTGGTCGGCGGCATCCGTCTCGTCGTGGAACGTCGTCTCGACGTGCAGCTCGACCCGGACCGGCACATCCTTGTCGAGAATCCGCACCATGCGGTTGTAGTGCTCGACCGCCAGCGTGACCGAGGGCACGACGTTGCCGGCGTTCTCGTCACGAGGGCCACCACGGCCGACGAAGATCGTGCCGCCGTCGGTCCGCTGCGTCTGATAGGGCAGTCCGCTCCCCGCCCCCATCATGAAGCTGTCGCTGCCACGGTCCAGCACCGCGACAACGCCCTCCTCCACGTAAAACTGCTGGAGCCGGTCGTTGAAGGAGAGACCATCTCGGCCCCCACGGCCGCGGCGGCGCCCGCGAGCCGGTGGAGGCACCTCGGTCCGGCTGGCCTCGGCGAGCTGCTCGTCGGTCATCCGCAGCACCAGATCGCCCTCGAGCATCCGGACCTCGCGCGCCGGCTGGGGCAAGACGATCTTGCCCCGCAGGGTGCCGCGGTATGTCTCGAAGTCGGCCTCCGTCTCGATGTCGACCCGCGCCACGTCGGCCGTGACGGTGCCCTCGGTGCTCGACGACCAGGACTTCGGATACCCGATGATCGGCATCACCTGCGGCTCGACCATGTGCGCGTGAAACCGCTCCAGCGACCAGCCGTGCCCGAACGCGAAGCGCTCCTCGTGCACGTCCGAGAGGCCCCATTCGCGCAGCTTCTCCATCGTCCAGGCCCTGGCCTGTTCAATCGCCGGGGTGCCGGTGACGCGCGGTCCATAGACGTCGCTCAACCAGCTGATGTGATCCGTCACCTGCGAGCCGCCCAACCCTTCGTCTCGGATCGCGGCCAGAGTCGCGTGGTCCGGCGGCTGCGCGGCGAGCACGACCGTCAGCAACGCGGCGGTGGCCGAGACTGTGACCATCGTGCGGGTCATCGATGACATGCGTGAGCTCCTTGGTGGTCCATTGCATGAGTACGGCGACGCACCGACGGCCCGGTAGAGCAGTGTCGCAGTCGCTTCACCCTGCGCGAGGAGGGAGCATCCGGGCGGTATTCGGCCGACGAGCAACGCCGTGAGGCGAAATGCATCGGCGGCCGAATGCAGCCGTTCTCATGCAACGGGCCACTTGACCTGCTGATCCTTACACGACACGGGCGCGAATACGCATCAGTTTTTCGGACCGAGGGAGGCAGGACCCGTCCGGCGTCACGCTCGAACCTCAAACAGCCGATACGTGATCTGACTCGGTGTCTGGAGGAAAAACATGCGAATCGGACGTCTCATCAGATATGCAGGTATCGCCGCCATCTCCGGAACGATCGGATTCCTGATCGGGGGCGGCCGGCTGCCAGACAGCCTGCGGCAGATCGCTACCCAGGCGCCGGCCACCGCCAACGAGCTCCAGCGGGACGGGACCACGCTGACCGGCGCCTTGAACCACGTCCGCGACCGCCTCTCCGATGCCGCGCAACGGGTGACGGGACTGCTCGACGACGACGACCGGTAAGCGACGGCTAGCCCGGGCTGACAGCGCGAATCACCTTGACCACGTCGAGATAGACCGGCTCCACGCGCACCTCGACGAACCCGGCTTGCCGCACATTGGCCGGGGTGTCCCGGTTCAGCTCCGGTCCGAGGCGGCGTGTCAGCGGCGTCATCAGATTCAGTATCAGGCTGAACGGGAAGCACCGGCTCCCGGTGTGCTCGAACATCCCGATCGTCCCGCCCGGCTTGAGGACCCGACGCAACGCTCGCAGGCCATTCACGGGGTCCGGCACCGAACAGAAGGTGCAGGACGTGAACACCTGGTCGAACGTGGCCTCCGGGTAGTCCAGATCGTGCACGTCGAGGTGTCTGAGCTCGAGCCGCCCGTCATATCGCTCGGCCTTGGAGCGAGCGTGCGCGAGCATCCCCTCACTGATGTCGATGCCGGTGATCTCGCGGCCGGGTGGAAAGAACTGGATATCCTGACCGGTACCGACCGCCAGAAACAGCACCTTGCCCTCCATCGCCTCGAACAGCTGGCGCTTCCAGGGCGCCCAGCGCCGCTCGGGACCATGGCCGTTCATCAGGTCGTAGCCGCGCACGGCGTTGTCCCATTTCCTTTGGGTGGCGTGGTCCATGATGTGACTCTTGTTAGCAGCCCATGCCAGGGCGGTGGCTCGCACGCACATAGGCGTTTAGCACGTAGGTGGCCACGAGTACCACCAGACCGACGATGGCGCCGAGCGCGCCAGCCGACCCGCTCGACGTGGCACCCATAGCCGCCAGCATGCCGAGCAGCATGCCGGACGTCATCCCGGTCAGCATCACCGGCAGCATCAGCTCCATCGCGCCGAACGGCACCGACAACACCACCGCGGCCGGCAGCGCGACCCCGCCGCCGGCGATCATTCCGACCACCATCCCGAGCACCGGAAACCAGGTCTCACCGACGAGCACTGCCACAACCAGCCCGACCAACGCGCCGACACCAGCGTTGCTCACCAGGTCGCCGAACAGGAAATACAGCCGTCGTTCCATGGTCGCGTGGGGGCACTCTACCCGATTATCGGAGGTTTCCGAGACGGGGTATCATGAGATGTTCGTATCTGCCGGCGCGTCTGTGAAAGGATTGCACCATGTTCACCATGTCATGCCGTCTCACGCTCTTCTCTCTGGCCCTGAACCTCACCCTGGCCGGCACGGCGCAGGCACAGGACGAGCTGTTCCCCAACACCAAGGAGAGGGGCCGCGCCGCGATCGAGTACCGGGACGATGCGGTTCAGTTCGTCGCCGCCTACTACTACTCGCAGCGCAACCACGACTCGGTCTGGCTGCTCATCGAGGCGGGGGTGACGACAGAAGAGCGGATGACGGTGCATCGTGACGCCATTCGGTTGATCACCCCTGACGGCGAAGAGCTGGCCCTGGCGACACAGGAGTCATTCGGCCAGGACATCGAAAGGATCAGACTGCTCATCCAGAACGCCGCCCCGAGCCGACACGGCGTCAGGTCCTATTTCAACCGGCGGCCCCAGAGCGAGAGCTTCCGGTTTTTCGCGCTGCCCGGGCGGGGGACCATCGCCGACGACTTCGTCGTCGATCGCTTCCGGGCCGCCTTTGGCGATCTGTTCTTCGAGGCGCCGACCGGCGCATGGGAGGAGGGCACCTTCATGCTCGTCCTCGAGCATGAAGGCGTGCGTGCCGCGGTCCCGATAGAGCTGGAGTGAGCCCGAACGGTCCCAGCCACGAGCGCCTGACGCCCGATGAGCACCCGAGGTTACCCTCACGCCCTGAGGTGTGGCTCGAGCGCCTCCAACCGATGCTCAATTTCGTCGATTTGTGTTTTGGTGAAGCTGTACTCTCCGCGGCGTGACACGAGCGTCTTGAACACGCCCCGCTTCCGCAACACGTAGAGCCGTACCCCCGGTATCAGGTTGTCGAGGTTCAGCATCTGCAGCAGCTTGCCGTTCAGATCCCTGACCTCGTCGTGTCGGCCCTGCTGGTTGAGATCCCACATCCCAGCGTAGATGTCGGCATACATCACACCACCGGTCATCACCCCGTCGGTGCCGAGCCGCATCTCGTACGCCCAAGCGCGCCCGAAGTTGGCACCGAGGATGGTCTTGATCGGGTTGGGTCGATGCTCGGCCAGCGCCAGCATCCGCTCCTGGACGGGGGCGTGTTCTTCCTTGACGTACCCGCACTGGGGAAACTCTCGTGCCAGCGAGACCAGAAACTCGACCGTCGGCACGATATCCGGTGCGCCGCCGCTGGTCTGCACGAAGACCGGGCGGTCTGTAACCTCGCATAGAGCCGCGTAGTAGCTGCGAAAGTCGTCCAGCGAGGTCGCCGTTCGCGGAGGAATCGCGATCATCGCATCCGGTTCAAGCGCCTCGGCCCGACGGGCGTACTCGAGCATGCCGGCCGTATCGTCCGCCTGCACCCCGAGTACAAGCGCCGGAGCGCGACCCCGGGCGGCGCGCGCCAGCACCTCGAACCCGCGCAGCCGCTCGTCCTGGCTCAGATAACGCTGCTCGCTGGAGTTCTGCGGCCACACCAGCCCCTCGACACCGCAGCGATCACAAAATTCCACCTCCCGGCCCAGGAGGTCATAGTCGACCTCGCCGCCGGCGGTGTAGGGCGTGCTCAGGATCATGAACGCGCCGCGCATCGGTTTCCGCTCGGCGGCAGCGACGCCGAGCGCCGGGAACACCACCGCCGAGGCAAGCGCCGTCAAACATTCCCGCCGGGTCACGGTCAGTGGTGTATACGCCATGGACGGTCTCCCGCTAGACATCTTCTCCGGGCTGTCTAGCCTCCGCGTAGCGGGGCTATGAGAAAAGCCAGCGAGCGATGCGGTCGCCGACTAATCGTCAGGGTGCTTCGAGGCGCAGCGTCGCGGATGCTACTCTACACCGATCACATGTTCATGACCACACGGCCCGGCATGGTACTCGGCGCTGTCGGCCTTGCCCTCGTCGTCGCCGCCGGGACACCCAAAGCGCAGCGGCGTCAGGTCGGCACCGAACCATGGGACGGCCCCGACGCTGCACCGTGGCTCACGGCAGATGCCGCCGCGTCCGGCCTCGACCCCGCGAAGCTCGACCGGGCCGCCCGGCTGGCCGAGACGACCCATGCCGATTCGCTGGTCGTCGTGCATCATGGCCGCATCGTGTTCGAACGGCACTGGAACGACCGCGGCCCGGACGACGTACAGCAGATGTACTCGGCCACGAAGAGCCCGTTCGCGCTGCTCGTGGGCCGAGTGCTGGCGCGCGGCGACATCTCGTCGCTCGATCAGCCGCTTGTGGACTTCGTGCCGGAGTTGGCGGGTCAAGGGCGCGCGGCGCTCACCTTCAGGAACGCCATGGCGATGGAGTCCGGTCTGGCGCAGTCACCGGAGCTCGACCAGGGCGACATACGCGCCGGACGGAGCCAGCTCGAAGCGACACTGGCGCGCGGGACCACGCACGGGCCTTACGAGTACTTCATCTACAACCACGCCGGCTACCGGATACTCTTCACGGCGCTCGAGCGCGCGACCGGGATGAGTCTGCCGGACCTCACGCGTGAGGAACTGTTCGCGCCGCTCGGCATGACCGGCGCCTACTGGGTCGAGATCCGGAACGACGACAGGCTCCTGGGGTATCAGAGCATCCGGATGCGACCGCGGGACCTCGCCAAGGTCGGTCAGCTGATGCTGAACGACGGCCTGTGGAACGGCTCGCGCTACCTATCGGCGGAATACATCGAGCAGCTCCGAACCGCTCCGGCACCGAAGGCCAACCCGTCGTATGGCCTGTTCTGGCATCTGAACGCCGGCGACTTCTATCTGAGCTATCGCGAATCGAACTTCATGAGGAGCCGGCTGCTCCCCGGCACCCCGCCGGACGCCTACGCCAACTTCGGTAACAGCGGTCAGATCGTCGTGGTGGTGCCGAGCCTGGATCTGGTGTGGGTCAGAACCGGCCGGCAGATCCCCTCGAACATCTGGACTCCAAACAGCACGGTGGCGCAGCTCTCCGCTGCCGTGGTCGCGGCGGCGGGGCGGTAGGCGGTCGGTCTTCAGGGCAAGCGCCTTGTTCACCTCGATGATCCCCAGCATCACGCTTTCAAGCCTCTGCTCGTCGCTGAGGCGGGTATCGCGAAAGGGCTTCTCCCAGTGGGAGGTGGCAATGGTGTAGAACCCTTCGAGGTTGTCCGGCTCAAGCGCCGCCACCTCGCGGAACGCCGCGATCGCATTCTCGAACTTCCCGACGCGGTGGTAGAGCTTGCCTAGCGCTCTGTGGTTGTATGCGGCTATCGGAGAGCGCTCCCCGCGAGCTTGAAGACATACAACGCGTTGCCGGTGGCCGGATAGTGAATCTCGGGGCTCAGTAGCGTCGGCACCCGCCGCGGGCTGCCGCCACCGACACCGGCAGCCACCGCGATGTACTGCTCGCCGTTGGCCCGGAACGTCACCGGGAACCCCTGTGCCGAGGTGCCGAGCCGGGTCTCCCAGAGCAGGGCACCCGTGCGCACATCGAGCGCACGGACGTAGCGGTCGACATCACCGGTGAACACCAGGCCGCCACCGGTCGTGAGCGCGGCGGTCAAGACCGCGGCGCGCTGTTCGACGCTCCAGAGCTCTTCCAGCGTATCGACGTCATACGCGGCCAACCGACCGAGGTTGCCGTCGGTCCCCGGCATCTCGAACCACTTGCGGTCCGCCTGCGTCCCACCCGAGCCTTCCTCCAGCGCCACCTCGCGACCTGCGATCTCGAGACAGCTCTGACTGAGCGGGATCACCAGGGCGCGGGTCTGGGGGCTGAACGCCATCGCCTGCCAGTTGTGCCCGCCGGCCGTGCTCGGGCACACCGACACCCAGTCACCGATACCCGCCTCGGCAATGTCCTGCCGGTAGGTGACGGCGCCGGTCTGGGGGTCGATGCGATCGAAGACGTTCTGAAAGACCGTCTCCGCGTAACCGAGAAACGCGCCGGTCTCCCGGTCCAGCTTCCAGAGAATGCCGTGCTTGCCGACCGTGAACAGCGCTTTCCGGCCCTGACGGTCGTCGACCAGCACCTTCTCGAACGCCTCGTCGAGATCGAGCGCCTCACCCGGCACGTGCTGGAAGTACCAGGTGATGGACCCATCATCGGGGTCGAGCGCCAGCGTTGCGTTGGTGTAGAGCGCAGCGTCATGCACCGTGAGCCCGCGGCTCGCCGGCACCCACGGCTTCGCCTGCGCGACCGGCCAGTAGACGAGATCCAGCTCCGGGTCGTAGCTGCCGGTGATCCAGGAGTCGCCGCCGCCCCGCAGCGTCAGCGACAGATCGCCCCAGGTGTCGCCCCCCGGCGACCCCGGCTGCGCGATCGTCAGCGTGCGCCACAGCTCCTCGCCGGTCCGCGCATCGTGCGCGGTGATGAAGCAGCTGTCCGGCTGGAACCGCGAGCATCCGTTGATCGCGTTGATCACCTTACCGTCGACCACGATCGGGCCGGCCGAGTTCGAGTACCCCTGCCGGTAATCGGCAATCTGCGTTTCCCAGACCACGTCACCCGTACGGGCGTCGAGCGCCACGAGGTAGGCGTCTCGGGACGCGAGGAACAGGGTGTCCTCGTAGATCGCCAGGTTGCGGATCAGCCCGGTCCGCAGGCTCTCCGGCAGGGCGCGGTGATACTCCCACAGGAGCGTGCCACCGGCGGCGTCGAGCGCCTGGATGACGTTGCCCGGGTTGGCCAGATACATGACCCCGTCATGCACCAGCGGGGTCGGCTGGTTGGTGCCGGCCGGCATCGACCACACCCAGGCGAGCGCCAGCTGATGCACGTTGTCTCGGGTGATCTGGTCGAGCGGGCTGTAGCCCCATCCGTCATAGGTGCGCCGATACATCAACCAGTCGTCCGGGTCCGGGTCGCGGAGCATCGCGTCGGTCACCGGCACGTAGCCGGCAATTGAGGTGTAGGTGGTCGTCGCGGTCGCTGGCCCGCCGGTCGATCGGTCCGCCGGCAGCGGCGTGGGACGCCCAGGCTGGACGCCGACGGCGATGCCGGTCTCCTGCCCTGGGGCGAGTGCCTGGGTGCCCGCCGGCACCCCGTTGGCCTGCAGGATGTACGCGATGACATTGGTGTAAGCCTCGTCGCCCAGCGCCCCCCCCTGCCCCGGCGGCATCGAAACCCTGACGAGATCGAACAGCTCCCAGACGGGTCGCGCGCCCCAGGCAAGCTGGAAGTTCGGGCCGGCCAGCTCCGGCGCCTCGAACGCGCCGCTCAGGTCACTCATGTGGCAGGTGGCGCACGAGCGGTCGAAGACGGCGCGACCCGCTTCGGCCTGAGCGGGGGTATAGGAGCCCACGGTCTGCGCCGTCGCGGTGGCGCTCAGAGCCGTTACTGTCAGCCACGTCATGCATCCGACCACCGCGTGATGCCCTCGTGTCATCGCACACCTCTGGGTATAAACCGAAAGCTGGCGCAGCCCTCCAGCTTCCTTCTGACTCCTGACTTCTGACTCCTCAAGGCATTGGGTCAGGGTGCAAAGCTCGAGCGCGCCTGGATGCCGACGTGGCCATCCCGGTTGGTGACCAGATACACCGCCTCGTAGCCGGACAGCGTCTCGCCGGCCCGATTCAACCGGCTGTACCGCACCGCCACGTTGACCCCGGCGCCGCCCACTTGCACCGGCTCGGCCCAGTCGAGCCGCGTGCGGGTCCAGGCCCGAAGCCGGCCGCCCTGGGACCCCTGCACGTAGTCCTCGGCGGTCGCCCACAGCTCGACGGTCCCATCGGCCAGTCGCACGTGGGGATAGTTCAGCGTCGCGGCCCACGCGTCGGTGTCGGACGGGTCGTTGAGCGCCGCGACGTACGCCTCGACTGCCGCGACGGCGGCGGTCGCCGAGTCGACGCGCCGGGTCTCCGGGATGTCGGCCCGGCCGGCGGCGAACCGCGACTGGATGCCCCAGTGGTCGCCCTGCTTCGTCACGATGTAGGTGATGAGGGTGGTCCGGATCTGCTCCCCATCGATGTTGTAGCGCGAGTAGTGACCCGCCACGTGCGCCTTGGTCGGCCCGACCTGGAACACCTCATACGAGTCCCACTGGCTGCGGTGCCACCCGGTGGCGATGGTCCGTTCGAAGTTCACCCCGCGGGCATACTCCTCCGGGGTGTGCGTCAGGCTGAACGCTCCGACCCCGGGCCGCACATGAGGAAAGTGCAAGGACCCCGCCCACGCCATCGGGTCACGGGTGTTCCACGTATGCAGATACCGGTCGGCCGCCCGGATCGCCTCCCGGACGACCTGCTCTCGCTCGACCTCACGCACCGCCTGCCGCAGCGCCTCGGCACGCTCCCGAGTCTGGGCGGCGACGGGCGCGGGCGCAACGGCGGGGTTCCCCACCCAGATGACAACCAGGGCTGCGCAGACAAGGTGGCTGACACGGACGATATGAATGACGCTGCTGGGCGCTGCACGCCGCATCGGGTCTTGACCTCCAGCTCGGGTGGGCCAGCAAACTGTACCACTGCACCGGACACTGCGGTAGCTCACCCGAGGACCGGTTCGACGAACGACTTAGAATAAGAAGCTGGGTTGCTGGTCTTGTGTGCGCTCCCTTACCCCGACCCTCTCCCAGGGGGAGAGGGAGAAGCTGGATCACCTTCTTCAGCGACCGGCTCGATCGCCGCTCGGAAAGGACAGACACCGACGTCATGCACCGCGACATCGAAGCGATTCAGGAGAAGATTCACACCGAAAGCGCCTTTGTCGGCCGCCTGCTCGACGAGGTGGGCCGGGTCATCGTCGGCCAGCGATACATGATCGAGCGACTGCTCATCGGATTGCTCGCCGACGGGCACGTCCTGCTGGAAGGGGTACCGGGGCTGGCCAAAACCATGACCGTCCGGGCCCTGGCCAACGCCATCAGCACGACGTTCCGCCGCATCCAGTTCACCCCCGACCTGCTGCCGGCCGACCTGACCGGCACCCTCGTCTACGACCCGCGGCAGTCCGAGTTCAAGACCCACAAGGGTCCGATTTTCGCCAACATCATCCTCGCCGACGAGATCAACCGGTCGCCGGCCAAGGTGCAGTCCGCACTGCTCGAGGCGATGCAGGAACGGACCGTCACCATCGGTGACACCACCTACCCGCTCGACGCCCCGTTTCTGGTCCTCGCCACGCAGAACCCAATCGAGCAAGAGGGCACCTACCCGCTGCCGGAGGCGCAGGTCGACCGGTTCATGCTGAAGCTGGCGGTCACCTACCCGGACAAGGACGAGGAGCTGGAGATCATGCGCCGGATGTCCACCGGCCCGGAGCCCGAGGTCGGCGCCGTCGTCGCGCCGGAAGAAATCCTGCGCGCCCGCACGGCGGTCGAGATGATCTACATGGACCCGCAGGTCGAGACCTACATCGTCGACCTGGTGTTCGCGACCCGGCAACCGAAAGACTACGACCTGAGCGACCTCGCCGATCTGATCGCGTTCGGCGCCTCGCCCCGCGCCACGATCAGCCTGGCGAAGGCCGCACGCGCGCATGCTTTCCTCCGGCGGCGTGGCTACGTCACGCCCGAGGACGTCCGGTCGATCGGACTCGACGTCCTCCGTCATCGCGTGCTGCTGACCTACGAGGCCGAGGCCGAAGAGATGACCTCGGATGACGTGGTGAATCGGGTGCTGAACAGCATCGAAGTGCCATGAGGGGCACATCCAGCAGTCAGCAGTCAGAAGTGAGAAGTCAGAAAAAGCAGGTGGGCTTCGCCTGCGCTCTATCTTGTTCCGATCGGGCTCGATTGTCGGGTACCGGGTATCCGAAGGCAGCCGGTGCAGCCATCAGGTTTTCTTCTGACTGCTGCCTGCTGCCTGCTGACTGCTGGGCAACTCGCAAATGATTCCGCGGGAGATTCTCAAGCAGGTACGTCGGGTCGAGATCGCAACCCGGGGGCTCGTCAACGAGGTCTTCTCGGGCGAGTATCACTCGGTCTTCAAGGGGCGCGGGATGAACTTCGCCGAGGTGCGCGCGTATCAATACGGCGACGACATCCGCAGCATCGACTGGAACGTGACGGCGCGGACCGGCACGCCGTTCGTCAAGGTGTTCGATGAGGAGCGCGAGCTGACCGTCATGCTGGTGGTCGACGTCAGTGCCTCCGGGGACTTCGGCTCGCGGTCGCGGATGAAGGGGGAGGTCGCTGTCGAGATCTGCGCGGTGCTGGCGTTCTCGGCGATCACGAACAACGACAAGGTCGGGCTCATCATCTTCAGCGACCGGATCGAAAAGTTCGTGCCGCCACGCAAGGGACGCCGGCACGGGCTGCGGGTGCTGCGCGAACTGCTCTACTTCCAACCGGAGGGACGCGGCACCGACGTCGCCGGCGCGCTGGGGTATCTGGCACGAGTCGTCCGGCGGCGCGCGGTCGTCTTCGTCGTCTCCGATTTCTTCGACACCGGGTATCAAAAGGCCCTGGCGGTGGCCGGCCGGCGGCATGACACGATCGTCATACGGATGGGCGACCCACGGGAACGGGAGCTCCCGGCTGTCGGCTACATCGAGCTCGAGGATGCCGAGACCGGCGAGCAGCTGACGGTGAACGTGTCCGACCCGGCGTTCCGCGAAGCGTTCGACCACGACGTGACAGAGACCCGGACCACCCTCGAGCGGGAATTCCGCAAGACCGGCATCGATGTAATCGAGATCAGCACCGACCGCCCCTATGCTGACCGGCTCATGCGGTTCTTCCGGCAGCGAGCGAAACGATTCCGCTAGCCGCGGAACGCTGAACGCGGAACGCGGAACGCGGAACGATGACGACCGAGGAGCGATGACGACCGCTAGAGGGATGACGAGCAGGCGGCTGGCCTCAACGGCGCTGCTCGTCGTGTCGCTCGTGGCGCACGTCCGGGCGCAGACCGACCCGCCGGGGCTCCTCACCGCTCTCGACCCGGGCGTCATCACCGTCGGCGACCCGGTCCGCCTCCTGGTGACGGTAAGCCATGCCGCGGACGCCCGGGTGGTGTGGCCCGACGTGTTCGAGCTCGACCCGTTCGAGCTGGTCGACATGCGGTTGCTCGAGCCGGTGCCCGAGGGGACCCGGGTGCGGTCGAGCGCCGAGCTGACCTTGACGGCGTTCGAGCTCGGCGATCTGATGCTGCCGGTCGTCGAGGTCGAGGTGGTCGATGCCGCCGGCGACACCGTCAGGCTGGCGACCGATGCGGCAGTCGTAACGGTGGAGAGCGTCGGGCGTGACGAGGGCGGCGACATCCGCGACATCAAGGGCCCGCTCGCGATCCCGTTCAGCGTGGTGACGTTGCTGCCATGGCTGGCGGGGCTCGTGGTGATGAGCGTGGCCGCATACTGGCTCTACCGGCGGTACCGGCGACGCCGACGGCCCGACGTCCAGGTGCCGGTCGTCCCGCCACGACCGGCGGACGAGATCGCCCTCGAGTCGCTGAACGCGCTCGAAACCTCCGGACTGCTGGAGCTGGGCGAGCTGAAGACCTATCACATCCGCGTCTCCGACATCATGCGGGTCTACGCAGAGGACCGTTTTGGGGTCGAGGCGATGGAGATGACGACCGGTGGGGTGCTGGACGGGCTGCGCCGGACGGGTGTCCTCAGCAGGGTGGTCGCCGACTTTCGCCAGCTGCTCGACCGCTGCGACCTCGTCAAGTTCGCGAAGTTCCGGCCGGATGTCCCCGCCTGCCGTGACCTGGTACCCCTAGGCCGCAGGCTGGTGGACATGACGACGCCGGACGACCCGGTCCCGGCCGTGTCGACGGCAGAGGTCGCATGATCTACCGGTTTGCCGACCCCGCGTATGTCGCGCTGCTGGCGGTCGTGCCGCTGCTCGCCTACTGGTATGTCGTCTCTGTCGTCCGGGGCCGGCGACAGGTCGGGTCGCTGCGATACTCGTCGCTCGCCCTGATCAAGCGCGCCGACCGCCGGCACAGCGGGCGCCACCGGCACATCCTCTTCGGGCTCCGGGCCCTCGCGCTCACCGCCTTGATCATGGCGTTCGCGCGCCCCCAGTCCGGGGTGACCGCCGAGAGCGTCACCAGCGAGGGCATTGACATCGTGCTGGCCCTCGATCTCTCGAGCTCGATGCTCGCCGAAGATCTGGAGCCGAACCGGATCGAGGCGGCGAAGCAGGTGGCGGCCGACTTCGTCCAGGGCCGGCGTAACGACCGGATCGGGCTGGTTGTGTTCGCCGGTGACGCGTTCACGCAAGCGCCGCTGACGCTCGACTATGGGGTGGTGACCACCTTGATCGGCGAGCTCGAGGTGGGGATCATCGAGGATGGCACCGCGATCGGCATGGGGCTGGCCACCGCGATCAAACGGCTCCAGAGTTCGGACGCCGAGTCGAAGGTGATCGTGCTGTTGACCGACGGCCGGAACAACCGTGGCGAGATCGACCCGGTCACGGCAGCCCAGATGGCGCAGGCGCTCGGCGTGCGAATCTACGCGATCGGCGCCGGCACCCAGGGCACCGCGCGCGTGCCGGTCGACGACCCGATCTTCGGCCGGCGTTACGCCCAGATGCGGGTCGACATCGACGAACCGACGCTGGAGGAGACGGCGGCGTTAACCGGCGGCCGCTACTTCCGGGCGACGAACCGCGAGAGCCTGGCGCGGATCTACGAAGAGATCGACGCCCTCGAAACGACCGAGATCGAGCTGGAGCAGTTCACGCGCTACGGCGAGCTGTTCCACCTGCCGCTGCTCTTCGGTCTGGGGGTGCTGCTGCTCGAGGTCGGTCTGGGCCGGACGGTGCTGAGGAGGATACCGTGAACACCCAAGAAGGCAGAAGGCAGAAGGCAGAAGGCAGGAGGAGCCGGGGGGCTTCGCCGTCTCCTTCACTACCGTCGTAGCGGCGGGTCGTCAGACCCGCCAGGGACGGAACGGGACGAATCAGAATGTTCAGGTTCGGTGCGAGCGACATGTTGTTCGCCTATCTGCTGGTGCCGGCGCTGACCGCGCTGGCCTGGTGGGCCCAGGCGCGAACACGCCGCGACCTCGCCCGATTCGGCGGTCTGCAGCTGGTCGACCGGCTGACGGCGACCGTCAGCCGTCACGGCCAGACGGTGAAGACCGTGCTGCTCGTCGTCTCCGTCGCGCTGCTGGTGACGGCGCTGGGACGGCCGCAGTTCGGCACCCGTGTCGAAACGGTCCGCCGCGAGGGTCAGGACATCGTCATCGCGCTGGATCTGTCGGCCTCGATGGTGGCCGAGGACGTGGCGCCGAACCGGCTGCAGAAAGCGAAGTTCGCCATCGCCGACCTGATCGACCATCTGGAAGGCGACCGCGTCGGGCTGGTCGCCTTCGCCGGTGAGGCGTTCGTGCAGAGCCCCTTGACCCTGGACTACGGCGCCGCGAACCTGTTCCTGAACGCGATGGACCCGGACACGATGTCGGTGCAGGGAACCAACCTCGGGCAGGCGATCGAGGTGGCGCTGGACGCCTTCGCCGAGACCGACCGGCGTCATCGGGTGCTGGTGGTCATCACCGACGGCGAGGACCACGAAGGAGAGGTGGACGGCGCCCTCGAGCGGGCGCGCGAGGCAGGGGTGCGAATCTACACCGTCGGCATCGGGTCGGCCGAAGGGGTGCCGATTCCGGAGTTCGATGCCACCGGCCGCCCACAGGGGTTCACACGGGACGCCGACGGCACCGTCGTCACCTCGCAGCTCGACGAAACGACCCTGCAGACGATCGCAACACGCACGGGCGGCCTCTACTACCGCGCCTCGCCGGCCGGCACCGAGATGACGCTCCTGGCCGAGGAGCTCACTGCCGGTAAGGGCCAGGAGTTCGAGGCGGAACAGGTGACGCTGTTCGACGAGCAGTACCAGCTGTTTCTCGGGCTCGCGTTGGCGCTCCTGGTCGCCGAGACGCTGGTCTGTGACCGGCGTCGCGTCCGGACCGCCTGGGCCGGGAGGTTCAAGTGACGCTGACACCGCGTCTGCGCCTCAGACCGACCAGCGAAGACGGCGCAGCCGCGCTAGCAGAAGCTTTTCTCACAGCCCGCTACGCGGGGCCGAGACATCTCCGCATGTCATGAAAACGTGCTTCACACGTTACGACGTCACCCCTAGAAGATGTCTAGGGTGCGTGGCGGTGCTCGCCTGTCTTGCGCTGCCTTCGATCGCCGCGGCGCAGCCGGGCCGCGGGGCGGTCGACGCGGGCAACCGGCTCTACGACGAAGGTCGCTACGAGGAAGCGCACGAGCAGTATCTGGAGGCGCTGCGTGAGGCGCCCGACTCGCCTATCGTGCCGTTCAACGACGGCAACGCGCTGTATCGAACCGAGGAGCTCCAGCGCGCGATGGAGTCGTACCGGCGGGCGGTCGAGAGCGGCGACCCGAGGATCGAAGCCCAGGCCTGGTACAACCTCGGCAACGCCCTGTACAAGCAGCAACAGCTCGAGCCGGCGCTCGAGGCCTACAAGGAGGCGCTGCGGCGGAACCCCGCCGACACCGACGCCAAGCACAACTTCGAGGTAACGCTCGAGCAGCTCCAGGAGCAACAGCAGCAGGAGTCGGACGACCAGCAAGACGAAAACGACGAGGCCCGAGATCAGCAGGACCGGCCGCAGTCGGAGCAGGAACAGGATCAAGAGCAACCGGATCAGCCGGAGGATCAGGAACCACCGGAGCAACAGCAGGACCAGCCCCAGGAGCAGCAACAAGAGAACGCCGAACAGCCGCCGCCACCGGGTGCCATGAGCCGCGAGGAGGCCGAGCGTCTGCTACAGGCCATCGACGAAGACCCGAGCCAGATCCAGCGCCAGCGCCAGACCACCGCGCCGGCCCGTCCGCCGAGGAGGCCATGGTGAAGCGCCTCATCGTCGTGCTCGGGCTCGGCTTCGGCGTCGTTCTGGGACTACCGGCCCAGGGGCTCGCCCAGACGGTCAGGGCCTATCTGAGCCAGACCGAGGTGCTGCTCAACCGGCAGTTCGTGCTGAACGTCGAGATCTCGGGAACACAGCAGCTCGACGAAGACCCGCCGGTGCTGCCCGACCTGTCAGCGTTCGCCGTATACCTCGGCTCGGGCACCTCGACGTCGATGCAGATCGTCAACGGCCGCACGTCGCTGTCGCTGACGTTCCAGCACCGGTTCCAGGCGACGGCGGAAGGCACGTTCGAGATCGGACCGGTCACGGTGCGAGCCGGCGGGCGGGACCTGCGCACCGAGCCGCTGACGATCCGGATCACCGACGGACCCGCGCCGACGTCCCGGTCCGGCCCACCCGGGGCGGACGGAACCGTCGCGCCGGAGGATCTGTTCATCACCGCCACGGCGAGCAAGCCGCGGGTGTATGTGAACGAGCCGGTCATCGTCGAGTACCGGATCTTCACCCGTGTCGACGTCGACGGCTACAACATCATGCAGCAGCCGGGCACCACCGGCTTCTGGGTCGAAGAGCTCGAGGACCCGCAGGCGCGGGTCGAGCAGGTCGTACGCGACGGGCGGCAATACACAAGCGCCGTGGTCCGGCGGGTCGCCCTGTTCCCCACCGGTGCCGGCACCAAGACGCTGGCGCCGCTGACGCTCGAGACCCAGGTGCGCGTACAACGGAGGTCACGCAGCCTCTTCGGCGACCCGTTCGGCGGCCTCTTCGGCAGTCGCGTATCGGTGGTCGTCGGGTCCAACCCGGTCGAGATCGAGGTGCTCCCGCTCCCGGAGGCGGGGCGACCGGACGCGTTCACGGGGCTGGTCGGCCGGCTGGAGGTCTCGGCCTCGATCGACCGGATCGACGCCGAGACCAACGACGCCCTGACCTATCGACTCGAGGTGTCCGGGACCGGCAACATCCGCACCCTTCCGGAGCCGGAGCTGGGCTTTCCGTCCGACGTCGAGGTCTACCCGCCTGACGTCAGCGAACGGGTGGACCCGACCGAAGACGGGGTGCGGGGCAGCAAGATCTTCGAGTACGTCATCGTGCCGCGCGCGCCGGGCCAGGTGACCATTCCGGCGGTGAAGCTGGCCTACTTCGACGTCGACGCCGGGACCTACGCCGAGGCGGCGTCCGACCCGATCACCCTCACCGTGGCCGGTGACCCGATGGCAGGGCCGGCCGGCCGTTTTCGCACCGGGGTCGACCTGCAGCGGCAGGACATCCGGTTCATCCGGATCGCGATACCAGGCTTCCGCCCGGTCGGCGGCTCGCTCGTCCGCAGCGCCGGGTTCTGGGCGATCGTGCTGGTGCCGATGTGTGCGGTCGCCGGTGCCGTCGCCGCCCGACGGCACCAGGACCGGTTGACGGGTGATGTGGCCTACGCACGGCGTCGCCGCGCCGCGCGGCTGGCGAAACAGCGGCTGGCCCGGGCGGAGTCGCTGCGCTCGCCGGACCGGCACCGGGCGTTCCACGCCGAGGTCGGGCGGGCACTGCAGGGCTTTCTCGGCGACAAGCTGAACCTGGCCGAGGCCGGGTTGATACGGGATGAGATCCGTGCACGGCTGACGTCACGTGGTGTGGCACCCGGGGTGATCGACGCCTACCTGGGGTGTCTGGAGGACTGCGACCGCCAGCGCTTCGCGCCAACCGAGCCGGATACCCTGGCGATGCAGGACATGCTGACCCGCGCCGCGCGGGCGATGACCGACCTCGACCAAGCGTTGTGATGACAGCGAGACCGTTCCTACCGCTGATGGCAGCTGTCTGGCTGGGGCTCCTCACGGCCGAGGTGTGCGCGGGCCAGGGCGCCTTCTTCGACGAGGGCAACCAGCGCTACCAGGCGGGGGACTTCGACGGGGCGCTCGAGCGCTACGCGCAGATTCTCGACGACGGACTCGAGAGTGGCGAGCTCTACTACAACATCGGCAACACCTACTTCAAGCTGGGCGAGCTCGGCCCGGCGATCCTGTACTACGAGCGGGCGCGACGGCTGATGCCCAGCGACGGCGACCTGCTGGCCAACCTCGAGCTGGCCCGGTCGCTGACCGCGGACGAGATTACCCCACTACCCGGGTTCTGGCTGTTCCGCGCCGGCGGCTGGTGGGTGGGGTTGGTGCCCCGGGGGGCGCTGGTCTGGCTGGTCGCGCTCGCCTACCTGGTGGCGATGACGGCGGTGATCCTCGTGATACTCCGACCGGCGACGGCCCTGGCGGCGTGGGGCCGTCGACTCGCCATCGCGGGCGCGACCGTGACCCTCGTCCTCGGTCTCAACCTGGCCGTGCGGGAGCTCGGGATCGGCGCCGACGAGGAGGCGGTGATCATGGCCGAGGAGACCGCGGTCCAGAGCGCGCCGTCGGACGACAGCGCGCTCCAGATCTTCGCGGTACACGAGGGCACCAAGGTGCGGACAGACCGCCGATCCGACGTGTGGATCGAGATCATCCTCGAGGACGGCAAGGTCGGCTGGGTCCGCGCCGACCAGCTGGAACCCATTTGAGAAAGTCCCCGCCTTCGCCGCTCCGGTCTCCCCCTCTCCCTCTGGGAGAGGGCCGGGGTGAGGGTGGCATCATGGCGCCTCCGTGTTCGTGCGAGCATTGCGTTGTCCATAAGGAGGATCTCTCGTGATCCGACCAACGCATCTCAGAGCTCTGGTCATCGCCGTCGCCCTCGGGCTGGGCACCGGTGTGGCCACGGGACAGCCGACGGAGCTGATCATCCGCAACGGCACGATCATCGCGGACGAGGGCACCGTGCGGGGGGACCTGCGCATCCGCAACGGTCTCATCGATGAGATCGGCGAGATCGGCGAGCGTCTGGCCGCCGGCTCCGGTGCGCGCGAGATCGACGCCGATGGGCTACTCGTGCTGCCGGGCGGCATCGACCCTCACGTGCATCTGGGCGGCAACTGGGTCGACGACTACACCAGCGGCTCGGCGGCGGCGCTTGCGGGCGGCATCACCACGATCTCGAACTTCGTCACCCTCCGCGGTGATCAGGTGGCCGAGGCGATGGCCCAGGCGACCGCCCAGGTAGAAACGGAGGCGATCGCCGACGTCATCCTGCACCCGATCATCGGTGACGCCGCACTGGTCACTCCGCAGCTCGAGGCACTTGCTCGGTCGGGGCACACGAGCCTCAAGGTGTTCATGGTGCGCCCCAGCTTCGACCGTGACGTGCCGGGATTCCTGAACCTGCTGGCCACCGCCGGCGACACCGGCATCCTGACGATGCTGCACTGCGAGGACGCCGCGATCGTGTCGACCACGGCCGAGCGGTTCATCACCGAGGGACGTGGCGCGCTCCGCTTCTACCCCGACGCCCGACCGGTGCTGGCCGAGCTGGTCGCCACCCAGCGCGCGGTGGCGTTCAGCGAGGCGACCGGCGCACCAGTCTATCTCGTCCATCTCTCCTCGGAACACGCGTTACGCGTCGCCGAGGAGGCCCAGGCCCGCGGGTTGCCCGTCTACGTCGAGACGCGACCGATCTATCTCCATCTCACTCGGGAGCGGTTCGATGGACTCGACGCCGGACTCTTCATGGGGCAACCTCCGCTGCGAACCCAGCAGGACCAGGACGCGCTCTGGGACGGCATCGCCCGGGGAACCATCCACACGATCGGCACCGACCATGTCGCCTACACCCGCGAGCAGAAGCTCGACCCCACCCAGACAGTACAGCGGCACCGTGCCGGGATGAACAACCTGCAAGTGATGCGGCCGATGCTCTACTCGGACGGCGTCCGCACCGGCCGGATCACGGTGGAGCAGTTCGTCGCCCTGACGGCGACCAACCCGGCGAAGCTGTTCGGGCTGTATCCGGCCAAGGGCACGATCGCCGTCGGCGCCGACGCGGACCTGGTGATCTGGGACCCGGACGAGACGCGCACGATCCGGGACGAGGACGCGCTGTCGAACACCGGCTTCTCGATTCACGCGGGCCGCGAGGTCACCGGCTGGCCGATCGTGACAATCCGCCGCGGCGAGGTGGTCTACGAGAACGGCCGGGTGACGGGTAGGGCCGGCAGCGGCCGGCTGGCGCCGCGGCGGCGGTGGAAGCCACCGATATTGAACTAGGGACCCGAGTGCAGATGACGCGCCCTCGTCAGATCCGCCGCGGCTCGGCGTCTTCGCCCCGCCACCGTCGCCAACGCGCGACGACGCGCTCGCGCCACGACGCCCGCTCGCGGGGCGAGCCCACCGGGACCAGCCCGGCATCTGCCGTTACCGTGGCGACCGCGTGACGGACCACACGAGCCATGCCAAGAACGCGGGCCGCCCCCACCGAGAGCGGCACGGCCAGCATCGCCGGCCCGCTCAGTGTTACCGCCGACCAGCCCATGACCACGCCGGCCGCGATGACCGCGAGCATCGACATGATCGCCGTGCCCGCTAGGAATCCACCCACCCGGGTCAGGCGCGTGCGGGTCGCCACTCGAAGGAGGCAGCGCCCGCCTTCGTGGTCCTCGACGAGGGCGTGAAGATCAAGCCACGTCCAGCGTCCCACCGCCACGCTGATGTCGCGGTGCGGCTGCCACCCGTCGTCGATCTCGATGATATCGGCCGTGCGCGACGAGCGCAGCCAGTCGGTCATCTTCTCCAGCAGGGCGTGACCGCTTACCCATCGCTCGCCCCAGAACCGGTCCTCGACCATGGCACCTATCAGAAGCCGCACGCTTCTTTGCGCGTCCCGTCCCAGCGGGCCCACGGCCTGCAGGTGCGGTACGGCGAGCGGCGGCCGGCGGGCAGGAGACAGAAAACCGAGGACGCGGCCGTATGTCCGGGCGACCGGCTGAACATAGTGCAGCCAGGCCACCGTGATGCGATAGAGGGCCCGGCTCACCGGTTCGGGGAGGCGCCCGATCCGAGCGAGCGCGTCGATCTCGGTGTCGAAGGCGTACCTCAGGCACTTCGCGACCGTCGCCCCGAGCGCGCCCGCCCCCACGAGACAGACGACCAGCGCCGCAGTCTGAAACGGAGTCCAGAGGGCCGCCCCCCCCGTGGCCAACAGCACGAGTGAGCTGAGCTGCCAACGGATCGAGTGCGGTAGATGCGCGAACGGGTGCGCGTCGAACCGGTAGACTGACGGAAATGCCGCGGAGCCCCAGACGCCCAGATTGATCTTCGCGTAATGCAGGGAGCGCACGAACGGCAACGGACTGTAGATATGCCCTCGCCAGATCGCCCGACGCCCGGCGAATTTCTCCGGGTGCAGCGGCTTCAACCAGCTCTCGCTCTCCCCATACCCGAGTTGCTGGCGCCAGTACGCCCGGACGCTCGAGCGGTGACGGTGCCAGACAAGAGCGCACGGGGCGAACCCGATCTTCCAGCCGCGCGCCTGCAGGCGCCAGCACAGGTCGACATCGTCGCCGGCCTTCGTGAAGGTCGGGTTGAACCCGCCCAGCGCCAGCAGCGTCTCCCGACGAAACGCCATGTTGCACCCCGGCACGTGCTCGGCGATCCGATCGTCGAAGAGCACGTGGCTCGGCCCGCCCGGCGCCCGTGCGACGCACTGGGCGAGCCAGGAATCCTCGCGGGGCACCACGTTCGGACCACCCGACCCGGCGAGCCGCGACGAGAGCATCGGCTCGACCAGGTAGGTGAGCCACTCCGGCTCCACCCTGACATCGGCATCCGTATATGCCACGATCTCGCCGCGCGCGTGAGCGAGCCCTACATTGCGGGCGGCGCTCAACCCTCCGTGATCCACCTGGATGAGCCGGACCGTCGGGTGCCGTTTCGCGATGGCCGCGGTCGCGTCGTGCGATCCGTCGTCGACGACGATGATCTCGACGCCGGGATAGGTCAACCGCGCGAGTGAAGCCAGACACTCCTCCAGGGTGTCGGCCGCGTTGTACGCGCAGATCACCACCGACACGTCGGGCCAGGCATCTTGCGTCGGCACGTCCGGTCCCATGAACACCTGTGCCGCAGCGTGCAGGGCCGGCTTGGGCCGACGGTCCCGATCCAGAAGCCCGAACGCCCAATCCTCCACCTCGCGACCCCCGCGCCACCACTCGTCGGTCCAGCTGAAGGCCACCGCGCCACAGGCCCCTTCGCGGAGCGCCGAGCGCAGCTGCATGGCCACCAGCGCGGCCTGCCCGGCCTGCCCCTCTCGGAGACTGTCGGCGCCGGCTTCCGCCAACAGCAACGGCCGGTTGCCGGCCCGATGGTGGAGTCGGGCCAGATAGGCGCGCAACTCCGATTCCCGATGCAGGTAGACATTGAAAGCCACCACATCGAGGAACGGTAACTCCAAATACTCGGTAGGTGGATAGTTCACGTAGGTCTGCAGGCTCTCGGGTGACGCGTCCTTCGCGACGTGATATAGGTCGCGGAGGAAACGCTCGAGACGCGCCCGGCCGTGCCAGCGCGCGACCGCTGCAGGCACTTCGTTCCCGATCGCGAAGAGCAGCACCGCCGGGTGACTCCCGAGACGGCGTATCTGTGCCTCGAGATCACGGCGGATACGACGACAGAGGGCGCGGTCGTCGAGAAACGCGACATGCTGCGCCCACGGCAACCCGATCATGAGTCGTAGTCCATGACGAGCCGCCTCGTCGAGCACCGTCGGTGGAGGCGGCGTATACAGCCGGACGGTGTTGATCCCGAACCGCGTCATCATGGAGAAGTCATCCGCCACCTGCCCGGTGGGTGGAAACTGCCAGCTCTCGTGGTCGGGCGCGAAAGGGCCGTAGCTCACACCTCGGACAATCCATGGCTGGCCGTCGATGCGGATGAACTTGCCGACGGCGATGGGGCGCGGGCACGACGAGTCGAGCGGCGTCGGGTCGAACTGGTCGAGCGCGGCGGGGTGCGTCGCTTCCACGGACGGGCCGGATACAAGTATCGACATAGCGGATTGACGACGGACGACGGCGCGCGAGATCGACTCCGACGCGACAACGACCACGTAAGGGGTTCTAGGGTATCCTGTCTCGGCCTTTACCGGATCAGGCAACGCCTACGAGAGTGCTGATCGTCGACGACGACCGCGATTCCCGCAATCTGTTGAAGAGCCTGACCAACCGGACGTCGGCCCGCGGGTCCTCGCTCTCGGGCGGCGGCTGGCCCTCTACGTTGAAGGGCAGCACGAAGGTGACGCCGGCCGATTGCATCGGCAGATTCGCCACCGCCGAGGCCGATTCGATCCCCGGCGCCCCGCGCAACCGCTCGATCACGTCCTCGAAGAACCGCACCAGCTGATGCCGTTCGGAATACGTGCTGGCCGGCGGGCCCGGGCGTAGGTCGAGCAGTACCACGGAACGGCCCGGAGACCGGAGGCCGACCAACGGAGGGTCTTAGGTCCTTCCCAGGTCTGCGGTATCGTGGCACCGTGACAGCTCGGCGCACACCCCATCTGGTCGGCCTCGCCGGTGCGTCCGGGTCGGGCAAGACCACCCTCGCCCATGCGCTGGCCGAGGCGCTCGTCGATGCCGCCGTCCTCTCGATGGATGCCTACTACCACGACCTCGGCCACCTGGACCGGGCGGCGCGTGAGCGGTGGAACTTCGACGCGCCCGAGGCGTTCGACTGGGACCGGTTCGTGGCGGACCTGCGCGCGCTGCAGCGTGGCGAGACGATCCAGCGTCCCATCTACGACTTCACCACGCACACCCGGCGGCCCGCGGTGGCACCGGTCGAGCCACGGCCGTTCCTGATCGTCGAGGGGCTGCTGGTGCTCCACCACCCCGACGTCCGGACGTTGCTCGACACGACGGTCTTCCTGGAGGTGGACGCCCAGACCGCGGTCGACCGGCGCGTCGCCCGCGACTGTCGCGACCGTGGCCGGGATCCGGACGCCGTCAGGGCGCAGTACGCACGCGACGTGCACCCGATGTTCGAGCGCTACGTACGCCCGACCGCTCGCTGGGCCACGCTAACGCTGTCGGGCG
This sequence comes from Acidobacteriota bacterium, assembly GCA_015659035.1. GTDB lineage: Bacteria > Acidobacteriota > Vicinamibacteria > Vicinamibacterales > UBA8438 > NP936. The sequence continues at coordinate 5,435 of DQNS01000066.1, read as the reverse complement.
GGAGCTCGGTGGAGGTGAGCGTCGGACTGCTCGTTGCGCTCCTGACGACACGATAGATCGGTTCACGCGGTAGCGCCGGCGGTCGTCTCGTAGGGCGTGTCAAGGCGGTGCTCCGGTTGCGCGGCGAGGTAGGCGGCGATCCGAAGGTCCCGGGTCGTGGCCTCGGCGATGAACGCGACGGCGTCCCTCAGCCGATCGTCCGGCTGCGCGCAGCTCAGCCGCAGGAACCCGGCGCCCGCGTCGCCGAAGCACTCCCCGCCCAGACAGGCGACGCCGAGCCGGTCGTCGGCCCCTTCGAGCAGATACATCGCCAGACCATGCGACGTGATCCCGTACCGGTTACAGATCGCCACGACCGACGGGAACACATAGAACGTGCCACCCGGCATCAGACACTCGACCCCCTCGACTGTCCGTAGTCCCCTGACCAGCAGCTCGACTTTTCGGTGAAAGTCCCGCATCCGGTCGTCCCGATACTGCCGGTCGTGCCGCATCGCCGCGATGCCCGCGACCTGCGTGAACGGCGGCACACAGGACAGTGCGGTGTTGGTCAGCACATCGAGCACCCTGACCGTCTCCGGGCTCGAAACCGCGTAGCCCAGCCGCCACCCGCTCATGCTGAACGACTTGCTGAAGGTGTAGGCGGCCACCGTCTGCTCGAGCATGCCCGGCTCCCACAGCAGTGAACGGTGCCGCCCGTCCCAGACCATGCAGTCGTACGGCTCGTCGCTGAACACCGCCACGTCCCGTCCACGAACCAGGTCGGCGAGCCCGCGCAGATCGTCCTCGGTCGCGACCCCGCCGGTCGGGTTGTGCGGGCTGTTCAGGAAGACCGCCTTCGGCCGCGCGTCCTCATCGAGGAAGCGACGCACATCGTCGAGGTCCGGCCGGAACGCGTGTGATGCCCGCAGGCTCGACAGCACCATCCGCGCGCCGCGACGGGCGATGTTCGCCGCGTAGGTCGGGAAGTACGGGCTGAACACCAGCACACCGTCGTCCGGCTCGAGAAACGCCTCACAGAACAGCTGCTCGAAGGTCTTCGCCCCCGGTCCGGCGACGACATGGTCGGCGGTCACCGCCAGGCCGTGCTCCTCATGGAGGTAGGCGGCCGCCGCCCGGCGAAACTCCGGCAACCCGACCGACGGACCGTAGCTGGTGCGGCCGTCGCGAATGGCCTGGATCCCCGCTTCAAGGGCCCCGTCCGGCGTCGCGAACGGGCTGTCGCCGATCTCCAACTCGATGACCTCCTTGCCGGCGGCAATCAACCGCCGGGCTACCGCGAGCACGGTGAAGGCACCCTCGGGCTGGATCGAGGTGGAGAAACGAGTGAAGGTCGGCGGCATCTGTGGGGCTCCTTTCGCGGAACAGAATCGTACCCGCCTTCGCGCTGTCGGCGCTACGGTTGGGCGCACTTGTGCAGAGATCCGTCGGCCGCAAGAAAAAAATCTTGCCGCGGCCGCAAGAAGTTGAAGCCGGGTCGTTCTGAGAGAGGAGGCAGGCAGAGGATGACCCAGACTCGACTATCACCGTCGGCGGTGGGACCTGCAGACGGTTCGCGCGAAGATGGAGCTCGACGGTGCGCCGCCTGACGGTGACGAGCCCAGCCGGAAAGGAATCCGTTACTTGCCGACAACTGCCTGATAGACCAGGCTGCGCGAGAGCTGCTGCACCTCGTTGATGGAGACGCCGCTGTGCTGAATCATCCCCACGAACGTCAGATCGAGCTCTGGGTCCACCCAGAACCACGTGCCGGCGATGCCGATCCAGTAGTACGACCCTGTGGACCAGGACTCGCCCGATGCGGCGCCGTCCGTCACCACCGAGAAATCGAGTCCCCAACCCTGCCCCGGCCGGCGATAGGTCGCCTGCTCGACATCGGTCAGATGATTGGTGCGCATCAGCTCGATCGAGCGTGGCGCCACCAGCCGCACGCCGTTCAGCTCGCCGCCGTTCAGCAGCATCTGGGCGAACCGGAGGTAGTCTGGCGCGGTGCCGTACAGACCGCCGCCACCCGACGGGCCTGCCGGCGCTGAGGACCGAATCGCTCCCCGACCCGTATAGGACACCGTCAGGCCGCCCTCACGGCTGGCTGAATGATAGGCCGCCACGCGATGACTCTTGTCGGGCGCCACGTAGAAGGCGGTGTCCACCATGCCGAGCGGTGCGAAGATCCGCTCCTCGAGGAACTCGCCCAGCGGCTGCCCGGAGAGCTGCTCGACCAGATAGCCCTGCACGTCGACCCCGGCGCTGTACGACCACATGGTCTGCGGCTGCGCCAGCAGCGGAATCGCCACCATCTTGTCGATCATCGTCTGTAGCGACGCATTCGGGTCGAGCACTTGGTTCTCGAGGAATGCGGCATTGACCGGATGACGCGGGTTCAGCACATAACCGAGCCCGGCGGTGTGCTTCATCAGATCGCGCATCGTGATGCGCTTGCCGCGCTCGACGTCCTCGACCTGCATCTTCCCGTCAGCGTCCTGCCCGGTGTAAACCTTCAGACCCCTGAACGCCGGGATGTATTTCGACACCGGGTCGTTGAGCTGCCACTTGCCTTCCTCGTGCAGCATCATCATGGCGATGCCGACAACCGGCTTGGTCATCGAGTAGATGCGGAAGATCGAGTCGAGTTCGACCGGGGCATCCTTGGTGATATCTAGCTTGCCGACCGCATCGGTGAACACGACCTTGCCATGGCGGGCCAGCATCGTCGCGACACCGGCCAGCTTGCTGTCATCGACCATCGCCTGCATGGCGGCGTCGAGCCGCTCGAGCCGCTCGGCGGAAACGCCGACCGCCGCCGGATCGACCATGCCGAGGTCGCGGGCCAGTGCCGTGTCGACAGCCGCCGACGTGCTCTGGCAGGCGGATGTGCCGACAACGACCGACGTGAGCAGTACAAAGAGGAAGACCAGCGACCGCCACCGGGTCAGACTTGCTTTCACAGAGACACCTCCAGAAAACCGCAAAGGGACTTCCTAGATTACTCCTTCTGTGGCGCTTTTGGTGGTTGGCCGGTCGAATATTTTCACCCCCGCGCTCGTCACATCCCGTAGACCCCTACTCGGTCCGTCGGCCGGCAACCCACGCCTGCCGGTTCTTCGACTCCTGGATGGGCGCCACCCCTAGTTTCAACCCGAACGGTTTGAGCAGACGATTCAAGGTGTCCTGTGTCGGGTTGTGCCGAGGGTTGATCGCTCTCAAGAGGTTGGGGCTCGCCATCGGCACCTGCCCCGCAAACTCCTTGACCCCCCTCGCGCGAATGACCTTGCCGAGCGCCTGCTGGACCGACACGCCGTGGTCGACCGCAGCCGTCAGAAACCCACGAGCAAAGGCCGGGTCCTCGAGGTCTTCTGCCAGGGCCGTGTTCCAGTCTCTACTGCGTCTTGCCATGCCTCGCCTCAATATTGCGCCTGGATGCTCGCCCCTGGTGTCATGGCTAATCCGTCAGGTAATCGCGGAATGAGATCCTCAGCCGTCCGTCAATTACCAGTAAACACTTGTGTTCATGCAGGCATCTCTATTTTATTATGATTAATGATATTTTAAATATTATCCTATATTGTCCTCATCATCGTCAAAGGGGCCGGCCAACGGCAGTTCACCGGTGGCGGATAATATCCGGCGCCAGGCGCGTATGGGTCGTGCCCGGCTGGCCAATCCATTGACGCAGCGCGGCAATCCATGTATACTATGCCGCATGGCGGCAATGATGCCGCGCCGCGCTAACCGGCCGAAGTCGAATGCCGAGAGCGATCAAACGCTACGAGAGCCGCAAGCTCTACGACAGTGCGGAGAGCCGCTACGTCTCGCTGCAGGAGGTCGCCGCGTGGATCCGCGACGGGCAGGAGATCGAGGTCATCGACAACGCGACGGACGAAGTGGTCACCGGTCAGACCCTGACTCAGATCATTCTCGACGAAGGGCGGAGCGGGCGAGGACGGTTGTCGCCAGAGCTGTTGCACGATCTGGTGCGGGCCAGCGGCGAGAAGATTTCGAACGGCGTCACCCAGGTACAGAAGGGATTGCACCGCCTCGTGCAGGTCTCCTTCGACCGCCTGGGTCCGGTGAAGGAGGCGCGTGAGGAGATGAGCGCCCTGCGTCAGCGACTTGACCAGCTCGAGAAAACGCTGGCGAATCTCGAGGAAGGGCGCGCGAAGAAGCCCGGAGGACCTCGAGACGAGCAGAAAGCAAGCACGGAGGAAGCCTGATGATGGTTGCGAACGTAGAGACAGAGCCAACTGGCGCGACAGACGACACCGCGCCGGGGCCGAGCGCCCTCAAGAGGCTCTACCTGGCCACGCTGGGGGGCGGAGTCGTGATCCGAGAGGAGAGTGGCAAGCTCTTCGAGTACCTGGTCGAGCGCGGGACACCCCTGGAAGAGCCGGTGCGCCGGCATGTCGCCAACGCCCGCGAGAAGATCAACCGCGCCGTGGGCCGAGTAGTGAGCCGCCACTCGGATCCGAAAGCGGCGGAGATCGCCGAGCTCTCCGCGGCGGCGGATCGCCTCCAGGAGCGGATGGAGCGGCTGTAAGCCGGGCGCAACCAATCGTTCCTCCCCCTCGTCGTACCGGAAAAGTTTCTCAACGATGACCGTGCAACAGTTCTTGACGATCACCTCGTCGACGCCGCCGCCCGCGCTGCGCCGGGCCATGGCCGCCGCGCTGGCTGTGGAACCGGCCCACCAAGGCGAAGCCTTTCCCCGCTTCTACGATCGTGTTCTCGACGAGCTGGGCTTGGCTGGCCAGACGGACTCCGGGTCGTCCAAGGCTCGGGGCAGCGAGCTGGCTGCCTAAGCACCCGCAGCTGCGCCTCACCCATGCCGCCTTCGCCGATCTTGGCGGCGACCTCATAGACGGCCCTGCCAAGTCACGGTTCGAACGGTCTGGTGCGTCATTCGGTGGACATTTGATTCTTGGACCCCTATTCTGGGCCTTGGCAAGAAGCAGTGGAGTCCTCGACCTATTCACACCGAAGGAAACTCTCATGAAAAGCCCGCACCTCAGAGCTCTTCTCTCCATCTCGGCGTTGTTGGTGTCAGTGTCGACCACCGCTCTTGCGGTCGAAGAACCGGTTCAACTGACGTCCGGACAGGTGTCCGGTGTCGAACTGGACGGCAACGTGACGGTGTTTCGAGGCATCCCGTTCGCCGCTCCCCCGGTTGGCGATCTGCGGTGGAAGGCGCCACAGCCTCCTATCCCCTGGCGGGGTGTGAGAGTGGCGGACACCTTTGGCGCCACGTGCATGCAGCGCGGTCGACAACTGATGAGTGAAGACTGCCTGTACTTGAATGTGTGGACCACGGCCGACTCCGATCAGGACAGGCTGCCCGTGATGGTGTGGATTCATGGCGGCGGGTGGACCTTTGGCGCAAGTAGTAGCGCCAACTACGATGGCGTCGGCTTCGCCGACAAAGGCGTGGTGCTGGTGTCGGT
>DQNS01000107.1 GCA_015659035.1 Acidobacteriota bacterium | reverse complement strand
TTGCCCTCGTTCGTGAACTGCTGGTCGGCGCGCGCCCCCAGCGGGTTGGTATAGAAGTTGTAGCCGTTCCGACGGTCGTAGAACGTGTCGAAGAACACGGTGAACGTGTCGTTATCTCGTAGCTGACTGGTGTCGCGCCGCATCTCGTTGGCGACCCACTCGCTCTCGGGCGCCGAGTCCCAGATACGGCCGGAGACATACACGTTCGTGTCGTCGAACATGATCCACGCCTCGGTCTTCTCCGTGGCGGGCGCGCCCTCCACCGGCAACCGCTGGATGAGGCCGGTGATCGCCGGGACGATCTGATAGACCTCCTCGTCGAGTTGACCGTCGAGCCGGATGCCTTCCACCAGCTTGATGGCGCGGACCGTCGTCCCGCCCTGTTCGTCCCGCGTGACGACCTCCGGAGCGATCGGCGGGGGTGGACCATCGATGGCAGCGAGCAGCGCGGCCTCTCCGCCAGCCGCAAAACCGGTCTCGGCCACCGTGCCGGCCGGCAGAGGATCGCCCGATCCCGCCACGAGCTCCCCGGCGACCGGGGGCGGAGCGACCGTAGAGGCTGCCGGTGCGGCGGGGGCCGGGGGCGGAGCGACCGAAGCGGGTGTCGGAGTAGCCGGGGCCCGGACCGGCGCGGCTGGCTCGACCCGTGCGGGGACCCCGCCCGCGACCCGCGGTGGCAGTCCGGAGAGCTCCGCCACGACGCGGTCCTGCAAGCTGAAGAGGTCGTCGAGCGCGCCGTCGACCTTCGCGGACCGCACGACCGCGCCGGTGGCGACCTCCACGAGCCGCCCGGTGATCCGGATCACCCCGCCGAGCCGCTGGTAGGCGCCGCTGACGACATACCGCGCGCCCAAGCGGCGGCCGACCTCCAGCGCCACCGACTCGCCACTGCCCCCGGCGGTCTCGGCCGCGGTTTCCGCGAGCCGCGCGCGTGAGATGACCGCGGAGCCGCCCGGCAGCTCGGTCGCCAGCGATTCGGCGATACCGGCGCCGATCCAATCGTCTGCCGCGTCCCCCGTGAGGTTCGCAAACGGGACAATCGCGATCGTGTCGAGCGGCGATCCGCCGGAGTCCTGCCCGGCCCCCACCGGGGACGCCGATGCGAGGACCGAAACCACCAGTACCACCGGGCACACGCGACGAAACCACCGTTCAACGCAGCTGCGCATCAGCATCATCACCAAGGTTGAACCAGAGCACCCTGTGTCGGGCCGGGCCGCACCAGTCACCACATAAAGACGGCGAATGCCAGCGACCGTTTACGTAGACCGGCGTGGCCCGCGAGCGGTGCCGGCCAGATCGGAGGGTCGCTCGTGGTGCCCCGGCGGCAAGGACTGGGAGACCGGCCTACAGCCCGCTGAGGTCCAGCGGGCTGTAGGCCCAGCTATCGAGCGTCCGACGCCACATCAGCAGTCTTCGGGCGCAGGACGCTGCAGCATCGCGTCCGTCACTGAGACGAATTCGGTGGAGGAATGCGCGTGAACCGTCGCCGGCACCAGGCATACCGCGGCGGCCGCGACCGCGATCACCGGAACAGATCGTGAAACACCACACTGCACATGCATCGCACGTCTCCCAGCCTGGCTCCGACCTCACACACTCAGGAGCCTGAGCGATCAGCTGTCACGAACCCAGATCGATCCCGACGCCAAGCAACACCACACGATGTTTCTTCGTGGCCACGGTGCGGGCGTATACGACGTTTTCGCGCGCGGCGACGGCGATCAGATCGTCCGTTATGAGCGGCGGCCCCATGTTCTTGTAGTAGTCGAATTTCACGAGGAGCTTGATTCGGTCAGCGCTCGTGCCTTCCTCGCCCAGTCTCCAGTCAATACGGACGAACCAATCCATGCGATAGGCGAGCTCACCGTCAAAGTACTTGCGCGGATTGCTGATCGGCAGCTTGAACGACGGTATGAAGGAGATGGACACCGACGACAGGGGCGCAACCCGAATCGTCGGCCAGATGAGAAAACGATAGCGATGACGTCCTGGCAGCTGGACGCTGCGTTCCGCCAGTTCCTGCAGCGAGCCGCTCGGCTGAATCGCCGACGCCCCCGTCTTGATGACCGCGTTCTCAAACTCCGAGAAAACCCCGAGCCCCACTTTCATGGACACGATCGCCTGCTGTGCCCGCAGCGCTTGACCCAGGTCAGGCAGCGCCGCATAAAGATTGTCGAAGGAAGTTGCGGTTGGCCTAGGTGTGGCGCCAGCCGACGACGACCCCACCGGCGACCTACCCGACGGAAGAGGGCCGCACGAGTTCGGTGTGCGCGACCTGTTCGGGTGAAATATCGTTTCGACCCTGCTGACCAAACACCGAAACCCCTCCACCCCCGCTGACTCCACGTGCGCAAGGGCGGCGCGCGCCGGCTCGTCTGACCATCGCGGCCACAGGTCGATACCGAAGCTCACGCCGGCCCCGATCTCGTACCGCGACTCGATGCTCATGAAGTTGTCGGTGTAGCGCTGGACGAAGCCGAAGTATCCAATCCGATCGTTCTGCTGATAGTCATAGCTTGCGCGTAGTCGTGTCACGTTTTGTTCAAAGACGTTGTTCCGCATCTGAGCATTGACGTCGGCCGTGAGTCGAAACGCCGACGGATAGGTGCCTCTCCCAAGCTCCGCGCTCGTAGCCAGGCGGAATAGCGTGTCATTCCCGGGACCGACACCGCTGAAGTCCCCGGCTTCGTTCGCGCTGAAGCCGAAGCTCACCTCTGCTCTGAGCGCTCGCTGGTCCGCTTCCTGGTCGACAAGCTCGTCCAGCGTCGCCGTGAACCGCGCATGATCGCTCCCCAACGCCTGCCTGACTTGATCCGTGAAAGGTGTCAATTGTTCTCGAAACGCAAATGTAGGCTGGGCGCTGTCTTGGGCACGTGCGGTCCCTGTCACGCCGTGGCAAAGCGCGCTTCCCAGGAGCACGATTCTGGTTAGTGCCGCGATTCTCATGTCCGCTTCCGTCTTTCGCCGAGCGAGGGCCCCTTGGGCTAATCCACGCGTCACGGGTACCGGTAAATCCGCTGGCTCACGGCTCACGCGGGCGCGCGGTGTCCCACTCGTCGTCCGACACAACCGAGCTCTGGTCTAGGGCAGCGCGAACACGAACAGATTGTTTCCGGCGCTCGGGCGTAGCTCGGGCGTCAGTCCCTCGCGCCTGGCACCAGTGCTCGCCACCACATATTGCCGTCCGTCGACGGCGTAGGTGATCGGAAAACCGGTCACCGACGAACCGAGGTTGATCTCCCACAGCACCTCACCGGTCTCCTGGTCGAATGCCCGGAATCGTCCGTTGCTGTCGCCGCCGAAGACCAGCCCTCCGCCGGTCGTGACCAGCGCCTGGGTGGCGGCTCGCTGCTCGTGCAGCCAGGTGGTCTGCCCCGTCTCGACGGAGATCGCCCGCACGGTGCCGAGATTCTCGGTGCCCGGAGCCAGCTGGAACCTGGCGGCCAGCCGGTAGATGGCGAGCCCACCATCCATCGTCGACAGCACCCGCGCACAGGTCTGCTGGAGCGGGAAATACATGGTGTTGGTCAATGGGCTGTAGGCGCCCGCTGGCCAGTTCTTGCCCCCGCCCCAGGAGGGACAGGCCAGCACCTCCTGCCCGAGGCCGGTGAACACGACCTCGGAGTTCTCGGTGACGGCGCCGGTGGCGCCGTCGATGTCGCTGATCACGTTCTGGGTGATGGTCGGCGTGGCCCAGAGGAACTCGCCGGTCTCGCGGTCGAGCGTGTAGACGACGCCGGTCTTGCCGGGAATGCCGGTCATCACCTTACGCATCTCGCCGGGCCGGAGCCTGGGGTTGATCCAGGACACCGCGCTCGCATCGGGCGCCACGGCGGTGTCGACCAGCATCCGCTCGTAGGGATGGTCGAGATCCCAGTGGTCGTTCAGGTGCTGGTAGTACCACCGGATCTCCCCGGTGTCACCGTCGAGCGCGAGCGTGGAGTTGTGATACAGATGCCGGTTGTCGATGCCGCCGAGCATGAACTTCGGCGCGGGCGACGTGACCGAGGTCCCCACGTAGACCAGGTTCAGCTCCGGGTCGTAGCTGGGCACCATCCACGACCCGACGTGCATCCGCTCCTCGTACGGCACACCGCCCCAGGTCTCGTCACCCGGTTCTCCTGGCGCCGGCACCAGGCTCGTCCGCCACAGCTCGTCGCCGGTCGTGGCGTCGTGCGCGACGATGACGCAGGACACCGGCCCGGCCAGCGGCCGGCAGCTCCGCCCGGAGACGATCTTGCCATTCGCGATGATCGGGCCGGACGAGTGCCGCGCTGGATGCACCCGATAGTCGAAGATCTGCCGTTCCCAGGCCAGCTCGCCAGTCAGCGCGTCGAGGGCGTAGACGTAGTCGTCGTTGGCCGTGTCGATGATCAGATTGCCGTAGATCGCGATGTTCCGGTTGTTCTCGGTGAGGCCGCCCATGATCTGGGCGACGTCGTCCGGGATGTCGCGCCGGTACTCCCACTTGAGGTCACCGGTGACCGCGTCGATCGCCTGTACCTGCTCGTTCGGGTTCGGCATATACAGGGTACCGTCGTAGGCCAGCGGGGTGCCCTCCTGTGCGCCCCGCGCCAGGGCGCGTGTCCACACCAGCCGCAGATCGCCTACGTTGTCCCGATCGATCTGGTCGAGTGGACTGTAGCCCCAGCCGTCGAGCGTACGTCGCCACATGAGCCAGTCGCCCGGCGACGGATTCTGGAGCATCGCGTCGGTGACGGGGACGAACGCGGCGTCACTCAGGGCCTGCGCGGCCGCCCAGGGCGCGGCCGGCGGTGACAGCAGCATAGCCGTCACGAGAGCCAGTACGTGTGGTGAAGCGGAACGGTGCAGGTGCATCGCGACCTCCCCCAGGGTAGTCTAACCTCAGCGCGCGCCAGTCGGACGCCCGGTCGGTGGAACCTGATCCGGACCGACACGCCGACGACGGCCCAGCACGGCGGCTGCGGCCAGCAACGAGCCTGCGATCCCGGCGACGATCGCCCAGAGACCCGACTTGGTAGGTGACACATGGACCCTATCCATGTTCACCGGGCTTTCGTAGGCCCCATCCGCGGCCCCGGCACCCTTGGCTTCAACCTCGTCGCGTTGCGCCTGGGGCCAGCGATGCAGGGCGCCGCTACTCATCGAGCGCTGATCGAGGAGCGGGTCGTAGTACCGCTCGAGGATAGCGTTTTCCAGCCACGACTCGCGAAAGCTGCCGCTCGCGTAGTCCTCGTTGCGTCGCTGGACGTGCGACGCCCCTTCCACCAGATAGTGATCCTGAATCGTGAACGGCTCCAGGCTCGTCGGTGGGTCGAGCCGCCAGCGCTGGGCGCGCTCGGCGGCAACCGCCGACAGCTGCTCGAACGTATAGAAGGAACGGAATCGGCCGATTGTCGGGTCGTCGAGCGCATAACCGAGATGCGCGCAGTGATAGAAGCCCGCGAAGCTCACCACGACGACGCTCGCCAGACGAAGCAACTGCGGCCACGGGAGGCTGGATCGGCTCCCGGACGCCGACCCCGGTGGATAGAGCCCGATCGCGAACAGCAGGCCGCAGCCTAGCGCATAGAAGTTGAGGAACACGTCCCGCACGTCACCGACACGTGTCGGCACAAGCCACTGGAGCCACTCTTCGCCGATGCCGACCAGCGTCCCGATCAGCAGCGTCATCGGCACCGCCACGCCGAGCCCGACGCCGGGCATCGCGCGATAGAACAACGTGGCCACCAGGCCGTACTCCACGAAGTGGATGCGCTCGACAGCATCGACGTCCGGCACGCCCGTGCGCATCGTGGCGGCGTAACCGACGAACAGCAGGAGCGCGAGCAGCATCAGCCCGACACCCTGCAGACGGCGTGCGCGGACCCGCCGGACACCCCAGCCAACCGCCGCCAGCACGGTGATCGCGAGCACGAGCCCGACGACCGGGGTAAAGGCATCGCCCAGCACCCGCTTGAGCGCGTCACGGAACTGGCCCATGTACGGCGACGAGGCGATGAACAGGAGGGACACGCCCACCGGAAGGCGGTAGCGTCGCATAGAGAAGCAGTGGGGCTGGCAGTTCGGCGCGTCCACCTGCTTAGCCTGCCGCCTCCTCATACAAGGAACCGCAACTGTCGACGTGCTCGCCGAGTTCGAGCTTCACGGTTGACCGACCCGGAGACCTGGACGGCACCCTGGACCGCTCAGCAGCCGATGCGGCGGAACGATTTAACGCTGTTCGAGTACGCGTGCCACGAGGGACGCCACAGCATGGAGGGCATCCTCGCCGGCGCGCGAGCGGATGAGAAGGCCGCGGCGCAAGCGGCAACACAAGGGTCGCGGTGAGGTGTGGGGCGGCTCACAGCTCGAGCTGGTCGTTGAAGACCATGTCTTCGAGCGTGAACTTCTTCTTGATCGTGACGTCCCCGACTTCCGTGATGAACTCGACCTCCTTGTCTTCCAGGACGATGGCATCGTCCTTGGGGAAGAGGTAGACGATCGTGACGCCTCGCTCGGCCCTCTGTGGCTGGGCCTGCGCCGGAACGATTGGCGACTTCCCCTTTCTCTCCAGCCGTGCTTCCGCCATCAAGGCTTCCGGCGTCAGCCTGCCAAACTGTCCGGGCAGGCCGGTCACGACCACCACGTATCCTGGTGCGCTCTGGTCGAGGAACACCTGCGCCTCGGGGTCGACGGTGCCTCCCTGTTCAATCCGCCCGCGGACCATCGCCTGGCGTATCGGCTGTGCGGACTGCCATTGGATAACGAGCCTGGTCTGGGGGGTGCTGGTCCCGGGTCTAAACCCGCCAAATCTCCCACCACGCGACTCTCGAGGGGTACGCGGAAACCTGACCGTGAGCCGTTTCGCCCACGGCGAGTCGTTCATCATTTGCTCGACGTCCTTGTCGGACCA
>DQNS01000143.1 GCA_015659035.1 Acidobacteriota bacterium | reverse complement strand
GACCTGACGGTCTTCCCCGAGCTCGCGGTCACCGGCTATCCACCGGAAGATCTGCTGCTGAACCCCCGGTTCGCCGAGACGGCGGCGGCCGGGGTGCGCGAGCTTGCGCGGTGCGGCGTGCTCGCGGCCAGCACATCACCCGAGTAGTCAAGATATTGGCCACTCCCGTGGTGTGACGCCGACTCGGTTTTACACGACAGCGGGACGACCGCCACTGTTCCAGCCCCACGGCGGCCGGAACATTAGTTGCAATAGATAGCCCGCTGGTCGATGTCCGCGGCGGCGCACGCCGCCGCGGCCCGGACCGGTCACGCGGTCCCCTCATCGGGAACGCTACCGGTGTGTGTACGGACGCGGTAGGCGACCTGGACGGTAGTCCCAGTTGGGATAGGGATTGGCCGCTGGTCGATTTTCGCGTGGGTGTACGCCGCCGCGGCCCGGACCGGTCAAGCGGTCGCCTCACCGGGAACGAGGGCGAACGACACGCTACCGGTGTGTGTAGGGTCGCGGTGGGCGCACGAACGGTCGTTCCAGTTGGAGTGGAACGAGATGGACGGGTACGCGCGGGATCGAGACGGACGGGCGGAGAGGTCCGCCTGGAGGCGCTGAGGCCTGTCTCGCGAAAGCGAGCAGGTCACTCGGGAATCATCAACACGAGACAGAGGGCGACATCATGCAACCTTCGATCTTCAACAAAGTAGTCCCGCTGGCCGGTCGGGACGACATCTTCCTCATGAACACCTTCACCGACGCGCAGCTGGTGGTATCGCGCGACGTGGTGGATCTGCTCGACCGGGTCGGCACCACACCGAACCTGGCTGGCACGCTCGACGACACGGAACGGTCAGCCCTGCGGGACCTGATCGAACACGGCTTCATCGTCAAGGACCGCGCGACCGAACAGAAGGCGCTGAACCGCTTCTTCCACGACGTGCGGGAGGACACGAGCGAGCTGCGGCTCACGCTGTTGACGACCCTGCAGTGCAACTTCGCCTGCGACTACTGCTTCCAGGGCGACCACGGCGACTACAACCTACGCGCCGAGAAGATGTCGATGGCAACCGCGCATCGGCTCTGCGAATGGCTGGAGATGAAGCTCGACGAGCTCGGCTCCAGCCAATTCTCCCTGACGTTCTTCGGCGGGGAGCCGCTACTCAACCAGCCGGTGATGTTCGAGACGGCGGAGCGGCTGTGGCGCGCCACCCAAGACCGTGGCGTCGAGATGCGGACCAACGTGATCACCAACGGGCTGCTCCTGACACCGGAGGTGGTGGACCGTCTCGAGCCGTTCGGGCTCGATGGCTTCAAGATCACGCTCGACGGCGACCCGCAGACACACGACCGAATGCGGCCGCTACGCGGCGGTCAAGGGACGTTCGACCGGATCATCGAGAACGTCCGGCGCGTCGCCCATCGGTGCAACATCACGGTCGGCGGTAATTTCGACGAGGACACGGTTGACAGCTACCCCGCGCTGCTCGACTTCCTCGCGGCGCAGGACTTCGCCGACTCGCTCGTCCAGGTCTCCTTCAAACCGATCGTCCGGGAGAAGCCGACCACCCTACCGCCCGGCGTCATCCCGCTGACCGCTGTGGGCGGCGACAACAAGCCGCTCGGCGGCACCTGCATGAGCTCGGCGGGCTCCGGCGCCGGGTCCGCGTGCGACAGCTGCAATCTCCTCGACACCAAGATGTCGTATCTACGGGAGGAGACGAAGAAGCGGGGCTTCGCGACGATGGACGGCGTGCACATGGGCCCGTGCGACATCCACCGCCGCCATGCCTACACCGTCGGACCGGACGGCTCGCTGTACGCCTGTCCCGGCTTCACCGGCCAACCCACGGCGGCCACCGGCCACATCAACGGAGAGCTCGAGGAGCACCACCGGCGCGCGGCGGCCGACTTCGACTCGCTGGCCGCCTGGAAGAGCTGTGGCGACTGCGCGTTCATTCCGGTCTGTGCGGGCGGGTGCTCGGTCGCCGCCCACAGCGAGCTGGGCACCATGCACAAGCCGAGCTGCCACAAGGAAAGCATGGAATCGGCGCTGGTCTCGTTCGCCGAGGAGGCCGCAACCCAGATGTAGACGAACGGCGCCCGGACGACGCCTCGTGACGAGGGTCGGCGGGCCCAACCCGGGTAACGCCTTGACGCGCTGCCCACAACCCAGGAGGAACGACATGCAACGGAAGATCCCGAAGAAGAAGCCGATCAGAGTCAGGACCGGCGCCGTGACGCCGTGGCTCGTCGACGTCCCGCTCGATCACATGAAGTGACGCGGACGACGAGACAGCCTGCAAACGACCACCTTCAACTATGAGGTAGCGACATGAAGATCAAAGTTCTGAAGAAGGGCACGTCCAGGGGCAAACCGAACAGCTTCTGTAGTTGGATTATTGGTGACTGGAAGAGCCCCAGCAACTAAGGGAAATCACCAGTCTTGACGACAACACTCAAGAGCCTGAAAGGAAAGCATGGAATCGGCGCTGGTCTCCTTCGCCCAGGAGGCCGCGACCTAGATGTAGACGAACGCCCGGACGACGCCTCTTACCGAG
>DQNS01000019.1 GCA_015659035.1 Acidobacteriota bacterium | reverse complement strand
GCAACACCAGCGCCCCCATCCCGAACAGCGTGCCGTAGACCAGCGCCACGCCGGCGGCCCAGTCCAGCAGCTGGCCCCGGATCGGCTCGGGCGGCGACGCGCCCGCGGCGGCCGCTACCCGCACCCACCCGGGGCCGCCCGGGTGGACCCGCGTGTAGAAGGAGACCAGGGTCTGCTCGGATTCGGGCGGGGTGAGCCAGGTCACCCCCAGCCAGCACACGGTGGTCCAGGCGACCAAATACAACAGCGACTCGGGGAACGCGACCGAGGTAAACAGCGACAGCCAGATGACGCCGACCACGGGCGCCACCATCGCCGCGATCTCGGACCAGGCGTTCACCCGCCACCAATACCACCGCAGGATCAGGACCAGGCCGATGCCGGCGCCCGACTCGAGGATGAGCTCCCAGGCCTGGCGCACCGTGTCGAGGTAGAGTGTGACGCCGGCGCTGGCGGCCATCACCCCCAGCGTGGTGAGACGGGCAACCCGCACATAGTGGGCGTCGCTCGCCTCGGGTCGCAGAAAACGCGCGTAGACGTCGTGCACGAGATAGGACGAGCCCCAGTTGAGCTGGGTCGACATCGTGGACATGAATGCCGCGACGAACCCGCCGAGCACCAGGCCACGCCAGCCGGCCGGGAGATGGTCGCGGATGATCATGGCGTAGCCGGCCTCGCGGTCGGCAATGTCGGGGTAGAGCACCAGCGCCGCCAGGCCGGCCAGGATCCACGGCCACGGCCGCACGCAGTAGTGCGCCAGGGTGAACCAGAGCATGGCCAGGACCGAGTGCCGTTCGTCGCGCGCCGACATCATCCGTTGGGCCAGATAGCCACCGCCGCCCGGCTCCTGCCCCGGATACCAGCTGGCCCACCACTGCACACCGAGATAAGCGATGAACGCCGTCACCGAGAGCGTCAGCGTCGGTCCGCCCGCTGTGTCCGGGCCGCCGAGGACCGGCAGAAAACGGAACGTCGACTCCGGGAGCTGTTCGGTGAGCCCGGCCACGCCGCCGACCTCCGGGACGCGCAGCGCGTAGACGGCGACCGCGAGCGCGCCGGCCATCGCCAGCGCGAACTGGACCAGGTCGGTCAGCACGACACCCCGGAGCCCGGACAGCGAGACATAGCCGCCGGTCAGTGCCAACCCGACAAAGACGGCGGTCAGCCGGTCCCAGCCGAGGGTCACGCTGAGGATCTTGGCCATCGCCAGGTTGACCCAGCCGATGATGAGGCAGTTGACCGGCAATCCGAGATAGAGGGCGCGACACCCGCGTAGCAGCGCGGCCGGCCGCCCGCTGTAGCGGAGCTCGACGAACGCGACGTCGGTCAGGATGCCGGCGCGGCGCCAGAGCCGCGCGAAGAAGAGCACGCTGAGCATGCTGCCGAGCGCGGCGCTCCACCAGATCCAGTTCCCGGCGATGCCGTCCGTGGCGATGATGCCGGCCACCGCCAGCGGTGTGTCGGCGGCGAACGTGGTCGCCACCATCGACGTGCCGGCCAGCCACCAGGGCAGCTCGCGCCCGGCCAGGAAGTACTGCCCGAGGCTCTCACCGGCACGTCGTGCGGCGCGGGCAGCCACGATGAACGGAAAGAACAGACAGGCGGCGAGAATGAGCCAGTCGAGCGTCGTGAGCGTCATGAGCGGTGGCCCGTGCCCTCACCCGGGCCCTCTCCCAGAGGGAGAGGGAGAAACCGGAGCGACCAGTTTCAGCAACCTACTAGTGCCTCGACGACGGCATCATGGACGGCGGGGCGCACCTCGAGGATCGCGTCATTGTTTCGAGAGGGGTGGACCCGGTTGGTCAGCAGCACGACGTAGAGATCCTGGTTCGGGTCGACCCACAGCGACGTACCGGTGAACCCGGTGTGTCCGAACGCGTCTGGCGATAATCGGTGTCCACAGGACGAGGTGACCAGCATCGTATCCCACCCCAGGGCGCGCGAACTGCCCGGCACGGTGCTATGTCGCAGGAAGCGCGCGAGCGTCGCCGGGTTGGCGAGGCCCGCGGCGCCAGCGAGCGTCTCGAGGAGCGCGCGGGCGAAGCGCCCGACCGCCGGGGCGGTCCCGAAGAGTCCTGTGTGCCCCGCGACGCCGCCCAGCGCCCACCCATTCCCGTCATGCACTTCGCCCCGCAGGAGCCGGCCCCGCCATGGGTCGACCTCGGTCGGGGCGGTACGGGGGCGCCAGGCGGCGGGCGGGCGGAAGCGCAGATCGCCGAGATCCAGCCGCCGCGCCAGCTGGTCGAACTGGTCATCTATGGGGATGCCTGTGCCCCCCGCAGCGTCGGCGACGAGAAAGGCCAGCAGGACGAAGCCCAGATCGCTGTAGAGCGACTGGCTGCGTGGCGGGTACTCGAGCGGCAAGGTGCAGATGGCGTGTTGGAACTCGCCGCGTCCCCGATGGTCCCGGAAGAAGGGCAGGTGCGCCGTCAGCCCGCCCGCATGCTCCAGCAGGTCGGCGACCGTCACGGCGCTCCGGTCCTCGCCGCGCCACTCGTCGAGCCGGCCGCCGAGGGTGTCGTCGAGACCCAGCGCGCCCTCGTCCACCGTCCGCATGACCAGGGTGGTCGTCGCCAGCACCTTGGTCAGTGACGCGAGGTCGAACACGGTGTCGAGCGTGGCTGGCGTCGCCGCGTCGTCGTAGGACAGTGTCCCGCAGGCGTGCCGCCAATACACCTGGTCGCGGCCGCCGACTTCGATCGTGGCACACGGAAAGACCCGTCTGGAGATCGCGTCGCGAAGCAGGTCCGCCACCGCCGCGAACCGTGACGAGCTAGACATGTCCTGAGGGCAACATGACCTTGATTCTACGCGAGTCCGCGCAGACGGTTGGAACCAGTCCGGTCCTCGAAGAGCTGCCGAGCCGGCGCCGACTGGCTGTGGCTGGCTGCCGGGGGCGTGGCGGACCAGGAGGGCCGGAAGCCGGGGTCGGAAGCTAACTGGACTGTGTCTCCCTCACGCGGTCGGCGACCCAGCCGGCGGCGAAGGTGGCGGTGGCGCCGACCAGCACGTACCACTGCCAGGACACGGCGGTCAGCAACCGGATCCCCAGCATGACCCCTGCGCCGACGGCGATCCCGGTATAGGCCGTCGTGTGCCGCCGATAGCCAGCGAGACCGAGCAGAAAAATGCCGAGGATGAGCCCGTTCGTGAACGAGGAGATCCCCAGCACTTCGTCGACGATGCGGCCCGACAGACGGATGGCGGCGAACGCCACCAGGATCTGCACAAGGCCCCAGCCAAGGGTGGCGCGTCGGGCGACGGCGAGATAGTGGCGCGGCGACCGTTGATGCCGCGTGGCCGGGATGTAGAAGTCTGCCACGATGCAGGAGGCAGACGCGTTGAGCGACGAGGACAGGGTGGACATGGCCGCGGCGAAAATCGACGCGACCACCAGTCCGCGGAGGCCGGACGGGAGCTGGGTAACGATGAACGTGGGGAAGATCCGGTCGGTCTGGAGCACCCCGCCGGTGGACAGCGTCGCGAGCGTCTCCGGATTGTAGCCGGTGTAGTACACGTAGAGCATCACCCCGATGATCAGGAACAGCAGGAACTGCCCGAGCACCACCACCCCGCTCCACAACAGTGCTTTGCTGGCGTCGCGTGGCGATCGGCTGCACAGATAACGCTGCACGATGAGCTGGTCGGTGCCGTGGGTAGAGACGGTCAGACAGGCCCCGCCGACCAGACCCGACCAGAAGGTGTAGCTGCGGTCGAGGTCCCAGGTGAAGTCAAATAGCCGAAACCGGCCGGCTGCCGACCCGGTCTCGACGACCTCGCTCCAACCGCCCGGAATCAGGTCGAGCAACACCACCGCGGCGACCACCGACCCGCCCACGTAGACCATCAGCTGCAGCAGATCTGTCCAGAGCACCGCCGTCATCCCGCCGAGATAGGTGTAGGCGATCGTGATCACGCCCAGCAGGAGCACCGAGACCGTCATCACCGTGGTGGTCGGGTCGAGCCCGGGTGCCAGCGTCGTGGCGGTGGCCCGGGCGCCGGGCCACGTCAGCAGCACGGCCCCGAGCACGAGCCCGGTGGCGAACAGCCGGAACCCGTCCGCCAGGTTGCGTGTCGCGAGAAAGATCGTGGCCGCCAGACGCCCCACGCCTCCGCCGAATCGCTCCGCCAGCACCTGGTAGGCGGTCAGGTACTCGCCGCGAAAGTAGCCGGGGATGAACAAGAACGTGACGACGACGCGCCCGACGAGGTAGCCGAGCACCAGTTGCAGGAAGGTCAGATCGGTGCCGAAAGCGAACCCCGGTAGGCTGACGACCGTCACCGTGCTGGTCTCGGTGGCGACGATCGAGGCCATGACCACACCCCACGGCGCTCGCCGGCCGCTGGTGAAGTAGTCCCGGACGGTGGACTGACCGCGGGAGAGCGCGAGGCCGAGCCACACCGTGCCGCCGACATACGCCCCGAGCACCGCGAGATCAAACGCGCCCATGTGACGTGGCGTACCAGAGGAGACAGGAGACAGGAGGCAGGCCGGTCCGCCGTAGCCTTGGCCGAGGCGGGAGACAGGAGAGGCTGGTGGGCTTCGCCAGCTTCCGTTCAAGGCGCATCGTCACACGATCGCCGGCAGCCGCCGCACGCGGCGCCGGTTCCACACTTGATTCCGCCCCCCACGGGCCAGGTCCTACCGGGTGGGGACCGTCGCCAGCGCGAGGCCGATCTGCTGCAGGTGACCGGGCGGGTGCTGTGTTGGGTCGGTCACGCTGTCGTACGACCAGACCATGATCCCGTCGATGCCGACGCGGTGGGCCGTCCGGATGCGGTCGAAGGTCTCCAGCGGCGAGAGCCAGCGCGCCCCGATCCCCGCCCAGAGCTCCACGACGCCGGCGAGCTGACGCGCTGAGCGGAGCTGACGTTCGAAGTCGTCCGCGGTCTCGACCCCCGGCCGGAGACAGGCGATGTCGATGAACCCGACCTCGGCCCACGCCCGCCAGTCTTGCAGCCGGCGTCCGAGCGCTTCGTCCGGGTCGGCGACGACCGAGACACCGACCCGTGCCCCGGGTCGCTGCCGACGCACGACGGACCCGAGCCGCGCGACGAGTGCCGTGACCCGCGAGCGCCGGAACCGGCTCCACTGGATTGGGAAGGCGTCGGGGTAGGTCAGTGGGTCGATCGTCGCCCGACCGTCCAAGCGACGTCGTTCCTCACTCGTCAGGGACGGCGCGACCTCGTTACGAAACAGCGCGACGGCACCCCGGGCGTAGTCGAAGTCACTGCTGGGAAACTGTGCCGAGTCCAGGTGCACCCCGTCGAATGGATACCGTGTCAGCAGCTCCGCCAGCCTGTCGGCCGCGTCGGCGGCCGCCTCGGGAATGATCGGTGACAGGTAGAGCCCGTCCATCTCGTCGGGGTGCTGCCGGGCCCACTGGTCCAGCGTCGTGAGGTAGGTCGGGCTGTGCACGTCGAGTCGGGCGAGCTCGGCTGTCAGCGCGCGCGGGACCATCAGCCACTCCGGGTGCTGGTGAATGAGATGGCTGCGCGAGGTCGGCAGATTGCCGGTCGTGGCGACCAGGGTGGTCTGGACCCAGGCATGCACGTCCAGACCCTGTCGGTGTGCAGCGGTGAGCAGGGTCCGGACGCGGTCGAACGCGCGGGACCGTCTCCCACGCGGTTGGGGACCGGGGCGGGCGGAGGGCCCGGGTGCGCCGGGCATCTCGACCAGCAGTGTCGTAAAGCCGGCGTCGGACGCCTCCTGCACCAGTCGGTCGATGGAGTCCGCCGAGACCAGCGCGGTCTGATGCACCCAGAGTCCGGTGACGTCTGCGCCGGCGGCGTGGACGGGTCGGGGCGTGAGGCACACCGTGAGCACGCCGGCGACGAGCGCCAGTCGTGTCGACCGCCGACCCTCACAGATGCTCATCGGGCCCTCAACGCGAGAGACGCTCCCGGAGACGCGGTTCGACGTCTTCCCCGATGGCGTGACGCACCGAGTCGCCGGCGCGCTTGAGACGGGTGAGTGCCTTGGCGTAGGTGTCACCGGTCTTCTCCATCACAATCGCGACCTTCACGTTCCAGCGCGCCCGCCGCAGCAGGACGCCCGCGGCGTCGAAGTCGAGCCCGGTCACCATCGTGATGATGCTACGCGCTCGGTCCCGGCGTTGCTCGGAGCCGGTCTGCATGTCGACCATCAGGTTGCCGTAGGTCTTTCCGATGTGGACCATCGAAATCGTGGTCAACATATTGAGCACCATCTTTGTAGCGCTGCCAGCCTTCAAGCGGGTGGAACCGGCGATCACCTCCGGTCCGACCGCCGGCGCGATGATGACATCGACGAACGTCTGCAGCTCGGTGCCCGGCCAGCAGGTGACGAAGATGATCTTCACGCCGGTGCGGCGTGCCCGGGTCAGCGCGCCGCGCACGAACTGTGTCATACCGCTGGCCGACACCCCAATCAGCACGTCCTTGCTGGTCAGCCGTAGTCGACCCACCGCGCGACCGCCCTCTTCGAAGTTGTCCTCGGCGCCCTCGCGCGGTTTGAAAAAGGCGTCGCGCCCGCCCGCCATGACGGCCTGGACGAGACGCGGTGGTGTCCCGAATGTCGGGAGCATCTCGGCCGCCTCGAGCACCCCGAGACGCCCACTCGTGCCAGCGCCGACGAACACCAGTCGTCCCCCCGTTCTGAACGACTGCGTGATGAGCTCGGCGCCGATCCCGATCCGCTCCTTCTCGCGCTGCACCGCGGTGACGGTCTTGCGGTCCTCCTGGAGCATCAGATCGATGATCTCCTCGGTGGACGCCTGGTCCATCGACAGCGTGTTCGGATTGATCGCTTCCGTGGGCAGGGACTGCCACTTGGAACGATTGTGCATGGCGAGCCGGCCACCGGATGGCAGGTTGCGGGATGCTACTTCTCGGCCTTAGGGCCCGGTCAAGAATAACTTCACTTGTCTGGTCGCCGATCCATCCCGTAAAGGCCGGCGCTGGACCATTCCTTACGGGGGTTGAATACTGCCTGTATGTTCCCTCCTCGCGCCTTACTGGGGTCGTGCGCGGTCGATCGCGACGCCCACGAATTATTCTTGACCGGACCCTAACGGGTGTCAACCGGGTCCCGCGTGGTCCGTAGGGGCCACTGAGTGCCGTCGACTGCCCATGCGGGCCACTGGTTGACTTGGCGCGGGATTACAGGGTATACACTTACGGGTTTGTGCGCGCTGCGCACGTGTATCAAGCATGCGAGCGATGACGATCGTGCACCCGACGGTTTCCACCATTGCGCCCGCGACGCGCGGGCACAGCGGGTGATGTAGCTGACAGCCAACAGCAGAGGCAGACGAGGCCATCATCCGCACACGGATGATGGCTTTTTTTTTGAGGGCGAGGGGGCGGTGCCCATGAGCGAATCGGCGGGCCAGCGCGGCTGCACGGTTGGGATTGCCGGCTTCGGGACGGTCGGACAGGCGGTCGCGCGCATCCTCTCAACCGACACCCATCCGGGTCTGCGGCTGACGCACGTCTGTAACCGGAACATCGCTCGTAAGAAGGCCGACTGGGTGGCGCCGGACGTGGTGTGGACGGAGTCGTTTGACGACCTGGTCGACAGCCCGGTCGACGTGGTCGTGGAGCTGATCGGCGGGCTGTCGCCGGCGCGGGAATGGATCGAGCGGGCGCTGATGGCGGGCAAGTCGGTGGTCACGGCCAACAAGCAGGTGATCGCGCATGCCGGTGCGCAGCTGATGACCCAGGCGGGGCAACAAGGGCGGCATCTATTGTTCGAGGCAGCGGTGGCCGGGGGGATTCCGATCGTCCGAGCTCTCCGAGAGGGCGTGTGCGGGGACCGCTTGTATCGGATCCAGGGCGTCCTGAACGGCACCTGCAACTACATCCTCACCGAGATGGAGCACGAGCAGGTGTCTTTCGCCGAGGCGCTGGCCGACGCACAGCGACTCGGCTACGCCGAGGCGGACCCGACGGCCGATGTCGACGGGTTCGACGCGCAGGCCAAGCTCGCGATCTTGATCGCGGTGGGGCTGGGTCGCATCGTGCGCGTCGAGGATATCCCGCTGCGGTCGATCTCCTCGATCGCGGCGGTCGACTTCCTGTATGCGAAGCGCCTCGGGTGCGTGATCAGACAGGTGGCTCGCGCCGAGTTGATGCCGGACACCGGGGGCATCCGTGCCTCGGTGCGCCCGGCCCTGGTGCCCGAGACGTCGGCGCTGGGACGGGTCGGTGGCAGCCAGAACATCGTGGTCGTCGATGGCACGTTCGGTGGCGAGACCGCGTTCTCCGGGTTCGGGGCTGGAGGAGAGCCCACCGCGGTGGCGGTTGTCTCGGACCTGCTGGGGATCGCGCGTGGGACGCCGGTGACCCGCGAGGCCGCATTACCGATGGGCGGTGAGCCGCAACCAGTGACCCGCGAGTTCAAGGCGCCACACTACCTCCGGTTCATGATCGTGGACCGTCCGGGTGTCATCGCGGCGCTGGGGGACGTTTTCGCGCGCCATGGTATCAACGTCGACGCCGTGCTGCAGGAGCCGGGGTGGTCGAAGGCCGAGCTCCCGTTTGTGATGACGCTCGAGGCGTGTAGCTCCACCGCGATGACCGCGGCGCTGAGGGCCATCGACGAGTTCGACTTTCACGTGCGGCCGCCGCTCTGGTTGCCGATGCTGGCGAACGGGGCCACTGCGAGAGAGAGGCGGGCATGACTGTCTTTGCAGGGCTGCGGTGTGCGATGTGCAAGACTGAGTTTCCGGCCGAGGCGCTGTATGTCTGCGACCAGTGTCTCGGGCCGCTGGAGGCGTATTACGAGTACGCGGCCGTGCGCCGGACGATGACACGCGAGGCGATCGCCGACCGGCCGCGCAACCTGTGGCGCTACCGCGAGCTCCTCCCGATCACGGGCAGCCCGCGGACCGGGTTCGACTCCGGATGGACCCCGCTGGTGCGGGCCGGCCGGCTCGGGGAGGCGCTGGGCGTCACGGAGCTCTATATCAAGGACGACTCGGTCAACCATCCGACCCTGTCCTACAAGGATCGCGTCGTGCCGGTGGCGGCGACCCGCGCGCTCGAGCTCGGGTTCGACACGCTCGGATGCGCCTCGACCGGCAACCTCGGGAACAGCGTCGCGGCGCATTCGGCCCGCCTGGGTCTGACGTGCTACGTCTTCATTCCGCAAAATCTGGAGCCGGGCAAGATTCTCGGATCAGCGGTGGCCGGCCCGCACGTCGTCGGCATCGACGGGAGCTACGACGACGTCAACCGGCTGTGCACGCAGGTCGGGGACCGGTATGGCTGGGCGTTCGCCAACATCAACCTCCGGAGCTACTACGCGGAGGGTGCCAAGACCTACGGGTTCGAGATCGTCGAGCAGCTGGGTTGGCGGTATCCCCGGCACGTGGTCTGCCCGGTGGCTGGGGGGACGCTGTTGCCGCGAATTGGCCGGGCGTTCCGGGAGCTGCGCGAGGTTGGGCTGGCGTCCGGCGAGCTGCCCCGGATCCACGCCGCACAGGCGGCCGGGTGCTCCCCGGTCATCAACGCGCTGGAGAGCGGCGCGACCCATCCTGAGCCGGTGAAGCCGGACACGATCGCCAAGTCGATCGCGATCGGGAATCCGGCCGATGGGTATCAGGTGCTGGAGACGGTTCGAGGGAGCGGCGGGTCCGGCGCGCGGGCGACCGACACGGAGATCCTTGACGCGGTCGAGCTGCTGGCGCGGACGGAGGGTATCTTCACGGAGCCGGCCGGCGGCACGACACTGGCCGTGACGATCAATTTGTTGAAGGCGGGCACGATTCCGACAGACGAATCGATCGTCGTTTGCATCACCGGCAACGGCTACAAGACCTCGAACGTCATGGCGGACCGGCTGCCGGAACCGACGCGGCTCGGGCGGTCGCTGCGCGAGTTCGAGGCGTTTCTGGCGGGGCAGCAGCCGGCCACGCGTACATCGGTCTGACGGCTGGCATCGAGTCATGTCCCCCCGGTCCTACAGCGAGATCGTCGAGGCCGACGGTCACCTGATCGACTCCCGGCTCCTGACGTCGGTCTTCGACAAGGTGATTGAGCGCGGCGCGCGGTACGACGTGCTGGAGTTCACGATCGGCCGCACGAACGAGGAGTTTTCGCATCTGCAGCTGCGGGTGACCACCGATACCCGTGAGGGCCTGCGCGAGCTACTCGAGGAGCTGATGCCGTTGGGGTGTCATGCCCGGCCGCAACGGGAAGCCAGACTGGAAGAGGCCGGTGACGGGTTCGTGCCGGACGATTTCTACTCGACAACCAACCATCGCACCGAGATCCACCACGGCGGGCGGTGGATCTCGGTCGAGCGGCAGCGCATGGACGCGGTGGTACTGGTGCGCGAGGGGCGCGCGGTGTGTCGCACGCTGCGCGACGTACGGCGTGGCGATCTGGTTGTCTGCGGGATGGACGGAGTCCGGGTGGCGCCGGAGTTTCAGGAGCGTGACCGGCTCGGCTTCGCCTTCATGACCAACGACGTGTCCACCGAGCGACGTGTCGAGGTGCGGGTGGCGCGGGTCGTCCAGATGATGCGTGAGGTGAAGACAACCGGTGGTCGGATCGTGGTGGTCGCCGGGCCGGTGGTCGTGCACAGCGGCGGCGGCGGCTATCTGAGCCAGCTGGTGCGCCAGGGCTGGGTGGACGGGCTGCTGGCCGGGAACGCGCTGGCGGTGCACGATGTCGAGCACGCGTTCTTTGGAACCTCGCTCGGTGTCGATCTCGATGCCGGGGTCGCGGTCGAAGGAGGCCACAAAAACCACATGCGCGCGATCAACGTCATCTGCCGCATGGGCGGGCTCCGCGAGGCGGTCCGGCACGGGAGACTGCGCTCGGGGCTCATGTACGACGTCATCAGCCAGCAGGTGCCCTATGTGCTGGCCGGCAGCATCCGCGACGACGGTCCGCTTCCCGACACGCTGATGGACCTGGTCGAGGCGCAGGATCGCTATGGAGCGCTGCTGCGCGACGTCAAGCTGGTCCTGATGCTCTCGACGATGCTCCACAGCATCGGTGTTGGCAACATGTTGCCGGCGTCGGTCCGGGTGGTGTGCGTGGACATCAACCCGGCGGTGGTCACCAAGCTGGCCGACCGGGGGACGTCGCAGACGGCCGGCATCGTCACCGACGTCGGGCTGTTCCTGCATCAGCTGTCGCTGCAGATCGGCGATGAGAGGGCCCCGGGGGCGCCGCAGGTCGCGGCGGCCTCCGACTCGGGCTTGGCGAGTAGGAGGTCATGACACCGGACGCCGAGAGGCCGACACCGGTCGTGGTACAGAAGTACGGCGGCACCTCGGTGGCGACGGGGGAGCGGATTTTGGCGATCGCGGACCGCATCGAGCAGAACCTGCCGCACACGCCCCGGCTGGTGGTGGTGCTGTCGGCGATGGGGAGCACGACGGACGAACTGGTGAGCCTGGCGAACCAGGTGTCGAATCGTCCAATCGGGCGAGAGATGGATCTGTTGCTGTCGACCGGCGAACAGGTCACCGTGTCGTTGCTGGGTTTGGCGTTGCAGAACCGGGACATCGCGGCGGTCTCCCTGACGGCGCTACAGTGCGGCATTCGCACTGACGGGGTGTTCAACCTTGCCCGGATTCGCAGCATCGACACCGCCCGGATCTGCGCGGAGCTCACTGCCGGGCGCGTGGTCATCGTCACCGGGTTTCAGGGCATCAACGATAGCAACGACGTGACGACACTGGGGCGTGGGGGCAGCGACATCACCGGTGCGGCGCTGGCGGCGGCGCTCGGCGCCGAGGCGTGCGAGATCTGCACCGATGTCGACGGCGTGTTCTCGGCCGACCCGACACGGGTGCCGGGGGCGAGGTTGTGGCCGGAGATCAGCTACGAGGAAGCGACCGAGATGGCCTCGAGCGGGGCCCAGGTGCTGCATCCGCGCGCCGCGGAGATCTGCCGGGAGTACGGCGTGCTGATTCATGTGCGCAGCAGCTTTCATCTGCGGGAAGGCACCTGGATCCGAGAAAGTGGGAGCATCATGGAACGAGCGGAGGTCGTCAGCGTCACCAGCGATTCGAAGATCGCGAAGATCACACTGCTCGACGTGGCGGACAAGCCCGGCCTCGCGGCGCGGGTGTTCGAGGACCTGGCGCGCGCCGGGATCAACATCCGCCTCATTATCCAAAGTGCGAGCTCGGAGCATCAAGGGCGGATCACCTTCATCCCCGAGCTGGAGTTTCTCGACGGCGTGCGGGTGCTGGTCCGGCGCTGGGAGGCCGAGGGGCTGGCGAGCCGCGGCGTCATCGAGAGCGATGTGGCGAAGATCTCGATCGTCGGCTCACGGCTGGCGTCGACTCCGGGGCTGGCGGCGCGGATGTTCGCGGCGCTGGCGCGTGAGGGGATCAACATCGATTGCATCAGCTCGTCGGAGATGAAGGTCGCATGCGTGATCGCGGGCGACCGGCTCGACGCCGCCACCCGGGCGGTGCATCGAGAGTTCTTTCCGGAGGACGAGGCGGCCGCGGCGAGCGCCTAGACGGCGAGAGAGCACTTGCGTGGGGCACTGAGCATGGGCGGGACAATCGAGGTCGGGGTGCTGGGCGCCACCGGCACGGTGGGGCAGGAAATCATCGCGCAGCTGGCGGACCATCCGTGGTTCACGGTGAGTTGGATCGGTGCGAGCGAGCGGTCTGCCGGCAAACGGTATCGGGATGCCACCGCGTGGCGGTTGCCGGCGCCGCGCCCGGAGGGTGTGGCCGACATGGTCGTCGACACGGTGACCCCGGAGCGTGCGCCCCGGCTGGTCTTCTCCGGGCTCGACGCGTCGGTGGCGGGGGAGGTGGAGACCGCGTTCGCCGAGCAGGGACACATCGTCGTCAGCAACGCCCAGAACCATCGGATGGACCCGGTCGTGCCGTTGGTGATCCCGGAGATCAACGCCGACCACCTGCAGCTGTTGACCGCGCAGGCGGAGTCGAAGGGGTGGTCGGGTGGCATCGTGACCAACCCCAACTGCTCGACGGTGGTGTTGGCCATGGCGGTGGCACCATTGCGGCAGTTCGGCCTGCGACAGATCATCGTGTCGACGCTGCAGGCGATCTCCGGCGCAGGATACCCGGGTGTGGCGTCGCTCGACATCGTGGGCAACGTCGTGCCGGTGGTTCCTGGCGAAGAGGCGAAGATTGAAACCGAGACGAAGAAGATCCTGGGGCAGGTGACCGACGCGGGCGTCACGGTGCACCCGGTGACGGTCAGCGCCAGCACCACCCGTGTACCGGTCATCAACGGACACACGGAGATCGTGACGGTATCGCTCGAGTCCGACCCGGGACCGGTGGCGTTGATCGCCGCGCTGCGCGGTTTTTCCGGTCGCCCGCAGGAGATGGGGTTGCCCAGCGCTCCACAGCAGCCGGTCCTCTATCTCGATGAGGAGGACCGACCACAGCCGCGTCTCGATATCGACCGGGGTCACGGGATGACGGTCTGTGTCGGCCGGCTACGCGCCTGTCCGGTGCTCGACTACAAGTTCGTGGCGATGGGGCACAACACGGTCCGTGGCGCGGCGGGCGTAGCGGTGCTCAACGCGGAGCTCTTGAAGGTGGAGGGGGTCTTGGAGTAGGGCCCAAAGGAGTCAGGAGGCAGAAGACATTTAGACAAGAGGAAGCCGGAGGGCTTCGCCGCTTCTAGAAGCTGCGACAGCCTCCTGTTTTCATTCTGCCGTCTGACTCCTGACTCCTTGAGTGTTTTCACGATGTAGTCGGGCGGAGCCGGTCGAAGATGATGTCGCCGCCGACGACGGTCATGATGACCCGGATGCTCGGGATGTCGGTCGATGGGACGGTGAGCAGATCGCGGTCGACGATGACGAAGTCGGCGAGGCGTCCCACCGTCAGCGCGCCCGTGCGCGCTTCGTCGAAACCGGCATAGGCCGCGGCAGTGGTGTAGGCGCGGAGTGCCTCCTCGACCGTGAGCCGCTGATGCGGTACCCAGCCCTGCGGATGTAGCCCGTCGAGCGTGCGCCGGGTCACCGCCGCGTAGATTCCATCGAGTGGGCTTCCCCGGTCCAGCCAGCCACTGCCGAACGTGACGACCGCGCCGGCGTCCAGCAGCGCCCGGAACGGAAAGCTGGTGCGCGCGCGTTCCGGCCCGAGCTGTCGGTCGATCCAGCGCCCCTCGTGAATCGTCGAGAACGGGAGCGCGCTGGCCAGCACCCGGCCGGTCGAGAACCGCGCGATGTCGATCGGACTGAGGTGCTGCGCCAGCTCCACCCGGAAGCGGCGGTCACGCGTGCCGTGGCGCTCGACGACCTGCGCATACAGATCGAGCGCCGCTCGGTTTGCGCGGTCGCCGACGGCCCGGGCCATGATCTGCATCCCAGCGTTATCGGCGGCGATGACAAGCGCGCGGACGGTGTCGATGTCGACGCCCAGACGCCCGGTTTCGATGGGCGTGTCCGTATAGGCGGCGTCGAACGCCGCGGTGCGCGCCGGCAGCGAGCCGTCGAAGTCGAGGTGCACGGCGCCCACACGCAACCACTCGTCACCGCGGTCGTCCGGGCCGCCGAACGCGCGCACGCCGACGGCGCGGTCCAGGCGGACCCAGGCGCCGATCGGCACGGCGGCGTAGACACGCAGCGTGAGCCGCCCGTCGTCCAGGGCTCGCCGGAAGACGTCGAGATCGTCCCACGTGCCGATGTGATGCACGGAGGTGACGCCGCGCACCGCGGCTTCACGCAACGCGTTGTCGAGGGCGCGGTCGCGCACCGGGGGGGGCGGCGCCGGTATGACCGCTTCAAGCTGCCGCTTGGCGACGCCGGTCAGGATACCGGTGAGCTCGGGATCCTCCGGGTCGTCGCCCGCGGTCTGGGCGCCCGGCGTCCCCGCGACAACACCGGCTCGCGCCAGGGCCAGGGCGTTGGCCAGTCCCATCTGCTGGTCACGCTGCAGCAGCCAGACCGGATGATTCGGCGTGACCCGGTCGATCCAGTCGCGGTGGGGGAGGGTGTCGCCCCACAGCCGCTGGTCCCATTCGCGGCCGAGGAGCCACGAGCTCGCCGGGCGGTCCGCGGCGGCGGTGGCGATACGGGTGCTGAACTGTCTGCGCGACCGGACGGACGCTAGATTCAACGAGTCACCGAGATCGAGCAGGTGGGTGTGGGTGTCGATGAAGCCGGGGAGCACCAGCCGCTGCCGGACGTCGATCACCTCAGCGTCGCCCGCAAGTACCTCGATCGCGTCGCTGGTACCGACCGCGACGACCCGGCCGTCGCTGACTGCCAACGCGTCGACCCAGGGCCGGCCCGGGTCCCCGGTCCAGATACGGGCGTTGACGAGTGCCAGGGTGACCGGGGCCGGCGGGCTCTCGGGGCCGCTGCACGAGAGGCCAGCCAGGCTCACGCCCGCCACGCAGCCCATCCCGAGCAATCGCGCGATCCCAGTCAGGCCTCGCGCCATGTGGGTAGTTGCGAAGACGGGCGGTTCGTCGTGTGGCCTCGGCGCACGTGGGTGTCAGTTCGCGGCACCGGCTCCAGTTGTGTATTCCAACAACAGCCGCACCGGAGCGTTCTCGGCGAAGAGTGATGGTACCGTTTCGCGGTCCGCGCCGGGCCGCAGGGTCGCCGTGACCTCGATCTGGCTACCGGGTGGTAGTGACCGGGGGCTGTCGAACCAGTAGCGGGTCGGCCAGCCCGGGTCCGGTTCCCGGATGAGGAGGAGCGGCTGCCGTGACCCGTCGGGGAGCACCCCCTCGATCTGCAACTCGGTCGCCTCGATCGCGAGCTCCGGCAAGAGCCCGAGCAGGGTGACGTCCCGGTCGAATGTGTGACTGAAGACCAGCTCGCGTCCGTTCGGCTCTTCCGGTGAACGCAGCACCATATGCTCGATTGTGCCGACCCGGTCCTCGGTCAGATGTAGCCCTAGACGAGTCTGGTCGGTGAAGGCCTGCCCCTCGGTGATCCAGGTCTTCTTGTAGAGCACCCGGGCCACGATGTCTGCGCCGGATGGCAGGGCATAGCCAACTGTCTCGAGTTTCACGGCACTCTGTCCCGGCCACCAGACCGCGATCGGCCGCTCGCCCTCGAACCCACCGATGGCGAACCCGGCCTCAGGGCCCGCTTCGTCGGCGGCGCGGGCCTGGCCGGTCGTATCGATGTAGACCGAGACGTGACGCACCACGGCCTGGCTTCCCGGGATGACATCGACACCGGTGACCCAGCGGTCTCCCCCGAGGTCGGTCGGCAACACGAAATAGCGAACGGTCTCGCTCGTGCCGGCGTCGAGCTCGAACGGCTCCGACCAGGTCAACTCGACGGTCGGTGTGCCGAGAGCCCAGTCGGCGGTCGACGGCGTCGCAACCGGGGTCTGATCACGGGGGCCCTGCGGGTACCCTCCAGAGGACCATTCGAGAATCATGTCCATCTCGTGAGCGGGGAGGACATGCCCGTTGACGAAGTCGCCGAAGCCGTCCTCCGCCTTCCAGGGCGGCATGCGCAGGCCGAGCACCTCTTCGCGGATGGACTGCGTCCACGGGTAGGCCTCGTTGTAGGTCAACAGCGACATCGGCGCCACGCCGCCCTCGACATGGCAGCTCCCGCACTGGCGCTCGAAGATCGGAAACAGGTGCTCGTTGTAGGTGAAACGGGACGCGATCGCGGTGTGGCCGCTGGTGCTGCTCCCAAGCAGTACGGTGACGACCGTAGCTGCTAGACCGATCGCCACTCCTGCGTGTCGTTGCATTTCAGACCCTCTGTCTTGCCTTGGATATGGATGTCGTGGGTCCCTCGAGGCGCACATGCCACTACTGCGCGGCCGGGGTGTCGTACACGGCGCGGATTTCGCCGACCGAGGATCCGAAGACGTCATAGGCGCTGTCGACGTCGGTCTTGTTGCCCAGGTCGCCATACCAGTCGAGCAAATACGCGGCGCGCACGAGATGTCGCACGGCAATCCGAATCTGGTCGCGCCCGGCCTTCGACAGCGCCGGCCCGTGCTCCTGCAAGGCCAGTGCGAGCTCTTTGGCCTGCAAGGCGGGGATGAAAATTTCCGTGAAGGCGCCGCGCTCAATCATCTCCACGATCTGCTGGTCACGCGAGACGAGCTCAGCCACGATCTGTTCCGCCTCGGCCGGGATGTCGGGTAGGATGCGTTGCGCCAGCGGGACCGCCTCCGGCGCGTCCTCGAAGGTCACGGCGGCGACCGCGCCCGAGGCGTCTTCGACCGACAGCTCGGCGAAGATGAAGTCGTAGCGCCACTCTGGAAAGTCCTCCTGGAGGATGACCTTAGCCGTCACTTGCGTCGGGAAACCCTCGTCCGGGATGCGCGCCTCGAGATACTCGCCATCGGGGCCCGGGACCAAGTCGAATGACGCCACCTCGACGAACTCGTCGGTGGTCTCGTCGTACTCTTCGTCGGTAACGGCCCGGCCGGCCCAGGTGCTGACGTCGACCGGCTCCCGGTAGCCGTCGGTCACATACACGCGGAGTACACCCGGTTCCGGGTAAACGCCTTCGACGTGATGGAAGCCGTCCTCTACCATGAAGACGGTGCCGCCGTGCCGCGGGGTGTGGTCCATGTGCGCCCCGGGGGCCGCGTCGACAACGCCGCAGGTCAGCATGACCGCGCCGTAGTACGGGTTCCGCACCGGGCCGTCGCGCTGTACCCAGGGGGCCCCGTTTCCGGCGTCATACATTGGACAATAGGCGCGGGCGAACCCCTGCGGCAGCTCTCTCGCGGCGAGTGATTCCGACAGCGGCTTGAACTTCGCGCGCAGGTCCTCGATGTCGTCGGCCTGGAGCGCCGCCGCCGCCAGCCCGTGGGAGGCGCCGTCGGCGACACGGGCAAACTCCTCGAGCTGGGCTTTCGCATCCTCGAAGTTGTCGGCCGCCAGCGCCTCCTGGACCTCGACATACTCGGCCAGCTGCGTCTCGAGGTCGGCCGGCTCGGCCTGTATCGTGGGGGTGACGGAGGGCGCCGCCATGGGCGCGCATCCACCGACCACCGCCAGCAGGACGACGCTCAGAAGGTTCACCGCGCGTGTGTGCATTGCTTTACCCTGATGACGGCAGGCGGCTCGCGACGGGTCAGCGGCCCGCACGTGATGCTTCGCAAAAAAGTATACAACGGGCAAAATACGGAAACAATGAGACGCGCGACAGATGACCAACATCCGGAAGTGGCCGGATACCTCGACGAGCTGCGGGTGTCCCGGCGTTTGTCGCCGAACACGATTCTCGCCTACCAGCGCGACCTCGACCGTCTCGTCGCCTTCGCGGAGCGACTGGACCGTTCTCCCGAAGCCCTCGACCGGCACGACCTCGAGGCGTTCGTGCGCCAGCTCATGTCGTCCGGGCTCTCGCCCCGTTCGGTGGCGCGTATTGTCGCCTGCGTGCGTGGGTTCTATAAGTTCCTCGTGCTGGATGGGCATCTGCCGGGTAGCCCGGCCGACGACCTGCGCGCGCCGCGCTCCTGGCCCGGGTTGCCTCGGTTCCTGTCGATCGACGAGGTCGACCTGCTGCTGTCTCAGCCGGATGCCGGTAACCCCGTCGGCGTTAGGGACCGGGCGTTGCTGGAATTGCTCTACGCGACCGGCATGCGGGTCACCGAGCTTGTCTCGCTCAAGGCCGGCGATGTCCGTCTCGACGACCGGTGTCTCACCTGTCTGGGGAAAGGGGCACAAGAGCGGGTCGTGCCGATCGGACGGGTCGCCACCGACTGGGTTCGCCGGTATCTGGCATCGGCCCGTCCCGCTCTGCTCAAGGGCCGCGTGTCCGCCTTCCTCTTCGTCAACGCGCGCGGCGGGCTGAGCCTGAGCCGGGTCGGCTTCTGGAAGATCATCAAGAAATACGGCCGGCAGGCCGGGCTGACTCGGGAGCTGAGCCCGCACGTGGTGCGCCATTCGTTTGCCACCCATCTGCTCGAGCGGGGGGCCGATCTCCGGACGATCCAGACGTTGCTCGGGCACGCCGACCTGTCGACCACGCAGATCTACACGCACATCCTCGAGGCCCGGCTCAAGGCGGTGTACGATGAGTTTCATCCGCGATCCTGAGCTGCCGGCATTGACCGGGTCATCGGGCCTTTGCTAGCGTTAAGAGATCTTCTGCCGCCGGAGTGGCCGTTCGTGGGCGCGATGATCGGAGGCAGTCGTGCGGCCGTGACACGTCTGGCCTCCGCTTTTCCCACACGACAACGCGCGACAGCCGTCAAGGAGCACGCCATGCGCCGGACCGGGCAATCCCTGTTCACCTCCGAGTCTGTCACCGAAGGACATCCGGACAAGATCGCCGATCAGGTGTCGGACAGCATCGTGGACGCCGTGCTCTCGGTCGACCCGAACGGACGGGTGGCCTGTGAAACGCTGCTGACGACCGGTCTCGTGGTCATTGCCGGCGAGATCACCAGCACCCGCTCGACCGACTTCACCGACGTCGTCCGCGAGACGATCCGCGATGTGGGGTATACCCGGGCCAAGTACGGGTTCGACGCCGACACGTGTGCCGTGTTGTCGTCGATTCACGGACAGTCCCCCGACATCGCCATGGGGGTCGACCCGGGTGGCGCGGGCGACCAGGGGCTGATGTTCGGGTACGCGTGCTCGGAGACCGATTCGTTGATGCCCTTGCCGATCACGCTCGCGCACGCGCTGTGTCGTGGTCTCTCGCGGGCCCGGCGTGACGGCGTCCTCGACTATCTGCGACCTGACGGTAAGTCGCAGGTGACGGTGCAGTATGACGGGGACACGCCGGTGCGTGTCGACGCGGTGGTGGTTTCGAGCCAGCACAGTGAGCACGTCAGCACCGAGCGAATCCGCGAGGACGTGATGACGCACATCATCACACCGACCGTGCCGGAGCACCTGCTTGACGACAAGACGCACATCTACGTAAACCCGACCGGTCGGTTCGTCACCGGCGGCCCGCATGGCGACGCGGGTGTGACCGGGCGGAAGATTATCGTCGATACGTATGGCGGTGCCGCGCCGCACGGAGGGGGCGCCTTCTCCGGCAAGGACCCCACGAAGGTCGATCGGTCGGCCAGTTACATGGCCCGCTACGTGGCCAAGAACTGCGTCGCGGCCGGTCTGGCCGCTCGTGTGCAGGTGCAGTTGGCCTACGCGATTGGTGTCGCCGACCCGGTGTCGGTGTTGGTCGAGACGTTCGGCACCGGGGCGGTGGATGAGGAGCGGATCAGCGATCTGGTTCGGGAGCACTTCACGTTGACGCCCAAGGCGATCATCGAGACGCTGGATCTGCGGCGGCCGATCTACCGGCAGACCGCGGCGTTCGGGCACTTCGGCCGGTCCGAGCCGGAGATGACCTGGGAGCGTACTGACAAGGCAGCGGCGCTGCGTCAAGCGGCCGGGCTTTAGGGCCCGGTCACGAATAACTTCACATTTCTGGCCGCCGATCCATCCCGTAGAGGTTGGCGCTCGACGATTCCTTACAGGGGTCGAAATACTGCCTGTATGCTCCCTCCGCGCGCCTTGCACTGGCCGGGCGCGGCATGAGTACGACGCCCAAGAACGCGAGCCTATTCTTTGATCGGACCCCTCAGGAACGTGCTCTCAAGGAGTCAGGAGAAGAGTACCGTGGGCGTCGCGTATTAGGTCATATGACATAATAAAATAACCTGACGCAAGGGCAAGGCGAACAAGACTTCTACCTTACGTCCGCACGGCAAGCAGCAAATAGACGGCGGACCCGCCAAAGAGCACATTTGGGGCCCATGCTGCCAGCAGCGGGCTGAGTAACCCGGCGCTGCCGATGGCGGCGAAGATACTGGCCACGAGCCAGTAGGAGAACGCCAGGATGATGCCGATGCCGATGCCGTACATCGCGCCGTGGCGGCCTGTCGTCACGGCGAATGGGATCGCGATCAGGGTGAGAATCAACGCGACGAAAGGGAAGGAGAGCTTGCGCTGCAGCGCGACCCGCAGCGCGACGACGTCCCATCCGCTCGCTTCGAGATCACCGATGTACTGGTTCAGCTGCTGATAGCTCATGCGTTCGGCTTCCGGCCGCCGCGTGGCAAAGTACTCCGGCGGCTCGATCCACGGCATGTCGCTGTGCTCGGACCGCGTAAAGGGGATCGGTCCGCGGTCGTCGCCGAACTCCCGTCTCCACACCTCGCGGCCTTGCCAGCCGTCGTCGAACACCGCCTGGGTCGCGTAGGTCCGCTCCACGAGCCGCCAGTCGTCGTCCGCGAACCGATAGGTGGTCACCGCGTTCAGCTCGACCCGTTCGGGGTCGAAGCGGGCGTAGTTGTAGATCGTCGCCCCGTCGTGGCTTACGAGCCACTTCCGGTCCAGTATGTCGAACGTTTCTGCGGGGTTCCCGTTGATGACGTGCCGGATCCCCTCTGCCCGCCGGTTCGCCTCAGCCAGAAAGCTCTCGCCCATGCCGAACAGCACACCGCTCCACAGCAACGAGAACAACAGCAAGGGCAGGGAGACGCGGTAGAGGCTGATACCGCACGCCTTCATCACCGTGAGTTCACTGCTCTTGGTCAGCATGCCCACGGTGACCAGGGTGGCCACCAACGCGGAAATCGGCAACACGAAGGAGACGTACAGCGGCGTCGAGTACCAGAAATATTCGAGGATCGTGATCACGGTCGTCTGGCCTTTGAACAGCTTGTCTGACACGTCGACGAAGGTCGCGATATAGAAGATCCCCAGCAGTCCGACGAACGCCAGCAGTCCGATTCTCAGGTAATGCTTGCCCACATAGCGGTCGAGGAGACTGAACAGACCACCCCCCGACCAGCCGGCGCCAGTGCGGATACCCGTGCCGGGGCCGGCCAGCGCCGACCTGCGGGTGCCGTCTCTCGGGGTGCCGGCCGGCAACGGTGCCGCACTCTGGCGTCGAAGGAAGGTGAGACCAAACGAGACCCGACGCCCCGCCGAACGGGCACGCCAGACGAGCAGCGCCACGCCTCCGCCCCCAAGAAAGATGTTCGGCAGCCACATCGCTAGATGCGGGGACACGAGTGCCCCTTTGGCCAACCCCCTCCCGACGTACATGATGATGTAGTAGGCGAAGATGACCCCGATTCCCAGTGCGAAGCTGGCCAGCCTGCCGTCCCTGCGGCTCGTGACGCCCAAGGCCAGGCCGATGATGACGAACACCAGACAGGCCACCGGCAAGGAAAACCTCGTGTGGATCTCTATGATCTCGTTGTGGGGCGACACCCCCTGTTCCCGCATGCTGATCACCAGAGCCTGCAACTCGGGGATCGCCATCTCGCGTAGCCCCCGTGCCGGCCCGCCGGCGGGGAAGACGGTGTCGGGGTCGAGTTTGATGGTGGTCTCCTCGAAGGTTTGCGTGTCGTAGATGGCGAGGTCCTCCGGGTCGACGCGGTGCCAGCTGCCAGCAGTGAGGACGACATCCACCATGCTGTTCTCGCGGTCGATGACCACTCGGCCTTTCTCGGCGATGTACACGAGGGGGTTCTCCGGGTCAGTGTTGTCGGACAGGAAGACCTCGGACCACCCGGTGCCCTCGATGTCCACGTCCATCACACGCAGGCGGATCCCCGAGAAGCCCTCGTAGAAAACCCGTGGTTTCACCTCGTCTTCCGCCCGTGTCGCCATTGTGCGGAAGGTGATCTCGCGGAACGCCTGGTTGGCGTCCGTCACTGCCACGATCAGGATGTACGTGGTCGCCCCGAGCGCCATCACGCCCAGCACCGCCACTGGTCTGAGCATCCGATAGATGCTGATACCGCAGGCCTGCAGCGCCACGGTCTCACGGTCGCCGGACAGCCTCCCGAGTCCCATCAGGAGCCCGATGAGGACCGCCATCGGGATGGTGACGCCGAGTGCCTGAGGAACGAGCGTCAGCATGAGCTGGGCGATCGTCCAGCCGCCGACACCCTTCGTGAGCAGCTCCTGGACCACGCCCATGATCGGGTTGATCATGAGGATGAAGGTGAAGACCAGAAGACAGAGAAACACCATCCGGAGTGTTTCCCGCAGGATGTAGCGGTCAATGATGCTCAGCATCGACGGTGGTGGAATTCTATCACCACGTCTATCGGCCAGAGAATGGGGAAGGGGTACCCGGCTCGGGCTTCACAGGCTTCGGGCTTGGTCTCTGATCGGCCATCCCTGGGTCCGGTGGCCGTGGAGACATCGTCGGCCGGCGTTACGCAGCGCGGCTATGACCTTCGAAGGGCCCAGAACCGGAGCCTTCGATTTCGACACAGCGTTCAAATTGGCCCAGATCTTCGAAGCACCCAGAATCCGGTAGAGCGTGGCGGCGCCGAGCGGGCTCAAATCGAGCACTCGCCACGCACCCCTTCATTAGACCCAAGAGACCCAAGAAATTCCTGGATTCGAGTCACCCTGAATCCTTGTACTTATTGGGTCCAATAAGGGGTGTTATGTTAACTTAGGGATGGCCAGGGCTCAGACAGACAAACAGGCCCGACGCGAACGGGGCTCTCGCAGGCTAAGTGGTCCGTGTCAGTCGGCTCGCTTTAGTTCCTCGATGATCGCGGTGAGCGCGGTGATGATCTCGTCGCGGTCGACCCGCGACTTGCGGAACTTCAAGCTGAGGTTGAAGGTCTTGGCGGGCGGCACGTAGGTGAAAGTGAAAGCCTTGGGTCGCCCGGGCCCCGGTCTCGCGGTCGCGGCTCTGGCCTGCTCCCGTGTCGTCGCTCCAGAGCGTCTGGTCAACCGCTCGAGGAGGGCGATCATTTTCTTCGCATCGCCTTGCCTAACCACCTGTAGCAGCAGCGACTTGGACGTAATGTCGGCCAGCCGACAAAGTTCTCGAACCTCGTCCGGCATCGCGTTGAGGCTGAGTGACTCGGTGATTGAGGTTCGTGATTTCCCGAGGCGTCTGGCCAGATCCTCATGCCTGAACCCGTGGTCCCTGGCCAGGGTGTGCAGCGCCTGAGCCTCTTCGAACGGGCTGAGGTCTCGGCGTTGCAGGTTCTCGATGAGGGCGATCTCGATCAGCTCCGCGTCGTCGACATCCCGGATCACGGCCGGGACCTCCCGCAGCCCGACCTGAACGGCCGCCTGGTAGCGTCGCTCCCCCGCTACGATCTGGAACCGACCCCGCCGCTGCCTGACGATGAGTGGCTCGATGATTCCCTTCTCGGTGATCGACGCCATCAGTTCGGAGAGATCACCCATTACCTGTCTGGGCTGGTCCGGATTCGGGTCGACCTGATCGATGGGGATCATGCGTCCGATCGGTGTACCCGAAGAGGCGGCAAGCGCCTCGACATAGTGCTCATCGTGGCGCATCTTCACGGCGCGCGGCAGTCCTCGCCTAGGCACGGTCTATAACCTCCTCGCACAAACTGTAGTAGTCGGAAGCCCCCTTGGAGCCCGGCGCGAAAGAGAAGATCGACTCGCGATAGGCCGGGCTCTCCTCGAGACGCACGTTCTTCGAAATGACGGTCCTGAAGACCTTCTTGCCGAAGACCTTGTTGATCTGCGTCTGGATGTCGCGACCCAGCGACGTACGCCTGTCGAGCATTGTAATCAGCACGCCAAGTATCTCAAGTCTCGGGTTGGCTCTCGTTCGGACCTTCTCGATTGTCTCGAGGAGATCGTCGGTGCCTTCAAGGGCGAAATACGATGATTGGATCGGGATCAACAGATGGCTCGCCGCGACCAGGGCGTTGACCGTCAGTAATCCGAGTGTCGGCGGGCAGTCGATCACGACATAAGGATACTGCTTCGCCAGCGGTGCGAGGAGGTCCTTCAATCTGAAGTGCGCGTCGAGCTCTCCGACGAGGCGAGCTTCGAGCTTGGCCAGCGAGATACGGGCGGGTACGAGCGACAGATTTTCCTGCCGATCGGCAGGCACGATGACATCCGATAGCGTGCAGTCGGGATTGGCAAAGGCCTCGTAGGCGGAAACGGTGAGGGTCTCGCGCTGAACGAACGACAGCGTGCTGTTGCCTTGCGGGTCGAGATCGATCAGGAGCGTCTGTTTGCCGCGCAGTGACAGTGCCGCAGCCAGGTTGATCGCCGTCGTTGTCTTTCCGACCCCGCCTTTCTGATTGGCGATCGCGACGATCATCTTGAACGGCACGCTGGAGACGTTTCCTTGGACAGTTCTGTGACGGTCACCAACGTATGGTGATGCGGCGTCATTCTAGCGTCCCGTCCCAGAGGTTCGCAACATAATTCCCCAGGCGGGCATCATGCCCCGACCGCGTACGCGGCTACATCTTGTATTTTCCCAGTGTTTCAGGGTCGAGCGCCTCGAGCCATTTCTGCAGCCGCTCGGAGTCCCCTTTGGCCGGCGAGATGTCCAGCTGCTTTGCGTTGGCGATGACCGTGTCTTCGGCGAAGATCGGCGCGCCCACCCGCAACGCCAACGCGATGGCATCGCTCGGCCGGGCATCGATGGCCACGAGCTCGCCTCCGACGACCAGGTGGATGACGGCATAGAAGGTGTTCTCCTTCAGGTCGCTGACCACGACTTTCTGCACGTCCGCCTTGAGGTCGTGGATGACGTTCCGCAGCAGGTCGTGCGTCATCGGTCGTGGCATCGAGATGTTTTCGATCTGCAGAGCGATGGCGTTAGCCTCGAAGAGGCCCACCCAGATCGGTAGGACGCGCTGCCCCTCGCTGTCATGCAGGATGACGATCGGCATGTTCGTGATCGGATCGACCATCAGCCCCTTGATTGACATTTCGACCTGCATCGTCAAATCCTCTCTATGCTCGTGTAGCTGACAACCCGTGGTGAGAGTCTAGACATCTCCTAAGGGTGACATTGTAACGTCAGGATCAACTTTTCGTGGCCCGCCGGAGATGTCTAGCACCGCGTAGGGGGGCCATTGAGAGAAGCCTGGCAGCGAGGCGGAAGCCGACCCTCGTCTGGACGGTTGGAGGCGGAGCTATCGCTGCCAGCCCGTGGTGAAAGTCCCGCAGCATTCGACCGACGCTGTCCCGGCGGTCAGAGTACGCACGGTCCGCTTGTCGTCATCCGACGCCGATCGCGCGCGGGTGAATCCCGGAGGCGATCGTGCCGCTCTCAGGCAGCAGCTCGCCTCGCAGGCTGAACGGGCCGCTCTGGGTGATGCGCACCCGCACCAGGTGCCCAAGCAGTTCCCTGGGTGCGCTGAAGTTGACGACGGTGTTGCCTGTCGTCCGGCCGGCGAGCTCCCAGGCACGCCTGCGGCTCGTCGAGTCGACCAGCACCTCGACCACGCGGCCGACGCGCCGACGATGCATCTTGGCCTGAATGCTCTTCTGCAGTTCCTGTAGCGCGACGATGCGACGGGTCTTCTCGGCTGCCGACACGTCGTCTGCCAGCCGCTTCACCGCCAGCGTGTTGGGTCGCTCCGAGTATTTGAACGAAAACATGCTGTGGTAGCCAACGGCCCTGGTCAAGCTGAGCGTGTCCTCGAACTCCTCCGCCGTTTCCCCGGGGAACCCGACGATCATGTCGGTCGAGAGCGCGATGTCCGGCATCGCCGTTCTCAGACGGTCGACCAGCTTCAGGTAGTCGTCGCGCGTATGCCGCCGCCGCATGCGTGTCAGTACGCTGGTCGAACCGGATTGGACGGGCAGGTGTAGATGGCGGCAGACCTTGGGCAGCGCACGCATGACGGCGACCATCCGGTCGGTCACGTGCCGTGGATGCGGACTGGCGAAGCGGATGCGTTCGACACCCGTCACGTCGTGCACCAGTTCGAGCAACCCGGCGAAGTCGCAGCCCGGACGGTCGGGCGCGGCGTAGTGATTGACGATCTGTCCCAGCAGATGGATTTCGCGGTGCCCCTCCGCGGCAGCGAGACGGACTTCCTCGATGATTTCCCCAGCCGGGCGCATCCGCTCGTGGCCTCTGGTGTACGGCACCACACAGAACGCGCAAAAGTCATTACACCCCTCGATGATGGTGACCGACGCCTTGACCGGGTCGGACCTGCGCGCAACCCCGAGCGGAAAGGACACGTTGTCGTATGGATTGATATCGACTCGCTCGGGGCGGTCCCGGACGAGCCTATCCACCATCTCCGGCAGACGCGTCAAAGCCTGGGTGCCGACCACAAGATCCACACGCCGTCCCCGTTCGAGCAACGCACTTCCCTCTTGCTGGGCCACGCAGCCGGTCACCGCGACGATCGGCCGCTTGCCGGATTTGTTGGTAGCCACCATGCCGAGTTCCGTGTACAACCGATCTTCGGCCCGCTCGCGCACACTGCAGGTGTTGATCACGACGAGGTCGGCCTCGTTCGGCGTGGTCGCCGGCTCGTATCCAGCCTGATCGAGGAGACCGGCCAGTCGCTCGGAATCGTGGACGTTCATCTGACAACCGAACGTGTCGATGTAGTACTTTCGGGCCATTTCTCTGAGAACCCCCGTCTTGTCGGGTGTGTCAGCGATTCCTACTTTCGCCTTTCGCTTTCGCGTTTCGCCCCGAGATATTCGCTTTTTCTTCGCTTGCCGTGATCAGCAACTCACGAGCGCTCTGCAATACGGTACTCGAGACACGAGTGCCCGTCATCATCCTCGCAATTTCCGAGGCACGGGTGTCTTCGTCCAGACGCGTCACGTCTGTCGTCGTCCGGCCGTTGCGAACTGATTTGGTCACACGGAAATGGCTGGTTCCGTAGGCCGCGATCTGGGGCAGGTGGGTGACGCAGAGCACCTGATATCGGTCGGCGAGCGTTCTCAGCTTCGCGCCGATCCGTTCGGCGGCTGCTCCCCCGATGCCGGCGTCGACCTCGTCGAAGACCAGGGTCTTGCCCGACGTCTCGGGAGACGTGACGGTTGTTCTGAGCGCCAGCATCACCCGGGACAGCTCGCCGCCGGAGGCGACCCGAGCCAGGGGTTTGAGGTCTTCGCCGGGGTTGGCCGAGAAATAGAATTCCGCCTGGTCGAGGCCCCGGTCGCTCCACCGTTCCTCTTCGGTCGCAGGCTCGTCGAACACGACCTCGAACCGTGTGCACTCCATGGCCAGGTCGGCGAGACCACGCGCGAGTGTCCGCGCCAGCATCGGGGCGTGGGACCGCCGCTGTGTCGAGAGCGTCGTTGCGATGTCCAGATAGGCATCACGGGCCGCCACGACCTGCGCGCGCAGGTCCTCCTCGCGTTCGGTGCCGCCTTCGAGCTCCGCCGCTTCCATGCGCAGCTGCTCGCGCCGGCTGACGACCTCCCTCAGCGTGGGGCCGTAGCGCCGTTTCAGACGCTCGAGTCTGGCCAGTCGATCCTCGACCGCCTGCAGCCGTTCCGGCGAGGTGTCGACGCCGCTCGCATAGGGGCGTAGGGCGTAGGCCAGCTCTTCGAGCTGTGACGTGATCGCGCCCTGTGCATCGAGATGCACCGTGAAGGCTGGGTCGAGGGTGGCCAGCTCCCCGACCCGCTTCCACACCCGAGCGAGCGCGCCCAGCGCGGCCCCGTCCCCCTCGTACAGCTCGGCATAGCTCTTAGCCGCCAGCTGGTGCAACCGGTCGGCGTTGGCGAGGATCTGCTGCTGGGCGGCGAGCGCGTCGTCCTCCCCTTCGGAGGGATTCGCATCGTCGATCTCGCGCAGTTGAAACGTCACCATGTCGGCCCGTTCCTCCCGATTCGCCGTGTGCTTCCTGACACGGTCGAGATCGCCGCTGGCCTGTCGCCAGGTCGTGAACCGGGCGCGCACATCGTCGCGCACCGTGCCGAGATGCGCGTATCGGTCCAGGAGATCGAGATGACTGGTGGGGTCGAGCAACGCCTGGTGCTCGTGTTGACCGTGCAGGTCGAGGAACTCGGCGCCGAGCGCCCGCAGGCTGCTCGTCGAGACCAGGCGGTCGTCGATGAACGCCCGGCTGCGACCATGTGCGGACACCTCACGGCGAAGCACCCGCTCGCGGCCGTCGGTCGTCTCGGCCGCGGCCTCGACGACCGCCTGGTCCGCGCCGGTGCGCACGAGCTCGGATGACGCACGGCCCCCGCGCAGCAACGCGAGTGCGCCAACCACGATCGACTTGCCAGCGCCGGTTTCTCCGGTCAGGACATTGAGACCGGCATCGAGCTCGAGCTCGAGATGGTCGATGACGGCCAGGTCGCGGATGCTAAGAAAGCGGATCATCACGCTCTCGAGATCGCGTCGACCACCGTAGGCGGGCGGTCTGCGAGGCCCCCGCGCAAACGGCTCCAATATGACGGCCCGACCGTGTCGATGCGTGTCCCAGGGGACCGAGAAGTTCCATCGTATCATATGTTTGACAGCTATTCGGTGTCGTGTTACACTTCCCAGTCGGCGCTTTCCCAGCGGCGCGCTCTGTAGTCAACGGAGGGGTTTGTGCGTACCCTTGGTTACTACGCCATTGCCCTGCAGACGCAGGCGCTTGGCGCG
This sequence comes from Acidobacteriota bacterium, assembly GCA_015659035.1. Taxonomy (GTDB): domain Bacteria; phylum Acidobacteriota; class Vicinamibacteria; order Vicinamibacterales; family UBA8438; genus NP936. The sequence goes on along the minus strand of DQNS01000019.1, from coordinate 14,632 downwards.
TCGGACAGTGGACTGGGTGGGAACGCCCTCGCATGGATCGCGGCCTCGTCGCCGCTGTCCAAGGGTGTGCTCTTCATCCTCTTTCTGTTCTCCATTGCCTCCTGGGCCGTCGTTCTCAACAAGCTGTGGCAGTTCCGGCGCCTCGAGCGCCAGACGTCGAGCTTTCTCGACATCTTCAGACGCAGTACCAAGTTCTCCGAGGTGCAGTCGGTCTGCCGCTCGTTGTCCCACAGTCCGCTGGTGGGCGTGTTCCAGGCCGGGTACGCCGAGCTCAACACGCAACTGCGCCAAGGAGATGGGGCGACCAACCCCGGTGGCCGACCAGCGGCCGCCGGCGGTCGTCTAACCCTACGAAGCTTCGATGCGCTGGATCGGGCGCTGCTGCGGGCGTCGGGGGTCGAGGCCAACAAGCTGGAGCATCGCGTGGACCTGCTCGCGACAACCGCGAGCATCACGCCGTTCATCGGGCTGTTCGGTACCGTGATGGGGATTGTGACAACGTTCCAGGCAATCGGCGGGACCGGATCAACGAACCTGTCGGTGGTCGGGCCCGGCATCGCCGAGGCACTCATCGCCACCGCGGCCGGCCTCGCGGCGGCCATTCCGGCAGTGTATTTCTACAACCTCCTGACGAATAAGGTAAAGCTCTACCTGTCGGGGATAGAGGATTTCTCCCTGGAGTTCCTCAACATCGCCGAGCGGAACTTTACTTAGGGTCCGGTCAAGAATAAGTTCGCATTGTTGGGCGTCGTATTCATGCCGCGCCCGGCTATTGCAAGGCACGCGGAGGGAGCATACCGGCCGTATTCGACCAACGAGGAACGCCGCCAGATGGGATGGATCGGCGGCCAACAATGCGAAGTCATTCTTGACCGGGCCCTCAGAGGCAGCGACGTCTACGAAGGAGACGGGCTGATCATGTCGACGATTCAGGACCAGGGCGCGGGTGGAGCGCGCGGGGGGCGGCGCCGCCGGAGCCAGCGGCGTGTGGCGACCTCGCTGTCCGAGATCAACGTCGTGCCGATGGTCGACGTGATGCTGGTGCTGTTGGTCATCTTCATGGTCGCGGCGCCGATGATGCAACGCGGACTCGACGTGAGCCTCCCGGTCGCACGCCGGGCGGACCAGATTGCCGCCGAGCGGTTGTTCGTGACGATCCCGCTCTCGTTTCGCGCCGACCGGATCGTCCAGGTCGACGATGATCCGGTGCGGGTGGAGATCCTGGACGAACGGATGCGACAGGAGTTGCTCGAACGAACCGAGCAGGATGTCTTCCTGCGCGGCGACGGGGAAATCACCCTGCAGGAGTTGATGTCCGTCATGGACAAACTGAAGGAGGGCGGCGTCACCAACGTCGGTCTGGTGACCGACTTCTTGGTCGAGCGCTGACCAGGACCGACTGAGAAGCAACGCCGTCAGCCGGGAGTCAACGCCAGTTGAACGCAGCGGGGCTTTCACCACGGGCTGCTAGATGGAGTCGACGACCGACATCCTGCGTGAGCGGGCCAGGGACCAGGACAGCCTGGGACAGAGCCACGCGCTCTGGCTGGCCTACGCGCTCTCGCTGGTCAGTCACGCGGTGCTCATCGCTGTCATCATTTTCTGGCCGGCCGGGTTCCTGTCGAGCCCCGAGACCGAGATGCCGACCGTTGTGATGAACATCAGTCTTGGCGGGCCGGTCGGACCGAGCCAGGGCGGGCTGACGGCGCTGGCCGCGCGGCCGGTGCAGGAGGCGTTGCCTCTGGAGGAGGCGGACGAGGCCCAGTGGGAGCAGCCGCCCGCTCCGGCGCCGCCCGAGATGACGATTCCGACCCCCGACGCTCGCCGCCGGCCGGAGGCGGACGTGGCGGTGGAGTCGGCGCCCGACGAGTCCAGGGGCCGCACGCCGACCCGTGGGCCGACGCTACGACGTGAGGGGAACGCGCTGGCCGAGACCGGGTCCGAAGGCGACGGGGCGGGGTTGTCGGCGGGCGGGCTCGGCTCGGGCGTCCAACTCGACGTGGCTGATTTCTGCTGCCCCGAGTATCTCAGCCTCATGGTCGATCTGATTGACCGGCGCTGGAACCGCCGACAGCGGGTCTCGGCCGAAGTGAAGATGAAGTTCACGATTCAGCGAGATGGTCGGCTCACCGACATCGAGCTCGAGACGCCGAGCGGCTATTTCGCCCTGGACACGAGCGCAGAGCGCGCGCTGCGGTTGGCGAGCCTGACCCCGCTACCGTCCCGTTTTGCGTCAGATGACCTGACGGTCCATCTGACGTTCCGATACTTCGCTGAGGAGAGGCCTTGATGGGCACCGCTCCACGCGTTCTCGAGCCCGCCTCCGCGACCATCGTCTTGACGCTCGTCGTGGCGACGGTCGGTAGAATGACCCTACAGCCCAGCTCCAACCATCCATTGTCATGACCCGCATCCCACGCTTCCTCTTATCGACGGCCTGCATCGCCGGCCTGTCCCTCATCCAGGTGACCACGACCGGGCAGTCGCCGCAGCCCAGCCAACGAGACGAGGTCGACCTGATCATCGGCGAGCGCATCGGGACCCCACCCAGCTTCGCGGTGCCCGACTGTCTGACGCGTACGCCGGACGCGGCGACGGCCGAGGCGGCGCGCACCATCGCCCAGGTGCTTAGGGACGATCTGGAGTTCGAACGTGAGTTCCGGATAATTCCCCGGGACATCTATCGCACGATTCCGGTCGCGCGGTCGCTGGAAGACCTCCCGTTCGACCGCTGGCAGGAGCTCGGCGCCGATGGCGTGATCAGCTGTACCGTCGAGGCGACGAGCGACAGCCAGATCGAGATCATGGCCCGGTTGTTTTCGGTGCGGTCGCTGGAGTCGGCCTTCGGCGTGGTCTACAGCGGGTTGAACCGCAACGTGCGGCGCTACGCGCATCAGCTGTCCGACGAGATCCACCGGCACCAGCGCGGTCTCCAGGGTGTCGCCCGGACACGGATCGCCTTCGTGACCGACCGGTATAGCGAGTCGGTGCTCGGGCTGGTCGAGGACCGACCGGTGAAGGAGATTATTTTCGCCGATTACGACGGTGCCAACGTCCGCCGTGTCACGGTCTCACGGTCGCTCAACCTCACACCGGCGTGGTCGCCCGACGGCCGCTCGATTGCGTATACGTCCTACCTGAGCGGATTTCCCGACGTGATCGTGTCCCATCTCTACGAGGGGAGGATGACCCGACCGGCCAACGGCAACACCGAGGACCACAACTTCACACCGGCGTTCTCGCCCGACGGTACTCAGATCGCGTTCTGGTCGAACCGGAACGGCAACCCTGATATCTACGTCGTGAATGTCGACGGCAGCGGCGACGTACGCCAGCTGACGAATCATCCGGGGATCGACGAAAGTCCCACTTGGTCGCCGAACGGCCAACAGATCGCGTTCACCTCTGACCGCACCGGCTCGCCACAGATCTACGTGATCGGGGCCGACGGCACCGGGTTTCGGCGATTGACCTACGAGACCTATTGCACCCGACCGACGTGGTCACCGCCGCCGTTCAACGAGATCGCCTACGCGTCGAAGACTGGTCCGGGGCACGACATCAAGGTGCTTGATCTCGCCACCAACGAGGTGCGTCAGCTGACCTATGGACTCGGGTCGAACGAGAGCCCGAGCTATTCGCCCAACGGCCGGCACATCGCCTTCACGTCGACGCGTGGCAGCGGGTTGAAGCAGATCTATACGATCGGTCGCGACGGCAACGGGCTAAGCCGGGTGACCTCCGACGGCAACAACGAGATGCCGAGTTGGTCACGATGACGTACCCGGCGAGCGGTAGTGATTCGCCCGCGACGGGTCACTGGGAGAGGAACAGGGGATGCAAACTCGAGGAACCACGAACCGGGTTGGGTGCGTTGCGCTCGTGGTGATCGCGCTTTGGCTGCAGGCGGCTTGCGCCCGGCAGGCGGCGCCCGTCGCGCCAGAGACCCCTCCCCCGCCGCCGGTCTCCACGAGCACCACGGCGCCGACGTCACCGCCGCCGCCGCCGCCGGCGGCGCCGCCACCGGTCGTGCCGACGGAGCTGACCCCGGATGACGAGTTCGCGTCGCGGTCCCTCGAGGAGATCAACCGCGAGTCACCGCTCGAACCGGCCTTCTTCGTACTCGACAGCTCGGAGCTCGATGACCTGGCCCGACAGATGCTCGAAGCCAACGCCGAGGTGCTGCAACGGTACTCTAGCTGGGTCGTTACCATCGAGGGACACTGCGACGAGCGCGGGACGGCCGAGTACAACCTGGGGCTGGGCGAGCGGCGAGCGCTGGTGGCGCAGCAGTATCTGGTGGAGCTCGGCGTCGACGCGGACCGCGTACGCACGGTCAGTTACGGGAATGAGTTCCCGTTTGACCCCGGACACGACGAGAACGCCTGGGCCGCGAACCGCCGGGCGCACTTCGTGATCACGGCGAGGTAGCGGGACAGCCCGTGGTGAAAGACAGTCCCGCTGCATTCGACCGGCGCTGCATCCCGCCTGGCTACGGTGCTCCTCAGTCGAAGACTGCCGGTAGGCTCCCTCGTCGCGCCTTGCGCCGACCAGACGCGGCATTGCCTGCGACGGCTCTCGGTGCGACGTGGGACTTTCACCACGGAGGCAGCGAAGCTCCGCCTCAAACCGTCCAGACGAGGGTCGGCTCCCACCTCGCTGCAGGCTTTTCTCACAGGCCACGCTACACGGCGGCTAACCATCTCCTCGTGTCATGAAGAGTCGATCCAAATGTCACGATCTCACCCTAGGAGATGTCTATCGCGGTAGGATATGATGCGTTGTATCAGGTTCCTGACAGAGGTAGGTTCATGAAACGGCTACTCTCTTCGCTCGTGCTCGGCTGGGTCATCGCCCTGCTCGTGGTCACCCCGGTTCGCGGCGCCGACCGCGAGCATCAGCAAATGATGGCGGATATCCGGATGCTGCAAGAGCAGACGGTGCGGCTGGCTCTGATGCTGGGGACGCTCGACGAGACCCTCAAGACGCTGCTGACCACGCTCGATGTGCAGGCCCAGGACACGCGCCGAGCCTTTGCGGACCAGAAATTGCTGGTTGGCAACCTGGCGGGCGGGGTACGGGTCGTGCGCGAGAAAGTCGACGAGACAAACGTGCGCGTGTCGTCGTTGGCGCAGGAGGTCGAGGCGTTGCGGCTGGCGATTCCGCCGAGGACGTCGCCGTGGACCCAGCTGGCGGTGGACCCCGAGACCGGTCTCCCAACGGCGCAAACCCCGGTGCCCGCGCGTGTGGCGGTCGTCCAGGGCAATCCCGGCGTATCTCCACAGCGGTTGTACGACACCGCGTACTCCGACTTCACGACCGGTCAGTGGGCGCTGTCGATTCAAGGTTTCGAGGTCTACATCAGCACGTTCCCCCGATCCGAGCTGGCCGACGACGCGCAGTTCTACATCGGCAACAACCACTACTTGGACGGCCAGTATCGCGAAGCGGCCGAGGCCTTCGAGCAGGTGGTGCTCAACTATCCCGATGGCGACGCGGTGGCCGACGCGCTCTACAAACGCGGGTTGGCACTCGACCGTCTCGGCGAGCCGGAGCTCGCCCGGCAGGCTTTCGAGTTGGTGGTGCAGAACTATCCGGAAGACAACATGGCGAGTCTCGCCCAGCAGTGGCTCGATCGGCTCAACCAGTAGCAGCCGTCGTCAGCGGCCGCGGCCGGGACTAGCCAGAGACAGATATGGGAACCGTCAACAAGGTCATCATCGTCGGCAACCTGGGGCGGGACGCGGAGGTCCGCCGCACGCCCGGCGGCACGGCGGTCACCACGATCAGCCTGGCGACGACCGAAGTCTGGACCGACAAGTCGTCCGGCGATCGGCAGGAGCGTACCGAGTGGCACCGTGTCGTGATCTGGGGCAAGACGGCCGAGTCGCTCGAGCAGTATCTGCTCAAGGGGCGTCAGGTCTATGTCGAGGGGAAGCTGCAGACCCGCAAGTGGCAAGATCGAGATGGGAACGATAAGTACACCACTGAGATCCGCTCAGATCGGATCGTGTTGCTCGGTGGTCGCGGCGGCGGTGGTGGTGGCGCCGATGGTGGCGACTACGGATCGCCCGCGCCGTCTCCCGGCGGCGGCGGTGGGGCGTCCGGTCCGCCCGAGTTGACCGAGGACGACATTCCGTTCTAGCAAACCGGCGCGTGGATGCCATGCGCCGTCTCGCTAGAACCCGTCACCCCTGTTTGGGGTCCGCGCGGCCGTAGCGGTCTTCGAGTCTGACGACATCGTCGAGCTCCGGCGTGGACACCTCGAAGATGTCGGTGTCCTCGATCGCGGTCATCCGGTGGACCGTACCGGGCGTGACGTGCACGCTGTCGCCCGGACCCATCTCGCGTGTGACCCGCTGGCCCCCTTCCTCGATTTCGAAGAGCATGCGTCCGCTCCACACCAGGATCGTCTCGTCCTTGACGTTGTGATACTGGAGGCTCAGGGCGTGGCCCGCGTCGACATGAATCACCTTACCGACATAGCGGTCCGTTCTGGCCCAACGCAGCTCGTATCCCCAGGGCTTGTCGACTTTCATATCGCGTCTGTCATCGGAGGCTGGGCGGTTGCCACGCGCATCGTCGCCGTCCGCGCTATTCGACCGCAATGTCACGATGCTTTACCCGCCACCGTACGCCGGGAACGCCGGCTAGCCGGGTCTTCAGCTGCTCGACGATCGCCACCGACCGGTGATGCCCGCCGGTGCAGCCGATCCCGATGGTGAGGTAGCTCTTCCCTTCGGTGGTGTACTGCGGAATCAGGAACCGGAGCAGATCGGTCGTCATGTCCAGGAACGGTGTGGTCGCGTCGGCCGCCGCGACATAGTCCCGCACCGCCTGGTTCTTGCCCGTGAGCTGGCGCAACCCGGGGACGAGGTGAGGGTTGGGCAGAAAGCGTACGTCGAAGAGGAGGTCTGATTCGCCGGGGACGCCGTGCTTGTAGCCGAAGCTCAAGAGCGTCACCGTCAACCGCGTCTGCTTGTCGTCACCTTGCGAGAGCTCGCGGAACGCGCGGCGCAGCTCGTGCACGGTGAGATCCGACGTGTCGAGCACTTTGTCCGCCATCTTCTTGATGCGGCGGAGTCGAGCCCGTTCGGCCAGGATGCCTTCGATGACCGACCCGGTTGGCGCGAGCGGATGGGGCCGGCGTGTTTCACTGAAGCGTCGGAGCAAGGCCGCGTCCGACGCCTCCAGGAAGATCAACCAGGTGCCAAGATCGCGCCGTGCCCGCAATGACTTGAAGATACCGGCAAACTGGTCGAGAAATGACCGGTCACGGGCATCCACCACGACGGCGACCGAGTCGTAGGTGGCGCCCTCCCCCAGCGTCAGGTCCGCCAGGGTCGGGATCAGGACGGTCGGCAGGTTGTCGACGCAGAGATACCCAAGATCCTCCAGCGCCCGAATGGCCGCTGACTTGCCGGCGCCCGACAGCCCAGTCACCACCACAAACCGAGCCGTCCGCTTCCGGATCGCCGGCTCCGGACGTGTGGCTGTCATCGGCTTCAGGACCCGGGCGCGAACACATGGGTCAATGGCATAGTTATTCTCGCCTGGGTCCTTGGTCGGTGCTCGTGTCGGCGTCATCGGTCCCAGCCAAGCTGGGCGAGGGTGCCGCATCGCGGCGCCGTCCATGCCACTTTCCCTTCAGGGTCTGGGCCTGGTGCATCACTTTTTCGACCGCCGCGCCGACGGCGGCTTGCCAGTTCGACCCTTCCGCCAGTCCGTGAAGCCGGTGATCGCCTCGGGCGTGCACCACGAGCTCGGACATACACCGATGATGCTTCGTGGCCATGACCATGTCCGCCGACACGAGGGCGTCGCCGAGGAGCCGCTCCAGCGGGAGGAGCCGTCGGTCGATCAGCCGGCGCAACTCACCGCTGATCTCCATGTGCCGTCCTGTCACGGTGCACTCCATGCGTGTCGCTAAAACATGACCTTGCGCTGACTCGAGGTGGGAATCTTGAGCTCTTCCCGATACTTCGCGATCGTGCGGCGGGCGAGCACCAGCCCTTCATCTTGCAGGAGACGCACGATCCGAGAATCGCTCAGTGGCTTGTCGGGGTTCTCCTCTTCGATGATCTTCCGGATGCGTTGCTTGATCGTGACCGAGGAAACACTCTCGCCGTAGACGCTGCTGATGCCGCTGTGGAAGAAGTACTTCATTTCGAACACCCCTTGCGGGGTGTGCATGTACTTGTTGTTGACCACCCGGCTGACGGTGGACTCGTGCATCCCGATGTCGTTGGCCACGTCCCGCAGCACGAGCGGGCGGAGATGCTCGATGCCCCGGTTGAGAAACTCCGTCTGGAACGTGATGATGCTGGTCGCCACCTTGAAGATGGTCTTCTGACGCTGGTCGACCGACTTGATGAGCCACAGCGCCGAGCGGAACTTCTCCTTCACATAGGCCCGGGTCTCCTCGCTGTTCTTGCTCTTCTTGTCGAGCAGCCTCCGGTAGACCGGACTGATCCGCAGTCGCGGCATCCCATCCTCGTTCAGCACGACGACATACCGATCCTCGACCTTCACCACGTGCACGTCAGGGATCACGAACTGGGACGAGGTCGGGTTGTAACGGCTGCCGGGTTTTGGATCGAGCTGTCGTATGACGTCGATGTCGTGCCTGATCTCCTCGACCGACATGTCCATCCGGCGGGCGATTTCCCGCCCCTGGTGATTCTGGAGGAGCTTCAGGTGTTCCCGGACGATGGTCTCGCTTCCGGTACCGTTCAGTCCAAGATGGTCGATCTGTAGCAGCAGGCACTCCTGCAGCCCGCGCGCGGCCACCCCGACAGGATCGAAGCCCTGGACCACTCGAAGCACCCGTTCGACCTCGACGAGGGACCAGCTCCCCATCGCCGCGATCTCCTCGATCGACGCCACCAGATAGCCGTCGTCATCGAGATTGCCGATGATCGCCGCGCCAATCTCCCGCACCAACGGGTCGTCGTCCTTGGTCTGGAGCGACAACTGCCACATCATGTGATCGGCCAACGAGCTTTTTGTGGAGAGCGTGTTCTCGATTGGCGGGAGTTCCTTGACCTCGCGAGGTGCGCGCGCGCGATACCCGTCGTCCAGGTAGTCACCAAAGAAATACTCGTAGTCGGCGTCGTCCCAGGAGTCCTGTTTCTCCGCATCGGCTGGCGGCTCCTCCGATTTCTCCGCCGGGCTGGCGGTCTCGGGTTGCTGCAGCTCCTCGTCCGGGACCTCCTCCAGCATCGGGTTCTCGACGACTTCCTGGTTCAGCATCTCGACCAGCTCGAGCGTCGTCATCGGGAGCAGCTTGATCGCCTGCTGCAGGGCCGGCGTCAAGATGAGCTTCTGAGACAGCCGCATCTGGAGTCGTGGTTGAAGCGCCATATTCTCGAGAGCCTGGGCCCTCACCCCGGCCCTCTCCCGGAGGGAGAGGGGACGCAGGAGCGCTCGTTGCTCCTGACCTTGCCTGGTCGACCCGGTACGTGCGGTGTCGAACCTGCTCTGATCTTAGTCCAAACGAAAATCGGTACCCAGATAGATCCGCTTGACGTCCTCGTCGCGTGCGAGCTCGGCGGGGGTGCCGCTGCGGAACACGGCGCCGTCGTGCACGATGTAGGCGCGGTCCGTGATGCGCAGCGTCTCGCGGACGTTATGGTCGGTGATGAGTACCCCGATGCCACGGGCTTTCAGATGGAAGATGATCTCCTGGATGTCGGTCACGGCGATCGGGTCGATGCCGGCGAACGGCTCGTCGAGCAGCATGAACGATGGCGAGATCACCAGCGCCCGGGTGATCTCGGCCCGGCGCCGCTCGCCCCCGGACAAGGTGTGGGCGGGTGACTTGGCGAGCGGAGTCAGATTGAGCTCCTCGAGCAGCTCGCGCAGTCGGTTGCGCCGCGCGGCGCGCGACAGGCCGAGGGTCTCGAGAATCGCCAGGATGTTCTGCTCGACGGTGAGCCCGCGGAAGATCGACGGCTCCTGCGGCAGATACCCGATGCCCTTGCGCGCGCGCAGATACATCGGGTCGTCGGTTACATCCTCCCCGTTCAAGGTGACCTGGCCCCGGTCCGGCGCTGTGAGCCCGACGACGAGATAGAACGTGGTCGTCTTGCCAGCCCCGTTCGGGCCCAGCAGACCCACCACCTCGCCGGACGTGACGCTCAGACTGACGTCACGCAGGACCGTGCGCCCGCCATACGATTTCGTGAGATTCAGTGTCCGCAGCGTAGCCATTTCTAGGGAGGCAACTAACTAGACATCCGCGGAGGGTAACATCGAAGCGCGTGAAACACGTTTGCGTCGCCCCGAGAAGATGTCTAGCCCCCGCGTAGCGGCGCTTTGAGAAACGCCGCCGTGCGCTGCTGCGGCGACGTCCGTCTGGGTGGTTTGCGCCGCGGCTTCGCTAGAACGTCAGCGGGGTGCACGTGCCACTGTTGATCTCGGTGCGCCGCTCCTCTTGGCCGTCGACGGTCACGGTGTCGGTGGACCGGTAGAACGTCAGGGTGAGCCCCGTGGAGCTGCGACAGGAGGGCGGTGGCGGGATGGCGCCGGGTGGCGGAGGCGCGGTCGTGGTTGTCTCCACCGGTTCGACCTCTTCAACGATCTCGACGGGCGCGCCCTCCATCTCGTATCGGCCCTCCGCCTCGTAGTACACGAGACTTTCCCCTGTTGCCCAGCGGCCGTCCAGGCGAAGCTTCACATCGCCGGTCGCCTGGAGCTTGTCCAGGGTTCGGCCATCCGTCTCCAGAAACACCGCGATCGTATCGGCCTTTAGGTCCACGTGCTCGGAGCGCAGCCGCGCCGTGGTCTCGTAGACGGCGCGTTTCGCCGCCTCATCGTAGACGAACGTGTCGGCCTCGGCGTAGGTCAGGGACATCTCAATACGCTGGGTCGTCTCGTTCAGTCGCCCGAGCTGGATGCTGGTCCGTACGTTGCCCCTGGCGATCAGATCGCCCGTCCGGTCGTCGAGCGTCAGGGTGTCGCCCCAGAAACTGGTTCCGCCTTGCCACAGATGGGCCTGCCCAGTGTAGGTGGCCTGTCCCGCGTTGCCGTCATACCGGACCGCGTCGGCGCTCACCAACACCTCCCGGTCGTCATCGAGCAAGATGGGCATCTTCCCCGAGACCGATTCCGGGGTGTCATCGCCCCGGGGCGTCAGCACGCTCGTGACGTTGCCGGACGCCTCGAGCGTCTCGCCGTCAAGGCTCACCTCGTGACCGGCCAGTGCGATCGAATAGGACCTCGGCACCACCGGCGCCGGCTCCGGGATGGGTGCCGGTTCCGGGGCCGCCTCTGCCGGGGGCGTCGGTTCCGGCGCCGAGGGCGTCGGTTCCGGGGCCGCCTCCACCGGGAGCGGCGGCGCCACCATCCGAATCAGACTGATGGTCAGGACGTCGGCTATCACGTCGATGGTGTCGTCGCCGTCGCTCCCGGCGTCGCTCAGTGTTACCGTGCGACCCGCGTCGCCGCCTGCACTGAGCCTCACCAAACCGCCTAGCACGTCATAGACGGCCTCGTCGGCTAACATCCGACGCATGGTCCCGTCCTCGAATAGCACGTCACCGAGGAACCGGGCCTCGACCAGGGCGCTGAGCCCCTCCTCTACTCGGGCCTCCAGCCGCTCGGCTCGAATCACGCGGCTCATCTCGGCGCCGGTGTTCGTGGCCGTGCCCAACTCCCGGTACTCCACGTTCTGTTCGAGGCGTACCGCGGTCATCTCGGCGCCCGGCGGGCCATCGGGGCTCAACCTGCCCGCACGGATTTCCTGCTGCGCGCCATCCGGCGTGTTGGGCAGCTGGAGACGGACGTCGTCCCAGGCCTCGAGCGCCGTCACGTTGCCGCGGTCTGGCGCCATGATGACGTCCATCGTCGCGGCGCTAATCCGGGCGCCTCGACCGCCGGCGGACCCGACCAGCTCGATTGTCGATTCTCCCGAGAGCCTCGCCTGTTCGACGGCGCCACTCGTCTCGTCGAAGGTCACCGTCATCTCACGGGCGCGCATCCGGCGCAGGCCACCCGGCGCCGGGTCGGTCGAATGAATGCTCGCGTCCCCGCTCAATGTCGCCCGCGTCAAGGTGCGAGTCGTCTCCTCGAACGTCAGGGTCATGTCACTGGCGCTCAGCTCGTACAGCTCCCCGGACGTCGACTCGGTTGGATAAATACGCGCGCTCCCACGTAGATCGAGCCGTTCGAGCGCGGTTTCCGCTTCCCCGAAATGCGCCGTCGCGTTCTCGGACTCGAGCACCATCGACCCGGTAACCACCCTCGTGCCCCCCTCGAAGTGCCAGTAGCGGTCAGCATGGGCGAGGGTCGCGCGTGCCGACTCAATCGTGACCGCTGCGTGGTCAGCGTCTCCGGTCAGACGGGCCATGGCCGCCTCGGGGAGATTGAACATCGCCCGGTCGCGGTCGTACACCGGGTTGCGGCCGGACGCCTCCAGACCCGATCGGCTGATGGTCGTGGGCCCCGCCGTTCCATCTTCCATCGTCATGAGGCTCTGCCCTCGCGTATAGACGAGCGCGCCGGTGCGGACCACCAAGCCATCAGACACCGTCAGTTGCGCGTCGCCGCTGATGGTGAAGTTGGTCTCGGCGCCGCCCATTCTCAAATCGGTGCCGGTCACGATGAAGCTCTGGCGGTCGGCCTGCTCGGTGACCGTCAGGCTCACGCCCCCGAAGAACCGCGTCGACCCGTTCTCGTATGTCTGTTGACGGGGCGCGGTGAGCACGAAGTTCTCCTCGCCGCCGGCGGTTCGCACCAACTCGACACGGGTGCTCTCGATGACCGCGTCCGGGTCAAGGCGGTCGATGACCGGCGGGGCGACCGGGTCCACACGCTCCTGGACAGCCTGAAAGACCACCGCGGCGAACCCGACGAGTCCGAGCGCCAACCCGAGGCGGGCGACTCCCTGCCACTGTGGCCGCCAGAAGGGACGTGTCGAGGGCGGTGCCGACTCCCGGCTCGCCGGCGCCCGTCGTCCGCCGACAGCCCGCTCCTGGGCCTCGATGGCGGGTCGCCGCGCTTCGAACTGGTTGCCGTCCTGGTCCACCATTTGACTCTATCGGGCTTGCCGGATGTCGGCAACGGATAACTCGACGGTGTGTTCGCCTCGGTAGTGGTTTTCGGTCAGGTTGAACGCCACGTCCAGTGCGTCGCCGTGTCGAGTCACAAACTCCGCTCGCTCGGCCATCCGCCACGCCACTGCCCGGAATACCCGTGTGTCTTGACGCACCGCCATCGACAGATGTCTGGACTTCATGACACGCGGGCCGCGTGCCAGCTCAACCGGCCCGGTGTGAAACACCGGACGCGGGTTCCCGGCGCCGAACGGTTCCATCGCCCGCAGCCCCTCCACGACGGCCGGCGTGATCGCCGCCAGGGGCAGCCGGCGGTCGACACGTAACCGGGGGGTCAGATCGTCCGGGCCGAGCCGGTCGTCGGCGAACGCGGTGAGACGGGTCCGGAGCGCCTTCAGCCGTCCGGTTTCGATAGTCAGGCCGGCGGCGTGGCGATGTCCACCGAACCGCGTGAACAGATCGCCGCAGTGCTCCAGCGCATCCAGCAGATCGAACCCCGGAATGCTCCGACCGGACCCGTAGGCCAGATCCCCGTCGATGGCGAGCACGATGGCCGGCCGGTGAAACGCATCAACGAGCTTCGCGGCGACGATGCCGATGACGCCGCGGTGCCAGCCTTCGCCCCAGACGACCAGCATCGCGTGCGCGCCGACGTCGGGGTCGGTGTCCACGCGGCGCCGCGCCGCCGTCAGGATGTCCGCCTCCTCCTGCTGACGCCGCAGGTTTTCTGTGTCGAGCTGCTCGGCCAGGTCCTTCGCCTCGGCGGCACGTCCCTCGTCGGCGAGCAGCAGCAAGCGGGCGGCCAGGTCCGGGGTGCTCATCCGGCCGGCGGCGTTGATGCGCGGCGCCAGACGGAACGCGATGTGAAAGCTGGTCAGCGTTTGTCCCAGTAGCCCGGTGGAGTCCAGCAGCGCTCGTAGACCGGTGGTGTGCGGGCCTCGGGACAGCTGGTCGAGTCCCAGTTTGGCGATGACCCGGTTCTCGCCACGCAGTGGCACCACGTCGGCTACCGTCCCCAGCGCCGCCATCTTGAGGAACCCCGGCAGCCAGCGCGTGTGGTCGGTCCGCTGGCACAGTGCCTGGACGAGCTTGAGGGCGACACCGACGCCGGCGAGGTCCTTGTCGGGGTATGGGCAATCGGGACGCTTGGGGTTGATGACCGCGAGGGCCGGCGGTAACGTGGCGTCCGGCTCGTGATGGTCGGTGATGACGAGGTCAAGCCCGAGCTCGCGCGCCCGGGTGGCGGCAGCATCGCTTCGGATGCCGCAGTCGACCGAGACGACGACGCTGACCTGCTGAGCCGCGAGCCGCTCGATGCCGGCCGGTTCGAGCCCGTACCCATCCTTGATCCGGTCCGGAATGAAATGCACGACGTCTGCTCCGAGCAGCTCGAGCAGTCGCCGGAGAATCACGGTCGATGTCACCCCGTCGACATCGTAGTCGCCGTGCACGGCGATACGTTCCTTGCGGTCAATGGCGCGTAGCAACCGGTCGACCGCCAGCGGGAGATCCGCGAGCTGGAAGGGGTCGTGCAGGTGGTCGATCGACGGATGGAGGAACCGCTCCGCCTTGTCGGG